>NZ_DAIQAT010000154.1:0-8216 GCF_036781545.1 Tabrizicola sp.
GCGTCTGGATGGGCTATGACGACAACAAGCCGCTGACCGGCGTCACCGGCGGGGGGTTGCCGGCGGAAATCTGGCACGAGGTCATGGTGCGGATCAACGAGGGCCTGCCCGCCAAGCCGCTGATCAAGGAAATCCCGGATTCCACCTATGCCCCGATCGGGACCGGAACCGGCGAAGGCGCAGTCGCGGCCGAGGACGTGCCCTATTTCGATGACCCGAACGCGCCCACCTACGACGAGGTTTATATCGACCCGGCGACCGGCGAGGCGATCCCGGTCTATGACGGCCCGCCCCCGGCTGGCGCGGTGCTGGAAGGGCCGGTGAGGGAAGCGCCCAGAGGCGACGTTGTCGAACAGCTGCTGGATGGCATCCTGGGCGGGAACAACTGACGCGCTTGACGGGTGGGCCTGCCGGACATGGCCTTGCAGAAAGGTCCGGCTGACCGGAGAGCGCCATGCGCTATCCTCCGGCAAGGGGTCGCGAGCGGGTTCGAGACTTCCGGCATCACCTGGAGCGGTCCTGCTTTTCTCAGGCCCGGCGGGGCAGGTGACGGTCGCGCCCTATTCGACCAGCGAACCCGGGCCGTCGCGGACGGTCGGGGCGATCAACGGCTGGCTGGGGCCGCAAATGACGCGACTTTCCGGCCTGACCGGCGACCAGGCGGCAGCGGTCGCCACCGCGCCGGAGAAGTCGGGATCACGCAGCCGCGCTGGCGGTGCGCGGCGGTGGCTTCGTCACCCCTCGCCAACCGCGAGAGAAGACGAAGCCGCCGGTCAGAGTTTCGCGAGATCGGCGATCAGGCGGTCGAGGTCGCCGCCGCGCTGGTCGAGAAGCGCGCCCATCTCGGTGCGTTCCGAGGCCAGCATGTTCACCCCCTCGATGATGATGTTGAAGAACAGGCTCTTGCCGGATTTGTCCGACACATGCCAGCGCACCTCGAACGGGGATTCGCCCTTCATGTAGGCCGTCGAGATCACCTCGAAGAAGCTCTTCACCGCGCGGGCATCCGACACCTCGATCCGCCCGCCGATGAATTCGCGGAAGCGGCGGCCGTATTTGCGGCTGATGTAGCCCTGGAAGGCCGCGGTATAGGCGGAAAGCTGGCTCTTGGAGGCCGAGCGCGCCGCCGTGCCGAGGACCGACCGCGCGATGGCGGGAACATCGGCGTAGCGGGCGAAGAGCTTTTCGAAATCCTTCAGCATCGCGGCTTCGGACTTGCCCGAGTTGATGATGGAATTGATGTCGCCCACGGTCTTGTCGACCAGCGTCTTCGCGGCATCCGCAGTCAGGGCAAGGGCGGGCAGCGGCAGCGCGGTCAGCGCGCCGACGGTGGCCAGTCCGGCCACGAAACCGCGGCGCGAGAGGATCAGGTCATTGGGCATAGGGGTCCTCGTAGGGGTCGATGAATCCGTCGTCGATCGGAGCAGCCGCATTGCTCGGGGCATCTGCATAGGGGTCGATGAAACCGTCTTCGCCGGTGTCACCCGCCGCTCCATCGCCCTTGCCCAGCTGGAAGCGCCGGTTCTGCAGGTAGAGGAGCCGCGCCTGAGCATAGCTGTCCGCGCTTTCATATAGGAGCGAATCCACCGTCGCCGAGAACCGATCCCGATCACCAAGCCGTGAGAGGATCTTGAGGATCGTCGCCGCATTCGCCTCGCGCTTCGGCAGCGCCAGCCGAACCGGGTTCAGCGCAAGGTCCGTGACCATCCCGACGGTATCGCGGGCCGTGGAGGGGCCGGCGAACGGCAGCTCCATATAGGGTCCTTCGCCCACACCCCAGACATGCAGCGTCTCGCCGAAATCCGTGGGCTTGCCCTCGACCCCGGCGAAGGAGGCGAAGTCGACCAGGCCGAAGACCCCGAACGTCAGGTTCGCCAACAGGCGGACGGAGTTTTCGCCGGCATCAGCCAAGCGGAACTGGAGAAGGTTGTTGGCGATGTCGCCGGGCAAATCCAGCGTGTCGGCCACATTGCCCACGGCGCGCTTCAGCGGGTCGGGCACCACGCCATAGCCTTTCGAGGCCGGGCCGACCAGCGCCCGGTCAACGCCCTTGTTGAAGGCATGGACCTTGCGATTCGCCGGCTCGAACGGGTCGTTGATGCCGTTCGAGTCACGGGCACCGCCGCAGGCGGACAAAAGCGCCGCTGTGATAGCCACCGCCGAAATGCGTCTGATACGCCCTGAAGTAAATGAAATGTTCAGACCCATGTTCCTATTGTTCGGCCAGCACGCCCCTAACATTGGTCTCGCGCGGGCGTTGGCAAGGCATAGAACCCCGACTTGCCCAAGACAACCGGCAAGCGCGGCAGATGCACCACGCATGGCAGGAAGGTGCCAAGGAACGGATGATGGACCCGACCGCGAAATACAGGACCGATCCACGGGAAGGTATCGCCGAACTGGCCGCCGCCAGAGCAGGTTCGCGCCAGGCGGTGGCGGTGGCCTTCGTCTTCTCTGCGCTGGTCAACCTCTTGATGCTGACGGCGCCACTCTACATGCTGCAGGTCTATGACCGGGTGCTCGTCTCGCGGTCGGAAGAGACGCTTCTAGCGCTGACGCTGCTGGTGGCGTTCCTGTTCCTGACGATGGGGGTGCTGGACTATGCGCGGGGCCGGATCATGGCCCGGGTCGGCGCGCGGCTGCAGCAGCGGCTGGACGCGCGCGTGCTGACCGCCGCCTTCCGCCGCCTGACGGTCGCCCCGCAGGATACCGCCGCCCTTGCCGCGCAGAAGGATCTCGACGCCATCGCCCGGTTCTGGGCCTCGCCCGTTCTGCTGGCGCTGTTCGATGCGCCTTGGGCCCTGGTCTTCGCGGGCGCGATCTTCGTTTTCCACCCCTGGCTTGGCTATCTCGCCCTCGGCGGGGGGCTGGTGATCGTCGCGTTGAGCTGGCTGAACCAGCAGGGGACCGACGCGCCCTTGCAGGTGGCGAATCTTGCCACGCTGGCGGCGGAACGCCAGGCCGAGAACCTGAAGTCGGAATCGGAGCTGATCCAGGCCCTGGGGATGGCCGGCGCGGCCTTCGCCCGGCTGAAGCTGCGCCGCGACCGGTCGCTTGAGGCGGGGCTGATGGCTTCGGACATCTCGGGGCGCTACTCGGTGCTGATCAGGACTTTCCGGCTGTTCCTGCAATCGGCGATGCTGGGGATGGCCGCCTGGCTGGTGCTGCGGCAGGAGCTGTCGGCCGGGGCGATGATCGCCGCGTCGATCCTGATGGGCCGGGCGCTGCTGCCGGTGGAACAGGCAGTGGGCCAGTGGCCGACCGTCACCCGCGCGCGGCAGGCCCAGGACCGGCTTGCCGGATTGCTGGCCGAGACGCCGCCATCACCGCCGCGAACCGAGCTGCCCCGACCCCGCGGGGTGCTGGCGGTGAAGGGCCTGACCGTGGTGCCACCTGACGCTTCGACGCCGGTGCTGCGCGGGCTGACCTTCCAGCTGGCGCCGGGGCAGGCGCTGGGGGTAATCGGGCCGTCGGGGTCGGGCAAGTCCTCGCTCGCCCGCGCGCTGACTGGCGTCTGGCGGCCCGTCGCGGGGCGGATCCGGCTGGATGGAGCGACGCTGGATCAGTACGACCCCGACGCGCTGGGTCGCCATCTCGGCTATCTGCCGCAGCGGGTGACGCTGTTCGACGGCACGATTGCCGACAACATCGCCCGGCTGCAACCGGACGCCGACCCCGGCGCGATCATCGCGGCGGCGAGGGCGGCGGCAGCGCATGAGATGATCCTGAACCTGCCCGAGGGCTATGACACCCAGGTCGCAACCATGGGCAGCCGCCTTTCCGGCGGGCAGATCCAGCGCATCGGCCTGGCCCGCGCATTGTTCGGCGACCCGGTGTTCCTGATCCTGGATGAACCGAACTCGAACCTCGACAATGACGGCTCGAAGGCGCTGAACCAGGCGATCCGCGCGGCCAAGGCGCGGGGGGCGTCGATCCTGATCATGGCGCACCGCCCGGCGGCGATCCAGGAATGCGACATGCTGCTGGTGATGACCGAAGGCGCCGCCACCGCCTTCGGCCCGCGCGATACCGTCCTGCGCCAGACCGTCCGCAACGCGACCGAACTCGTCCGCTCGGCCGCGCCCGCGGGTGCCGCATGAGTCCTGTGCTGTCGATCCGCCGCCCGGTGATCCTGGGCCTGGCCGCCATGCTGACGCTGGTCGCGGGCTTCGGTCTCTGGGCCACGCTGACCCATATCTCCGGCGCCATCGTCGCCCAGGGCCGGATCGAGGTGGAGCGCGACCGTCAGGTCGTCCAGCACCCCGATGGCGGTGTGGTCGCAGAAATCCTGGTCCGCGAGGGGGCAAGGGTCGAGGCGGGGCAGACCCTCCTGCGGCTGGACGGGGCAGCATTGCGCTCGGAGCTGACCATCGTCGAGGGACAGCTTTCGGAGCTGACCAGCCGGGGCGCACGGTTGGCCGCCGAACGCGACGGGCGGACCACGCTGGAGTTTCCGGCCGACATCCTGACCCTGGCCAAGACCTCGCCCAAGGTGACCGCCCAACTGGACGGCCAGCGCCGCCTGTTCCAGGCCCGGGCCGCAACCCTGGCCGAAGAGCGCGATCTTCTGTCACGGCGCATCGACCAGACCATCGCACAATCGAACGGGATCGCCGCGCAAAGCACCGCCCTGGCTCGCCAGCTTGACCTTGTCGAACAGGAACTGGCTTCGCAGCAAAGGTTGCTGGAGAAGGGGCTGACGCAGGCCGGGGCGGTGCTGGCCTTGCAACGCGAAGAGGCCCGGCTCGAGGGCCAAATCGGCGAGCTTGAGGCCGAGCTTGCCCGCACCCGTGATCAGGTGACGGAGATCGAGATCGAACGGTCGAACCTGGAGACCCGCCGCCGCGAGGATGCCGCGACCGAGTTGCGTCAGATCGAACCGCTGGTTCTGGAACTTACCGAGCGCCGCCGCGCGCTGATCGAGCGCATCGACCGGCTGGAGATACGCGCACCCGTCGCGGGGATCGTTCTGGGGCTGCAGGTCACGACACCGCAATCGGTGCTGCGCGCCGCGGACCCGGTGCTGTATGTGATCCCGCAGGACCGCCCGCTGGTGATCACCGCCCGCATCGCGCCGATCCACATCGACGAGGTCTCGCCTGGCCAGGAAGCGGAGCTGGTCTTCCCGGCCTTTTCCGCCCGCGACACCCCGCATCTTCTGGGGCGGGTCACGCTGATCGCACCCGATGCGCTGACCGATCCACATACCGGGGCGACCTATTACGCCGCCGAGCTGCAGCTTGCCGCAGGCGAGCGCGCCCGGCTGGGCGCGCGCAGCCTGGTGCCGGGAATGCCGGTCGAGGTTTTCCTGCAGACCGGGCGCCGCACCCCGCTGGCCTATCTGATCAAACCCTTCGCCGACTATTTCACCCGCGCCTTCCGGGAGAGCTGAACCGTCGAAAACCTATCGCGCGATTGTGCGGAAAATCGCCACGACGCCGCCCAATGGGCCAAGACTGACCCTTAAATGGCCACAAAGCTTGGGCTAGATACGCACAACCACCGGATGTTTGCGGGAATCGAGGCGGAATTGGGCGGAATTGTGGCAAACCGGACCGCATGGATCGAAGCGCTGCGCACGAAGCTGCGGCTGACGGCGGTCACTTCGACGGATGGCTGGGCGCGGACCTGGGCCTCGCGCGCCGTGGCCGCCGCGGTGCGCGCCTTCCTGGTGATGATCCTGATCGTGGCGCCCTCGGTCATCCTGCCCGGCATCGGCACCGATACCAAGCAGATCGTGGCGCTTCTGGCGCTCTTCGGCGGCGCGCTCGTCTTCTTCGAATACAACGCGGTCTATCCCAGCCTGATCGAGTTCCGCGACGGCGCGCCTTACAACCGCATCCGTTATCTGATGATGCTGACCATCGTGGTCGTGCTGTCCTCCATCGTCGCGGATCTTGAGGATTCGACAACCGTCTCGCGGCTTTTCCATGCGCTTGGCCTTTTGATCGGCGCGGCCTTCGACTTCCCCTATTCGCCGGTGCGTCTGGCCAGCTACATGCTGGACGACACCGCCACTGCCGCGCAGATTGTGCAGGTCAAGGTGGCGGCAGCGACAGCCTATCTGATCTCGCTCTTCTCGCTCGCGCTCTTCGTCATCGTGCTGAAGCTGGTCGGCTGGCCCTCGACGAAAGCCGCGTTCAACGTCTGGGTGAACCTGCCCACCTTCGAGCCGACGGCGGGCGGCGACGTGGTCGACCGGCTGGTGCGCGATTCCCATGCCAATCTCGCGGTAGGCTTCCTGCTGCCCTTCGTGGTCCCGGCGCTGGTCGCGGTCCTGACCTCCGGCATTCCGGCGGATACGCTGACCTCGCCGCAGACGCTGATCTGGACCATGGCGCTTTGGGCCTACATGCCGGCGGCGCTGATCATGCGGGCCGTCGCCATGGCGCGGATCGCCGACATGATCCGCATCAAGCGGGCGGCAAAGCTCGCGGTACTGGGCGCGATCGAGCCATCGAAGCTGGATCACGACGACGACGAGGACGACGATCTTTAGACGCTTCTTCCTGCTGGCGACGCTGCTTTGCACACCGGCCACCGCCGAGACGCTGCGGGTGGCGACCTGGAACGCAGGCCTGGACCGCAAGGGGCCGGGGCTTCTGGTGCAGGACCTCGCCAGGGGGGGCGACCCGCAGACCGCTGCCGTCGTACGGGTGCTGGCGGTGCTGGACGCCGATGTGATCCTGCTGACCTCGGTAGACTATGACCGGGGCGGCGTGGCGCTGCGGCTTCTGGCGGAAAAGCTGGCCGCGGCAGGGGTCGACTATCCCTATCGTTTCGCCTTCCGGCCGAACACCGGGATGCAGACCGGCTTCGATGTCGACGGCAACGGGCGGCTGGGCGACCCGCGCGACGCGCAGGGTTTCGGGTGGTTTTCCGGCAATGCGGGCATGGCGATCCTGTCGCGGCTTCCGGTGGATCAGGCAGGCGCGCGGGACTTCTCCGGTTTCCTCTGGCGCGACCTGCCGGGCGGGCTTTCGGACGATCCGCCGGAGCTGGCATCCGTGCAGCGGCTGGCGACGACCGGGTTCTGGGATGTGCCGGTGGAGACCGCGTCCGGCCCGCTGCACCTTCTGGCCTGGCACGCGACGCCACCGGTCTTCGACGGGCCGGAGGACAGAAATGGCCGCCGCAACCATGACGAGGCGGCCTTCTGGCGGCTGTTCCTGGAAGGCGGCCTGCCGATGAGCCCGCCGGAGGGGCCCTTCATCCTGCTGGGCGACGGCAACCTCGACCCCGCCGATGGTGATGGCCTGCGCGAGGGGATCGCGGGGCTTCTGGCGCATCCGGCGCTGCAGGACCCCGCGCCGAAGGGGCAAGCGGATCGGAAGGACCCCGGCCAGAGTGGCGACCCACGGCTTGATACCGTGCTCTACCCCGACCTCGGCGGGTTGCGGCTGGACTATGTGCTGCCTTCGGCCGGGCTGACGGTGAAAGATGCGGGCGTGCTGTGGCCCGCAGCGGGCGACCCGGCATTGGCCGACCTTACCGCCGCCTCGCACCACTTCCCGGTCTGGGTCGACATCGCCCTGCCCTGAGCCGCTCTCCGCTTGAAGTTTTCGCGGCGAAAAGCTAGGCGAATCGCGACAGCTTTTTCAGGAGCACGCGCGTGGCAAACCCTTCCCTCCTCATCCTCGCCGGCGACGGCATCGGCCCGGAAGTCATGGCCGAGGTGAAGAAGATCATCGGCTGGATGGGCGCGAAACGCGGCATCAAGTTCGACGTCAGCGAGGATCTGGTGGGCGGCTGCGCCTATGACGCGCATGGCACCCCGCTGACCGATGCGACGATGGCCAAGGCGCAGGACGTCGACGCGGTGCTGCTGGGCGCGGTGGGCGGGCCGAAATACGACAAGCTGGACTTTTCCGTCAAACCGGAGCGCGGCCTTTTGCGCCTGCGCAAGGAAATGGACCTGTTTTCGAACCTGCGTCCCGCGCAATGCTTCGACGCGCTGGCCGATTTCTCGTCGCTGAAGCGCGAGGTGGTGGCGGGCCTGGACATCGTCATCGTGCGCGAGCTGACCTCGGGCGTCTATTTCGGCGAGCCGCGGGGCATCTTCAAGGAAGGCAACGAGCGGGTGGGGATCAACACCCAGCGCTACACCGAATCCGAGATCGCCCGGGTGGCGAAATCGGCCTTCGAGCTGGCGCGGAAGCGGGGCAACAAGGTCTGCTCGATGGAGAAGGCCAATGTGATGGAATCCGGCATCCTCT
>NZ_DAIQAT010000155.1:0-8170 GCF_036781545.1 Tabrizicola sp.
TCGAGGGCGTGTCGGACGACCAGATCCACCCGTTCCTGCTGATCGAATGCCCGCGCCTGCTGTTCCCCTTCGTGCGGCGGATCATCTCGGACGTGACGCGCGACGGGGGCTTCCCGCCGCTGAACGTGGATACGGTGGATTTCATGGGGCTGTACCGGCAGGAGCTGGCGCGGCGGGCGCAGGCGCAGGCCGCGTCGGCGGCACCGGCCGAGAAGGTGAACTGATCCGGCGCAGAGCAGGGTGACGCTCGGCAGAAGCGGCTGGGCGGTCAGAAGTCCAAGAGTTTTCCAGAAAATTCCTGGACGTGTTCCGCTGGGGCGGAGGTCGATCTTATCCGGACGATGCTTCCGCTCATCGCATAGCCCCCCATCCTCTCACTCCCCGCGGGGAGAGAAGCGAGGGATCGCAGGTCTTCGCCTTCACGCCCCGGCCCTGAGCCGGGGCTTCTGTTTCGGACTTGGCGCAGGATGACGATGGAGGTCCCAGGTTAAGCCCGGGACGGGGTTTCCTTGGTGTGCCGTCACGCCTCTTTTTTCCAGATCGCCGCATCGCCCAGCTTCGCCACCATCGCGGCATGGGCGGCAAGCTCTTCCTCGGTGATGCGGGGCGGCAGGGGTTCCGGGCGGGGGCGGGGGCGCCAGGTGATGGCTTCGCCCGATGCGCTGCGGGCGGGCGCCGGGGCCGCGCTGGCCAGAACCAGGTCGGGTTGGCGGCCGCCGATCAGTTCCAGATAGACCTCGGCCAAGATTTCGCTGTCGAGAAGCGCGCCGTGCTTTTCGCGCATCGAGTTGTCGATGCCGAAGCGGCGGCAGAGCGCGTCAAGCGACGCCGGGGAGCCGGGGAACTTCGTCCGCGCCATCATCAGCGTGTCGGTGGCGCGCGCGTTCGGCAGACCGGGCAGGCCGCAGCGGTCGAGCTCGAAATTCAGGAATTTCATGTCGAAGCTGGCGTTGTGGATCACCAGTTGCGCATCGCCGACAAAGTCGAGGAAAGCCTGGCCGATCCGGGCGAAGACCGGCTTGTCGCGGAGCGTCACACCACCGGGAACGGGCTGGCCAGGGATTTCCAGAATGTCGTGGCCGATGCCATGAACCTCGAACGCCTCACGCGGCATGCCGCGTTCTGGGTTGATGTATTGATGGTAAGTCCGGCCGGTGGGCAGATGGTTGTAAAGCTCCACCGCGCCGATTTCGACGATGCGATGGCCCTCGGCGGGCTCGAAGCCGGTGGTTTCGGTGTCGAGGACGATTTCACGCATGTTCGGCAATCCGGCGGCGAATGTCGGCCAGTACATCTTTCACCGCCTGACGGGCGGCTTCAAGGCTGGTCGTGGCGATGACGTAGTCGGCACGGGCCCGCTTTTCGGCATCGGGCATCTGGCGGGCGAGGAGGGTCTGGAATTCAGCCTCGGTCATCGCGCCACGGGCGAGCACACGGTCGCGCTGGACGTCAGGCGGGGCGGAGACGACGGCAACGGCATCGCAGGCGGTGTCGATGCGGGATTCGTAGAGAAGCGGGATGTCGAGGAGGATGATTTCAGCGGATGCGTTGGCCGTGAGGAACTGCGCGCGGTCTTCCGCGACCAGCGGGTGGACAGCGGCGTTGAGGCGGTCGAGCAGACTGGCGTCGGACTGGATCAGCGCGCGAAGGGTGGCGCGGTTCACGCCACCGTTTTCGTCGATGGCGCTGGGGAAGAGCTGGCCGATGGCAAGCGCGGCAGGCTGGCCGGGGGCGTAAAGGCGGTGGACGGTGGCGTCGGCATCCCAGACCGGCAGCCCTTCCTCGGCGAACATTGCCGCTGTCGTGGACTTGCCCATGCCGATGGAGCCGGTGAGACCGAGAATGAAGCTCATGCGGAAAGCACGGCCTTGCGGGTGGCTTCATCCACGTCCGGGCGAGTGCCGAACCAGCGTTCAAAGCCGGGGGCGGCCTGATGCAGGAGCATTCCGAGACCGTCGACCACGGTGGCGCCCTGCGCCTCGGCTTCGATCAGGAACTGGGTCTTGAGCGGCGTGTAGACGAGATCGTTGCAAAGCGCGTGCGGGTTCAGCTTGTCGAGCGGCACGCGGAACTCGGCCTTGCCGGTCATGCCGAGCGAGGTGGTGTTGATGACGGTGACGGCGTCTTCCAGCAGGTTTCCGCCCTGGACCCATTCATGGACATGGATCTTGGCGCCAAAGTCGGAACGGATCGCATCGGCCCGGGCGCGGGTGCGATTGGCGAGGCGGATTTCCGGAACCCCGACCTCGATCAGCGCGGCGACGACGGCGCGGGCGGCACCCCCGGCGCCCAGCACGACGGCGGGGCCTGAGGCCGGGGCCCAATGCGGGGCGTTCTGGCGCAGGTTGGCGATGAAACCGGAGCCGTCGGTGTTGTCGGCGTGGATCTTGCCGTCCTTGCGAAAGATCAGCGTATTGGCCGCCCCGATCAGCGCGGCGCGGTCGGTGACGAAATCGGCGATCTGGAGGATGGCCTCCTTGTGGGGGATGGTGACGTTGCAGCCGACGAAGCCAAGCTCGGGCAGGCTGCGGAGGAGGCGGGGCAGGTCGACGGGGGCGATGTCGATCGGGATATAGTGGCCTTTGATGCCATAGCGCTTGAGCCAGTAGTTGTGCAGCGCAGGGCTGCGGCTGTGGGCGATGGGGTGGCCCAGGACGGCGGCAAGCGGGATGCGGGGATGGTCGGTCATCGGGCGATCATGCCCCGGTTGCCGAGCCATGCCAACAGGGGGAGGAGCGGCAGGCCGAGAATGGTGAAATGGTCGCCAGTGATGGCGGAAAACAGCCGGACGCCTTCTTCTTCCACCTTATAGCAGCCGACGGAGTGACGGATCGAGTCCCAGTTCCTTGCGAGGTAATCGTCCAGATAGGTGTCGGAGATGTCGTGCATGGTGAGGCGGGCCTCGCCGACATGGCGCCAGACGGGCTGGGCGTTTTCATAGACGACGAGGGCGGAGAGGAGCTTGTGGGTCTTGCCCCTCAGATGGCGCAGCTGTTGGCGCGCGTCCTCGGGGGTTTCGGGCTTGGCGAAAGTCTCGCGGTCAAGCGCGAGGACCTGATCGCAGCCGAGGACGAGGTCGGTCGGGTGTTTCTCGGCGACCTTGCGGGCCTTCATCTCGGCCAAGGTGTCGGCGATGTCGCGCGGATGGGCGCCTTCGGCGACAAGCGCATCGCGGATCGTGGCCTCATCGACGCGGGGGGCAACGGCAGTGGGGTCAAGGCCGGCGGCGCGGAGCATCTGGAGCCGGGTGGGCGAGGTGGAGGCGAGGATCATGGGGCTTGTGGATATCCGCGGTTTGTTCCTGGGGCCCGGGCGGGGCGAAACGGGGTTCGGCGGGCGGGCTGTGGGCATCCGTCGCAGCCCGGGGCGGTCTGGCCAGAGATATCCCGCTGTGCAGGGGATTGTCACGCGGGACGGGAGAAGGCGCTGTGCCCAGGGTGCCGACAGCGCAACCTGTGGATGATGTGCGGCGAAGCCCTCCTATCATCATATTGATAATGCTTTGAAAAATCATAGATGCCGCAAGGACGACGATCTTTTCCCGGTTTTGTCCCCATGCCTCTCCTTGTGGAGCGTTCTGGGGGCGGACAGGGAAATCCCGTTCTGCACAGGCCCTACATCATCCACATTCCTTCTTCATTTCTTTCTTTATAGAAGGAAGAGCGCAGCGGTGAGGTGGGGACATGCTTGAGACGATCACGGATTTCCTGGCCGACTGGTACCCGGTGACGAAATCGCTGCATGTGGCCTCGGTGATCTCGTGGATGGCGGGGATGTTCTACCTGCCGCGGCTTTACGTCTATCACACGGAACAGGTGGAGCCGGGGTCGAAGACGGACGCGATGTTCCAGACCATGGAGCGGCGGCTTCTGCGGGGGATCATCAATCCGGCGATGATCGCGACCTTTATCTTCGGCCTGGCGCTGGTGTTCACGCCGGGGGTGGTGGACTGGTCCTTCGCCTGGCCCTGGGTGAAAGCGGGCGCGGTGCTGGTGATGGGCTGGTTCCACGGCTGGCTGTCGGCGCGGCGCAAGGACTTTGTCCGGGGCACCAACACCCGCAGCGGGCGGACCTACCGGATGATGAACGAGGTGCCAACGGTGCTGATGCTGGTGATCGTCTTCTCGGTGATCCTGCGCTACTGATTGACTTTTGCCGCGACCGCCATTAGGTGCGGCGATGCAGGGCCGTCCGGTCCAATGCATCTCCCGTTCCAAACTCGCTGTGATCCGCCCTGACGGGGCCGGTCCGCCCAAAGGTATTCCATGAACGTCGAACGCTTGAACCTCGCGCAACTCAAGGCCAAGACCCCGGCCGATCTTCTGGCCATGGCCGAGGAGTGGGAGATCGAGAACGCCCCCTCGATGCGCAAGGGCGAGATGATGTTCTCGCTTTTGAAGGAACATGCCGAGGAAGGCTGGGAGATCGGCGGCGACGGCGTGCTTGAGGTCCTGCAGGACGGGTTCGGCTTTCTTCGCTCGCCCGAGGCCAACTATCTGCCCGGCCCGGATGACATCTACGTTTCGCCCGAGATGATCCGCCAGTTTTCCTTGCGCACCGGCGATTCCATCGAAGGCGTGATCAAGGCTCCGTCTGAAACCGAACGCTATTTCAGCCTGACCAAGGCGACGAAGATCAATTTCGATGACCCCGAGAAGGCGAAGCACAAGGTTCACTTCGACAACCTGACGCCGCTTTATCCCGATGAGCGGCTGAAGATGGAAGTCGAGGATCCGACGATCAAGGACCGTTCGGCCCGGATCATCGACCTGGTGTCGCCCATCGGCAAGGGCCAGCGCGGGCTGATCGTGGCTCCGCCGCGCACCGGCAAGACCGTGCTGTTGCAGAACATCGCGCATTCCATCGCGACCAACCACCCCGAATGCTATCTGATCGTGCTTCTGATCGACGAGCGCCCGGAGGAAGTCACCGACATGCAGCGCACGGTGAAGGGCGAGGTTGTGGCCTCGACCTTCGACGAGCCGGCGACGCGGCACGTCGCGGTGGCCGAAATGGTCATCGAAAAGGCCAAGCGGCTGGTCGAACACAAGCGCGACGTGGTGATCCTTCTGGATTCGATCACCCGCCTGGGCCGGGCCTTCAACACGGTGGTTCCGTCCTCGGGCAAGGTCTTGACCGGCGGTGTGGATGCGAACGCGCTGCAACGGCCGAAGCGGTTCTTCGGCGCGGCGCGGAACATCGAGGAGGGCGGGTCACTGACCATCATCGCCACGGCGCTGATCGACACCGGCAGCCGGATGGACGAGGTGATCTTCGAGGAATTCAAGGGCACCGGTAACTCCGAGATCGTGCTGGATCGCAAGGTGGCCGACAAGCGCGTCTTCCCGGCGATGGACATCCTCAAGTCCGGCACCCGGAAAGAAGATCTGCTGGTCGACAAGATGGACCTGCAGAAGACCTATGTCCTGCGCCGCATCCTGAACCCGATGGGCACGACGGATGCCATCGAGTTCCTGATCGGCAAGCTGAAACAGACCAAGTCGAACGCCGATTTCTTCGAATCGATGAACACCTGAAGGTAGCGGGCGGCGATGGACACGATCTATGCCCTCGCCACGGCGCGGGGTCGGTCGGGCCTCGCCGTCGTGCGCATCTCGGGCCCGGCGGCCTTTGCGGCCGGGCTGGCGCTGTGCGGGTCGCTGCCCGCGCCGCGGGTGGCGGGCCTGCGGCGGCTGAACTGGGGCGGCGAACTGCTGGACGAAGCGCTGGTGCTGGGCTTCGTCGAGGGCGCGAGCTTTACCGGTGAGCCGGTGGTGGAGCTGCACTGCCACGGCGGTCCGGCGGTGGTGGGGGCGGTGCTGCGCGCGTTGTCCGACCAGCCGGGGCTGCGGCTGGCGGAGGCCGGGGAATTCACCCGGCGCGCGCTGGAAAACGGGGTGCTGGATCTGGCTCAGGTCGAGGGGCTGGCGGACCTGATCGACGCCGAGACCGAGGCGCAGCGGCGGCAGGCCGTGCGGGTGCTGTCAGGCTCGGTGGGCCAGAAGGTCGACGGCTGGCGGCGCGACCTGATCCGTGCGGGGGCGCTTCTGGAAGCCACCATCGACTTTGCCGATGAGGATGTGCCGGTGGATGTCTCGCCCGAGGTGCTGTCCCTGATTGACGGGCTGATGGCCGACCTTGGCCGTGAGGCGGCGGGGGTGACGGCGGCGGAGCGGATTCGGGACGGGTTCGAGGTGGCGATTGTCGGGGCGCCAAATGCCGGGAAGTCGACGCTGCTGAACCAGCTTGCCGGGCGCGAGGCGGCGATCACGTCGGAGATCGCCGGGACGACGCGGGATGTGATCGAAGTGCGGATGGAGATCGCGGGTCTGCCGGTGACGTTCCTGGACACCGCGGGCCTGCGGGACACCGAGGATCGGCTGGAACAGGCGGGGATCGACCGCGCATTGGCCCGTGCCGAGGCGGCGGATTTGCGCCTGTTCCTGACGGATGGCGACGCCATACCGGGCCTGGAGCCATTCGGCGATGATCTTGTGGTATTGGGCAAGGCGGACACAAGATCAGGTGGGTCTGGGCTGGCTGTCTCGGGCAAGACCGGGGCGGGTGTGCCGGAACTTATGGCCCGGATCGGCGAAATCCTGGTGGAGCGGGTGGGCTCGGCTGGCGCTTTGGTGCGCGAGCGGCATCGCGTGGCTGTTACAACGGCGATTGCTGCTCTGGCCGAGTCACGGGCGGAAGTGGTAAGACCTGACTCGCGCGTCGAGCTGGCGGCGGAGCATTTGCGGCGGGCTGTGCGGGCGCTGGACGCGCTTGTCGGCCGCGTGGATGTGGACGATCTGCTCGGCGAGATTTTCGCCAGCTTCTGCATCGGCAAGTAAAGGGCCAGGGGTGTTCCACGTGAAACACTACGATGTCATCGTGATCGGCGGCGGCCATGCGGGCGCTGAAGCTGCTGCCGCTGCAGCCCGGATGGGCGTGTCGACAGCTCTCGTGACGCTGCGGGTGGAAACACTGGGCGCGATGTCCTGCAACCCGGCGATCGGGGGTCTTGGCAAGGGCCATCTCGTGCGCGAGATCGACGCGCTGGACGGCGTGATGGGCCGGATGGCCGACCGGGCGGGGATCCAGTTCCGCCTGCTGAACCGGCGGAAAGGACCCGCGGTGCAGGGGCCACGGGCGCAGATCGACCGGCGCTTGTACCGCGAGGCGATGCGGGCGGAATTGCTGGCGACGCCGGGGCTGGAGGTGATCGAAGGCGAAGTCGCCGGGCTGCGGCTGGTCGGGGGCAAGGTGGCGGGGGTCGTGCTGGCCTCGGGCGTGGAGCTTGCGTCGGGTCGCGTCGTGCTGACAGCAGGAACCTTCCTGAACGGCGTCATCCATATCGGCGACCGTCAGATGTCGGGCGGGCGGATGGGGGATTCGCCCTCGCGCGTGCTGGCGGTGCAGCTGGCCGAACTAGCGCTGCCGGTCGGGCGGCTGAAGACCGGCACGCCGCCGCGCCTGGATGGCCGGACAATCGACTGGGCACGGCTGGAGAGCCAGCCGGGGGACGAGCATCCGGCGGTGTTCTCCTTCCTGAACCGGGCGCCGGAAGCGCGGCAGATTTCCTGCGGGATCACCCATACGAGTGAGGCGACTCACCAGATCGTGCGGGATAACCTGGATCGATCCGCTATGTATGGGGGGCATATCGAGGGCGTTGGGCCGCGCTATTGCCCGTCGATCGAAGACAAGGTCGTGCGCTTCGCCGACAAGACGTCGCATCAGGTGTTCCTGGAGCCGGAAGGGCTGGATGACCCCACGGTCTATCCGAACGGGCTGTCGACCTCGCTGCCCGAGGAAGTGCAAAGCGCCTATATCCGCACGATCCCGGGGTTGGAGCAGACGGTGATCCTGCAGCCGGGCTATGCCATCGAATACGATTATTTCGATCCGCGCGGACTGCACCGGACGCTTGAAACCCGCGCTGTGCCGGGGCTATACTTTGCGGGCCAGATCAACGGGACGACGGGCTATGAAGAGGCGGGGGCACAAGGCCTTGTGGCCGGCCTGAATGCAGCCGCTGCTTCTTGTGGCCGCACGCCGGTGGAGTTCAGCCGGACCGGCAGCTACATCGGCGTGATGATCGACGATCTCACTTCGCGTGGGGTGACAGAGCCCTACCGCATGTTCACCTCGCGGGCCGAGTTCCGGCTGACCGTCCGCGCCG
>NZ_DAIQAT010000156.1:0-8161 GCF_036781545.1 Tabrizicola sp.
ATCTGCCGCCCGAGCGTGGGTTCGAGCGCGAGCTGAAGAAGCGGGTGGAGTATTTCGCCAAGCTCAGGTCGAAGCGGCAGGACGGGTGATCCCGGTTAACGGGGCGTGAAGAGGCTTCGGCGAGGGGGGCACGCAACACCCTTGGCCGATGCGGGGAAAGCCCTTGAACCGTTGGGTTAAACCTTGCTCTTCTCCAGCAATCTGGCGGTATGTTTCCTATCTGTTTTCCGTATGGATTCCATCCATACGCGCGTAGGGGCGGCAAGCCGTTAACCGTGTCCGGCGATCGGCCCCCTGTCACCGCGGGCTAGGCCGCACGGCGGCTGCCAGAACATTGACAATCCGTCCCCCGCGCCGCAAAGCAGGTCCATGTCCCAGACCCTTCCCCTCATTGCCCTCGGCGGTGCCATCGGTTCGATGCTGCGCTATCTGATGGTCGCGGCCATCGGTGCGCCCTGGGGTACGGCGGCGGTGAACGTGCTGGGCAGTTTCACCATCGGCGTGCTGTTCATCCTGCTCGATTCCCGGATAGCATGGCAGCTGTTCCTGATGACCGGCGTGATCGGCGGTTTCACCACATTCTCGGCCTTTTCGCTGGACACGCTGAAGCTGATCCAGCAGGGCCAGTCGCTGCAGGCGGCGGCCTATGTGCTCGCCTCGGTCGCCCTGTCCCTGATCGCCGTCGCGCTTGGCGTGGCACTTGCCCGAGGCCTGCAATGACCGTCCAGAACCTGACCGTAACCGAGGATGAGGGCGAGCAAAGGCTGGACAAGTGGCTGCGCCGCCGCTTCCCGCAGTTGAACCAGGTTGCGGTGGAAAAGCTGTGCCGGACGGGACAGATCCGGGTCGACAGTGGGCGGGTCAAGGCCTCGGACCGGGTGATGCCGGGGCAGACCGTGCGGGTGCCGCCGCTGCCGGATGCTGCCCCCCGGACCGAGGCGCGGGTGCAGGGCGTTTCAGCTGCCGATGCGCGGATGATCCAGGCTGCGGTCCTCTACAAGGACGAGCACCTGATCGTGCTGAACAAACCCGCCGGCCTGCCATCGCAGGGCGGCTCGGGGCAGGGCGACCGGCATGTCGACGGTTTGGCCGAGGCGCTGAAATTCGGCTACAAGGACAAGCCCAAGCTGGTGCACCGGCTGGACAAGGACACCTCGGGCGTCCTGATGCTGGCCCGGACCGACCGGGTGGCGCGTGCGCTGTCGGAAGCGCTGCGCCACAGGGCTGCGCGCAAGATCTACTGGGCGGTCGTCGCGGGCGTGCCGCATCCCCGGCAGGGCTCGATCAAGTTCGCGCTGGAAAAGGCTCCGGGCCGGGGCAGGGGGGGCGAGGGCGAGAAGATGCTTTGTGTCCATCCCGCCAAGATGGCCGACCACCCGGATGCGAAGCGCGCCCATACCGATTATTTCACCCTGTGGTTCCTGGGCTCGCGCCTGTCCTGGATGGCGCTGGAGCCGGTGACGGGCCGCACGCATCAACTGCGCGCGCATATGGCCGAGATCGGGCATCCGATCCTGGGCGATGGCAAGTATGGCGGCAGCGAGACCGAGAATCTGGGCGACGGCTGGGGCGCCGGGGCCGGGGGGGAGCTGTCGAAGAAGCTGCACCTGCACGCGCGCAGCCTGACCATCGAGCATCCGATTACCAAGAAGCCGATGACCTTCACCGCGCCTTTGCCAGAGCATATGGCCCGCACCTGGAAGCTTCTGGACTGGAAGGAAGGTGACGTCCCCGCCGACCCGTTCGAGGTGATCCGGTGAGCGTCTGGTCCGCGCGCCGTTTCTGGACGAGCGCGACTGCCGTTCCCGTCGAGGGCGGCTTCACCGTGCATCTGGACGCGCGCCCGGTGCGCACGCCGCTGAAAGCGCCGCTGGTGCTGCCGACGCAAGCGCTGGCCGAGGCGGTGGCGGCGGAGTGGCAGGCGCAGGAGGGCAGGATCGACCCCGAGACGATGCCCTTCACCCGCACGGCGAATTCGGCCATCGACAAGGTTGCGCCGCAGCAGGACGCGGTGGTGGCGATGCTGGCCGCCTATGGTGCGACGGACCTGTTGTGCTACCGCGCCGAGGGGCCGGCCGATCTGGTGGCGCGGCAGGCCGAGGCCTGGGACCCGCTGCTGGACTGGGCCGCGCAGGCGCTGGGCGCACCGCTTCTGGTCACGACGGGCGTCATGCATATCGACCAGCCGCCGGAAAGCCTTGGCATGCTGTACCGGCGGGTGAGCCTGTTTGATCCCTTCCAGTTGTCGGCGTTCCATGACCTCGTCGCCATCTCCGGCTCGCTGGTGCTGGGCCTTGCGGTGACGGCGGGGCGGCTTGGCGCGGAAGCGGCCTGGACCCTGTCGCGGATCGACGAGGACTGGCAGATTTCGCTCTGGGGCGAGGACGAGGAAGCCGCGGAAATTGCGGCCCGCAAACAGGCGGCCTTTCTGCAGGCCGACCGATTCTTCGGATTGTGTGGGTAACATTTCTGCCCAAACTTGCGGCAAGAGAGAATGCACTGCTTGTTTGCGGGGGATAACCCACCGGAAACAGGCGTTTTTCCTGAAATCCTCAGTGCCCGCTTGACCAACAAAAGCGCTTTAGCCGAAACTGTCCCCAGTGGGGGGCCTGGCCTCCTGCAACAAGCATCGACGCGATGCATTCGCGCTGCACAAAAAAACGTGGCCCCTGGAAGGGCCGCCTACTCAGGAAGAGGTAAGAATGAAAAAATCCGTATTCTTCGGCGCACTCGCGGCCACCACGCTGGTCTCGGGGCTGGCGCTGGCCGGCACGCTTGACGACGTCAAGGCGCGCGGCGAGCTGATCTGCGGGTCGAACACCGGCCTCACCGGCTTCGGCGCCCCGGACGCCAGCGGCAACTGGGCCGGCTTCGACGTGGACCTGTGCCGCGCCATCGCCGCGGCGGTGCTGGGCGACCCGACCAAAGTGAAGTTCGTGCCGACCACCGGCGAGACCCGCTTCACCGCGCTGCAGTCGGGCGAAGTGGACGTGCTGGTCCGCAACTCGACCTGGACCTTCTCGCGCGATACCGAACTGGCGCTGGATTTCGTGGCGGTGAACTACTACGACGGCCAGGGCTTCATGGTGAAGAAGGACCTTGGCGTTTCGTCGGCCAAGGAACTGGACGGCGCGACCGTCTGCATCCAGACCGGTACCACGACCGAGCTGAACCTGGCCGACTTCTTCAAGCAGAACAACATCACCTACCAGCCCGTCACCGTGGCCGATGACTCGGAAGCGCAGCGGCAATATCTGGCCGGCGCCTGCGACGCCTACACCACCGACGCTTCGGGCCTGGCCGCCAGCCGTGCGACCATGCCGGATGCCGACAACCACATCATCCTGCCCGAGATCATCTCGAAAGAGCCGCTCGGCCCGGTGGTGCGGCACGGGGACAGCAACTGGGGCGACGTCGTCCGCTGGACCTACTTCGCCCTGCTGATCGCCGAAGAGAAAGGCATCACCAAGGCCAATGTCGAGGAAGTCCTGGCCTCGACCGCGGATGAAGAGGTCAAGCGTCTTCTGGGCGCCTCGGGCGACATGGGCGCGAAGATCGGTCTGGACAACGCGGCCTTCAAGAACGCCATCGCTGCCGTCGGCAACTATGGCGAGGTCTTCGCGCGCAACATCGGCGAGGGCACCACGATCAACCTGGCCCGCGGCCTGAACGCGCTGTGGACCCAGGGCGGGCTGCAATACGCGCCGCCCTTCCGGTGATCGAGCCTTCGGGGGTGCCTTCGGGCGCCCCCGTTCTTTTTCAAGCAATAAACCCGCAAGGCCGAGGCAGGGACCTCATCGCCACCGGAAACTCGGGGCTGCCTACGGGAAACAGGGGGTAGCCATGGCAATGGCAACGGACGCGCCGAAAGATGGCTTTCGGCTCTCGATGCTCATCTACGATACACGCTACAGGTCCTACACGATCCAATTGGTCGTGCTGGTTCTCTTCGCGCTGGCGGTCGCCTGGCTGCTGAACAACACGGCGCAGAACCTGGCGGCCCGCGGGAAGGTCTTCAACTTCGGCTTCCTCTGGCAACGCGCGGGCTATGACATCGGCCAGCAGCTGATCCCCTACAACAACGACGACAACCACTTCCGCGCGCTGCTGGTCGGGTTGATCAACACGCTGGTCGTGGCCTTCTTCGGCTGCATCTTCGCCACCATCCTTGGGGTGACGGTCGGGGTCTTGCGGCTGTCGCGAAACTGGCTCGTCAGCCGGATGATGACGGTCTATGTCGAAACCTTCCGCAACGTGCCGCTTCTGCTGTGGATCCTGTTGTCCTATGTCATCCTGTCGGAAACGACGCCGCTGCCGAAGGACTTCAAGGTCACGGACGAGATGATCGCTGCGGGCGAGGCGCCGAAAGCCTCGATGATCCTGTTCGATACCGTCGCCGTCACCAACCGGGGCACGAATGTCCCTGCGCCGCTGTTCGAGCGCGGGCTCGGCACGCTCGACCTCGGCTTCATGTCGCTGAACCTGACCTTCTGGGCCGTGGTCGCGGTCATCGCCGGTTCGGTCTTCGTCAACCGCCGCATGCTGGCATCGGCCCGCGCCACCCAGGAGGCGACGGGGGTGCGGCCGGTGACGTGGTGGAAGTCGATTCTGGTGCTCTTCGCGCCGGTGATCGTGCTTCTGGTCGCCATGGGCTTCCATCTGGACGTTCCCGTGCTCAAGGGGTTCAACTTCCAGGGCGGCATCCTGGTCGCGCACAGCTTCACCGCGCTTCTGATCGCGCTGACCCTTTATACCGCCGCCTTCATCGCCGAGATCGTGCGGGCCGGGATCATGGCAATCAGCCGGGGGCAGTCCGAGGCCGCCTTCGCGCTGGGCCTGCGTCCCAACCGCACGATGAGCCTGATCATCCTGCCGCAGGCGCTGCGGGTCATCATCCCGCCGCTGATCAGCCAGTATCTGAACCTGACCAAGAACACCTCGCTGGGGATCGCGGTCAGCTATCTGGACCTGCGCGGCACGCTGGGGGGCATCACGCTGAACCAGACGGGGCGCGAGCTGGAATGCATGCTCTTGATGATGCTGATCTATCTGGCGATCAGCCTGTCGATCTCGACAGTGATGAACCTCTACAACAAATCCGTCCAGCTGAAGGCGCGGTGAGATGAGCGAGACGCATGCCCAAACCGTCACTTTCGTCCGCGAAACCATGCTGCCGCCCGTGGCGCCCCCGTTGGGCGAACGCGGTGCGGTGAAATGGCTGCGCGCGAACCTGTTCTCGACGCCGCTGAACATCGCGCTGACCGTGATCGGCCTTCTGGCGGTCTACTGGCTGATCTCGTCCTCGCTGCCCTGGTGGCTGAATTCGGTCTGGAACGCCTCGTCCCTGGGCGAGTGCCGCCAGATCGTTGCCGCCAATGCCGGTGAGGGCGCGACCGGGGCCTGCTGGGCGATGATCCGCGAGCGCTGGCACCAGTTCCTGTTCGGCTTCTACCCGCCGAGCCAGTGGTGGCGCCCGATCCTTGCCTTCGGCCTGCTGTTCGGCGCGCTGGCCCCGGTGCTGTTCTCGGGGCAGAAGCGCAACCTGACCATCGTGCTGGGCGCGGTGCTGGTCTTCCTGCTGGTGACGCTCACTCTCGCCGGGACGCCGGGCTTTCCCTTCGCGCTGGCTATCGCCCTTGTCGTGGGGATGCTTGCGCTGGCCCAGGTGCAGCCCGGCAAGCTGCTCTGGTTCACGCTGATCTATCCGGCGCTGTGCTTCTGGCTTCTGTGGGGCGGGTCGGTCTGGGCGCCCATCGTGGCGATGGCAGGGTTCGGCATCCTGTACGCCGTCTTCCGCCTGGCTTCGCCGCTCATTGGCCTTGCGCCCGCAGCCGGGGCGGGCATCGTCGTGGCCGTGCTGTGGTGGCTTTACGCGGACAAGGCAGCGGTCGGTGTCCTGCACGGCATCCTGCCTCTGGCGCTGCAATCCATCAACTCCGACCAGTTCGGCGGCTTCCTTCTGGCCATCGTCATCGGTGTCACCGGCATCGCCTTCTCGCTGCCCATCGGCATCTTGCTTGCCTTGGGCCGCCAGTCGGACATGCTGATCGTCAAGACGCTGTCGGTCGGCTTCATCGAGTTCATCCGCGGCGTGCCGCTGATCACGCTGCTCTTCACCGCCTCGCTTCTGTTGCAGTACTTCCTGCCGCCGGGGACGAACTTCGACATCATCCTGCGGGTGATCATCCTGGTCACCTTCTTCGCCGCCGCCTACCTGGCCGAGGTGATCCGGGGCGGACTGGCCGCCCTGCCTAGGGGTCAGTACGAGGCAGCGGATGCGCTGGGGCTGGACTACTGGCGGGCGCAGCGGCTGATCATCCTGCCGCAGGCGCTGAAGATCTCGATCCCCGCTATCGTCTCCACCTTCATCGGGCTTTTCAAGGACACCACGCTGGTCGCCTTCGTCGGCCTGATGGACCCCTTGAAGGGCGTCACCCAGATCGTCCGTGCCGACATCAACTGGAAGGGCATCTACTGGGAGCCCTACATCTTCGTCGGCGTCATCTTTTTCGTCATCTGCTTCGGCATGTCGCGGTACTCCATGTACCTCGAACGCAAGCTGAAGACCGATCATCGCTAAGGGCACATCATGGCAGAAGCAGCTAAAATGCAGGTCTCGGACGAAGTCGCGATCCAGATCACCGGAATGAACAAGTGGTACGGTCAGTTCCACGTGCTGCGCGACATCAACATGACTGTCCAGCGCGGCGAGCGGATCGTGATCTGCGGACCGTCGGGGTCGGGGAAATCGACGCTGATCCGCTGCATCAACCGGCTGGAGGAACACCAGCAGGGCCAGATCATCGTCGACGGCACCGAGCTGACCAACGACCTGAAGAACATCGACAAGGTCCGGTCCGAGGTCGGGATGGTGTTCCAGCACTTCAACCTGTTCCCGCATCTGACGATCCTGGAGAACCTGACGCTGGCGCCGATCTGGGTGCGCAAGGTGCCGAAGAAGGAAGCCGAGGAAACGGCGATGTATTTCCTGTCGAAGGTGAAGATCCCGGAACAGGCGCACAAATACCCCGGCCAGCTTTCCGGCGGCCAGCAGCAGCGGGTGGCCATCGCGCGCAGCCTGTGCATGAAGCCGCGGATCATGCTGTTCGACGAGCCGACCTCGGCCCTTGACCCCGAGATGATCAAGGAAGTGCTGGACACGATGATCGAGCTGGCGAAGGAAGGCATGACCATGCTTTGCGTCACCCATGAGATGGGCTTCGCCCAGGCGGTGGCGAACCGGGTCATCTTCATGGACCAGGGCCAGATCGT
Source organism: Tabrizicola sp. (assembly GCF_036781545.1). Taxonomy (GTDB): domain Bacteria; phylum Pseudomonadota; class Alphaproteobacteria; order Rhodobacterales; family Rhodobacteraceae; genus Tabrizicola. Next base: position 7,273 of record NZ_DAIQAT010000156.1, read on the forward strand.
CGAGCAGAACGAGCCGAAGGAGTTCTTCAACAATCCGAAGAGCGACCGGACCAAGCTGTTCCTCAGCCAGATCCTCGGTCACTGACCGCGGGTCAGAGCGGTTTGACGAACAGGATCCACTCGGAGGCATCCACCTGCCAGTCGCCCTTGACCAGCGGGCGGCGGGCGATTTCGCGGAAGCCCTTCGAGCGGTAGAGGCGCAGCGCGTCCTGATGGGTGTCCTCGGCGATCAGGCTGATCGTGGCGTGGCCTGCGTCACGGGCGATGGCTTCGGCCTTTGCCAGAAGCGCGCTGCCAAGGCCCTTGCCGCGATGGGCTTCATAGGTGGCCAGAACGTTCAGATACCAGGACCCCGGCGCCAGCGCCTCCAGCTGCAGAAGCGGCACGAAGATCGGCGGGGTGTCGGGGTCGATGGGGGCGGGCTCGGGGTCGGCGGGATAGCCGAGGAGACAGGCGGCGACCTCGCCCTCTGCCTCGGCCAGCCAGGCGTTGCGGAAGGAGAAGTTGCCGGTCTCGCGCGCGGCACGTTCGCGGCCATAGGCCCAGGGGTCGCCCTCGGGCCCGACCGAGCGCTTCCAGAAATGCAGCGGCAGGTCGTCGGCCGCCATGTTGATGAAGCGCGTCAGATGCTCGGCATCACTCGCCCTGGCTTCACGGATCGACATGGTGGCACCTTCCTGATTCCGGTTCGCCGGAAGACATAGACCATCCGCTTGCGCATTGGCAGGCTTTACCGGCAGGGAAATCCGTTTCCCCGGATGGACTATGGACAGCCCGCGAGGCCCGCCCTACCAATCGGAGAGACCACAGCGATCCTTGGAAGGACTGACATGAGCGACATGGTTTTCCGCTTTCCCGCCCCCGGCCCCGAGCCGATGCTGACCGACCT
>NZ_DAIQAT010000157.1:0-8129 GCF_036781545.1 Tabrizicola sp.
TGTGGATGCCGCGCCGGGCCATGTCGATGGCCTCGATCTGGCTGGGCGGCAGGCGCTTCACCGCGTCGAAATAGCTTTCGCAGATCTGGAAATAGTCCTTCACCACCTGACGGAAGGGGCCAAGCGAAAGGTGGAACTCGGCGGCCTTCTCGCCCGCCTCGGTGGCGATGTCGAACACCAGCCGTCCCTCGCGGATCGCCAGCAGCACACGCCAGGGACCCTCGGGCAGCACGCGGTCGGGGCGGCGGGCGGGCGCGAAGGAGTTTTCCTCCAGAAGGTCGAAGATCGCGACGCGGCGTTCCTGTTCGATCTCGGGCGTGGGGCGCACGAGGCCCTTCTCGTCGATCTCGATCTGGCAGATGCGGTTCATGGTTCGGGGTCCCTGCGGTTCGGACCCTGATGCAATGCCGACGGGCCGCGGGTCAAGCGGGGATGGCGGCGGTCGTCAGATCAGCCCCCGGCAGGCCGGGTGCCGAGGTCCTGGTAGAAGCGCAGCAGGTAGCCGTCCGGATCGGCCACGACAAATTGCCGGTTGCCGGTTTCCCCGGCCCCCTGGCGATACCATTTCTCTTCCAGCGGCAGGAACAGCGGCCAGTCCGCGGCGGCAAGCGCTGTGAGAAGCCGGTCAACATCCTCGACCTCGATCTGCAGGTTCAGGCCCCGGCCGAAGGGCGGCTCCTGCGGCGCATGGCCGTTGTCGAAGGTGCGGCCCACACCGATCTGGTCGATCATCAGATGGGCGTCGCCGAGGGCGAGATAGGCGAAGCCCTCCTCGGGCCGGTCGTACAGACAGTCGAAGCCCAGAAGGTCGCAATAGAAGGCCCGACTGCGCTGCCAGTCGCTGACCGCAAGCTCGGGGACGAGGGCGGGCGCCATCAGCCGTTCAACCGGTCGAGCCTTGCGCGGACACTCAAGCCATGCGCCTCCAGGCTTTCCGACTTCGCCAGCCGCTCGGCGGCGGGGCCGATGGTTTTCAGCGCCTCGGGGGTCATGCGGGCGATGGTGGTGCGTTTCAGGAAGTCCAGCACCGAAAGGCCGGAGGAGAAGCGGGCCGAGCGGGCGGTCGGCAGCACATGGTTCGGGCCGCCGATATAGTCGCCGATGGCCTCGGGCGTATAGGGGCCGAGGAAGATCGCCCCGGCATGGGTGATCTGGCGGCTCAGGGCCTCGGGGTCGGCGGTGCAAAGCTCCAGATGTTCGGGGGCGACCCGGTTGGAGAGGCGGGCGGCCTCGGCAAGGTCGCGGGCGACGATGACCGCGCCGTGCTGCGCCCAGCTGGCCCCCGCGATGGCGCGTCTCTCCAGGGTTTCCAGCCGCTTCGCCACCGCTTCTGCAACGGCCTGCCCGAAGGCCGGGCTGTCGGTGACCAGGATCGACTGCGCGCTTTCGTCGTGCTCGGCCTGGCTCAGAAGATCGAGCGCGATCCAGTCGGGGTCGTTGTCGGTATCGGCGATCACCAGAATCTCGGACGGCCCCGCGATCATGTCGATGCCGACGCGACCGAAGACCCTGCGCTTGGCTGCGGCAACAAAGGCGTTGCCCGGCCCGGTGATCTTGTCGACCGGGGCGATGCTATGCGTCCCGTAGGCCAGCGCCGCAATCGCCTGCGCCCCGCCGATGCGGTAGACTTGGTCCACCCCGGCAATGCGGGCGGCAAGCAGCACCAGCGGGTTCACCTTTCCATCCGGCGTCGGGCAGGCGACGACCAGCCGCTCCACCCCGGCGACCTTGGCGGGGATCGCGTTCATCAGGACAGAGGACGGATAGGACGCCAGCCCCCCCGGCACATAAAGCCCCGCCGCCGAGACCGGCGTCCAGCGCCAGCCCAGCATCGCCCCCGCGCCATCGGTCCAGCTTTCGTCCTGCGGCTTCTGGCGGCTGTGGTAGGCGCGGATGCGTTCGGCGGCCAGTTCCAGCGCCGCACGGTCCTCGGGCGAGACCCGGGCGATCTCGGCGTCGATCTCCGCCTGGCTGAAGGCCAGCGTCTCCGGCGTCAGCTCCAGCCGGTCGAAACGGGCCGTCAGCTCGATCACCGCCGCATCGCCCCTTGTTCGCACATCGGCGATGATCCCGGCCACCGCCTGGTCGACATCCTCGGCCTCTTCCCGCTTCTGGCCCAGAAGGGTCTGGAAAGCGGCCTCGAAGCCCGCGTCGGTGGTGTTCAGGAATACGGGCATCGCGGCCTCCGGCTGGTCGCGCCCCGGATACCGCGCCGGGGGGCCGGGCTCAAGGGCGCGCGTCGGCTCCCGCCCCCCGCGCAATCGCCGCCGCGATGATCCCCGGCACCCGCGCATCCAGCCCCACCGGCGGCAGGATGCGGCCCCGGAACCCCGCCTCGGCCAGCGCCGCCGGAATGTCATGGCTCACGTGGTCGCCCCCGGCAGCGAAGAAGGGCAGGCAAAGGCCCTCGGCCACCGAAAGGCGCGCCAGCCGCGGCTCCTGGTCGATGAAACCCGTCACCACCGGCGCGCCCGTCTCCGCCGCGATCCGGCCCGCGACCTGCCGGGCGACCTCGGACGGCACAGGCGACTTGAACGACCCATGCGCCGCGACGATCACCGGGCCTGCCCCCGCCTCGCGCACCAGCGTCACGCAGAGGTCATGCACGGCAGGGTCGCAGCCGAAAGGCTCCAGCACCGTCCAGCCTTCAGCCCCCACCTCGGCCAGCTTCGCCGGGATCTGGACCGTGGTGAACCAGCCCCCCGCCATGAACATCGGATAGACCAGCCCGCCCGCGCGCCGCGCCACGGCCCGCGCCAGCCCCCCCGGCTCGGCCAGCGTCGCCGCCGCGACCGTCCAGCCGGGCAGCAACCGCCCTACCCGCTCCGCCAGCGCCTGCAGCGCCGCCGCGGCGGGACCGGGGTCCGAGGGTTGACCATGAGCCAGGATCAGGGCGTGCCGCGTCATGCCGCCCAACCTGACGCCAAAGACGCCGGGGTCAACCCCGGCCTAGGGCATACGGCTCGCGATATAGCGGGCGAAATCGTAGTTCGGCCGCTCCAGATGGCTCAACGCACCGGGCGCGGACATGCCGGCACAAAGACCCTTCCAGACCTTCTCGACGCAGCCCTTGTCCTCGACGTTCACGTCATCCAGAAGCGCCTTGACCGACGCCAGATGCGCCTCGGCCTCGGGATCGGCCATCCATTCCGCGCTCATCCCGCCCCCGAACAGCACCCGGACCGACCCCGGCCCGTCCGGCGTCAGCGACAGATACCAGAAATAGCCCGGCGTCAGGGTGATCAGCAGCGCGGGGTAGATCGCCAGCAGCCAGGTGATCCGCCGGTCATCGCCCTGAAGCGTGGTATTCGACGGATGCGCCAGCGCCAGCGGCACCAGATCGTTCTTGATGATCCAGTGGTGGTTGAAGGCTTCCTCGCCCTCGGGGCATTCCATCTTGTTCAGGTCCGAGGCCCCGCCGATGGTGCCCGCATGGCAGACCGGCAGATGGTAGCTTTCCATGAAATTCTCTGCCAGCACCTTCCAGTTGGTGTCCCAGCGGAACTCCTCGCGGAAGACCTCGCGATAGTCCTTCATCGGCAGATGCCCGACCAGCCGGTCCACCCCTGCCAGACGCTCCGCCACCGGCGGGGCCTCCGGGTTCAGCGTGACCATGATCCAGCCCTGCCAGTCCTCGACCCGCACGGCAGGCAGTTTCACGTCGTCGCGGCAGAAATCCTCGTTCCGCGCCATCGCCGGGGCGCCACGCAGGCTGCCATCAAGGTTGTAGGTCCAGGCATGGTAGGGGCAGACGATGGACCGCACATTGCCCCGGCCTTCCAGAAGCGTGCTCATCCGGTGGCGGCAGACATTCGACATGCCGCGCAAGCTGCCTTCGCGGTCGCGCAGGATGATCACCGGCTCGCCGGAGATATTCATTGTCAGATAGTCGCCCGGTTTCGCCAGCGCATCCGCCCGGCCCGCGCAAAGCCAGTCCTTCGCGAAGATGTGCTCTTCTTCAGCCTTGGCGAAATCTGGCGAGGTATAGACCGATTTCGGCATGGCATGGGCGCGCTCGAACGGCACCGAGACATTGGCGCGGAGTTCCGCGATGGCGAGCGAGGGGTCGTGCTGGGTCATGGTCCTGGCCTCCTTTCCCCGATCCTGCGCCGCTCCGGCCCGCCGTTCCAGCGGAAACGCGACATCAATCGGGGAAATGCGCCCTGATCGCCTGCGCAAAAGCCTCGGCCAGCGCCGGATTGGCCTCGGCATCATAATGGATCCCGTCGACGGGCGAGACCTTGACCACCTGCCCGGCATCGAGGAACGCCACTCCCGCCCGCGCCGCTGCCGCCTTCACTTCCGCCGCAAGGCCCCGCGATTTCGCCGCCCCGCCCGCAAACATTCCTGCAAGGCACCCCACCTCCAGGATCGGCGGCGGCGCGACCAGCAGCACAGCCGGAGCCTTCCCGCCCGGCCCGGCCTCCGAGGCTTTGATCACCCGCACCAGCCGCTCCAGCGACAGTGCGATGTCGCAGGCATTGACCGAGAAGCGCTCTTTCAGATCGTTGGTCCCCAGCATGACCAGCACCAGGTCCAGCGGCTTGTGCGATTCCAGAAGCGCAGGCAGCACCCGCAGCCCGTTCCGATGCGCCCCTTCCACCGGGTCGTCATGCACCGTGGTCCGGCCCGGATGCCCCTCGGCGATGACCTCCCAGCCCGGGAGAAGCCGCGCGAGCCGCCCGGCCCAGCGTTCGTTCCGGTCAAAGCGCCCATCGAAGTCCAGGTCCGGCATCGGCATCGTGCCGTGCGTGTTGCTGTCCCCGAACAGAAGCACCGTCTTTTCCATCGCCCGCCCCCCGATTTGCGGCGAATCCTGCTGAACCAAGCGGGTGGTGTAAAGCCCCAGTAAAGAGGTGGGGCGATTGTTCAGGATCTGGCGGGCGGCAAGCGGGCCGACACCGCTGTCATGCAGATGTGCCGCCGCGCACCAGCGCAACCGTGGTCAGGTCGGGGTGTCGCTGAAGGGCTCCGCGACGACCTGATGCCGGTCCTCATAGACAATGCGCCCGATCCGGTCCGAGCGAAGCATGTCGATCTGATAGCCTTCTTCGCGAAGCAGATGGATCAGATCAAATGATCTTTGCAGCATCTCGGTGGCATCCGGCCTGAACCAGCTCAGACCTCTTGTGACCCGCCACCCTTGCCCCTTCCGCCGCGACGAGGTGAATTTGTCCGGGATCGTCAGATATGCGGAAAACCATAGAAGATGCGACTTGACGAGATCCAGGGTGGCTTCACTAACATCCGTTCGGTTTCGCAAAGCGTAGGCAGCGCAAAAGAACCCCTCGCGATAGCCCGTGCTTTCCACGCGATCAGGTCGCACGAACCTTACATAACTCACGCCCGAACCGTCCCCACAGATGGCTTTCCGCAACACTGACAGACAAGCCGATCTCGCGCAAATGTCCAACTCCCTTTCACTTGGCTCCAAATATCCCACGGGGAGCCCGACGGTTTCGCCACAGGTTCGAGGCATCGGCAGGCTGGGGGGTGTGAAACCCCCGGTCGCCAGCCAGAGGCGAAAGCCTTGCGGCCCCACGCCAACCCCGGCCAGAAGTGCCCCCCTCCCCCCTCCGTGGGGGAGGGGGGCACCCGTTACCAAAAGGTGAACGACCACGCCCAACCCATTGATTCCAAACGACCCGAAAACCTGCCCACGCGCGGGCACTACCCCTCGCGCACCGCCACGTTCTGGTCGATCAGATACCTCTGCGACAGCGGAATCGCCGCGGCGCCCAGCGCCCGGGCATCGGCCCCCACCGTCCCCTCCCGGATCACCGGCGGGTCGATTCCGGCCAGGTCGAGGCCTAGCAAGGCCAGCTCGGTCCGCCGCACCAGTTCGGCCCGGACCGTGACCGGCATCCAGCCGTCTATCAGCACCGCCTGCACCTCCAGAAGCGCCGCAGCCGCCAGCGTGGCATGGGCCAGCGCCCCCGCCGCCTGGTCGAGCCAGGGGTCCAGCACCGCCTTTGATACCTCCCAGCGGCCGTGCTGGCTCCAGAGGTGGTCGGACGGCTCGCCCGCCGCCTCCATCGCCGCGGCCAGCACCGACATCGAGGCCAGATCGATCAGCCGCCGCGTCCCTCCCCCCGGCGCGGGCACCTGGATCGACCCCACCGCCGCGGCGTTCCCGGTCCGGCCCAGGAACAGCTGGCCGTTCATCACCAGCCCGCCCCCGATGAAGGTCCCGAAGTAGAAATACAGGAAGTCCTTCGGCCGCTCCCCCGTTCCGAAGATCAGCTCCGCCCCGCAGGCCGAGGTCGCGTCGTTCTGGACATAGACCGGCAGGCCCAGCACGGCCCCCAGTTCCGCCCCGATGTCGCGGGCCCGCCAGGCGTCCATCTCCTGTTGAGGGATGCCCAGGACCGAGACCCAGTTCCACAGCTGGAACGGCATCGCCACGCCCATGCCCATGATCCGCTCGCGCAGGGCAGGCGACAGCTCCCCCGCTAGGGCCGGGGCAGCCTCGCGCACGAAGCCGACCACCGTATCGGGGGTGGGGTAGCGGTAGACCCGGCGGCGGGCGGCGCGCATCCGGCCGCGGAAATCGGTCAGCACCAGATCGGCCGAGCGGCGGCCGACCTTGAGCCCGAGGAAGAACGCCCCCTCCGCCGCCAGCGACATCGGGATCGAGGGCTGGCCCACCCGCCCCCGCACCGGCTCGCCGCGTTCCAGCAGCCCGTCCTGCTCCAGCCCCCGCATGATCACGCTGACGGTCTGCGCCGAAAGCCCGGTCATCCGCGCGATGTCGGACTTGGCCAGCGCCTCGTGGCGGCGGACGAGGGAAAGGACCAGCCGCTCGTTGTGATCGCGCATCCCCGACTGGTTGGTGCCCCGCAGGGGCTCGGTCTGGCTGCGGTCGGGCGGCGAGGCGTCCTGCATGTCCGTCCCGTTCCCCTTCAGGCGTCCCGACCTCGTTCCACCGCGCCGATCACCCCCTTGCGGAGGATCACATTGGCGAAAAGCGCGGTCTCGCTGGTGGCGACGATGGCATGCGCCCCCCGGATGCGCGGATAAAGGGCTTCGCCCGACAAGGCAACGACCTGCAGCCCCGCGGCCATCCGGGCGAAGAGGGCGTCGATCTGGCGATGGATCTCGCCCTTCTGCGCCGGATCGTTGTTCAGGCTGGCCCGGAACAGCGCCGCGGGAACCGCGAGGTCCAGAGGCATCACCGTCAGCACCGCCTCGACCACCGCCAGCAGACCATGCCCGTCGGCCCGGACCAGACGCCGCGCATGGTCGGCCGCCGGATAGTTGCCGTCGACGATGGCGATCTCGTCGCCATGGCCCATCCCGCGCAGGATCGCCAGAAAGTCGGGGCCCAGAAGGGGCGGAATACCGATGAGCATGTTTCCCTCCCTCCGGGTCCTGCAGGACTGCCTTCGCAGACTGAAGGCGGCAGCTCGACCTGTCAATAATAAATCACAATGATTTAATTATCTTGACGCAGAGCCGGGAATCAGCTTTTCTTCCTCATGGCGCAGTGTCCCGCCGGGACGCCGCGCGCAGATTGAACCGGGGGCAAAACCGCCCCATCTTGGGAGGAAGACCTATGAAAGTCATCACCAAAGCCCTTCTGGGCGCTGGCGCGCTGGCGCTGTCGGCGGGCATCGCCTCGGCACAGGACGGCGTGTCGGCCTGCCTGATCACCAAGACCGACACCAACCCCTTCTTCGTCAAGATGAAGGAAGGCGCCGAGGCCAAGGCTGCCGAACTGGGCGTGACGCTGAAATCCTATGCCGGCAAGATCGACGGCGACCATGAAAGCCAGGTCGCGGCGATCGAGGCCTGCGTGGCCGACGGCGCCAAGGGCATCCTGATCACCGCCTCGGACACCAAGGCCATCGTCGATTCGGTCAAGGCCGCGCGCGACGCGGGCGTTCTGGTCATCGCGCTGGACACCCCCCTCGATCCCATCGACGCGGCGGATGCGACCTTCGCGACCGACAACTTCCAGGCCGGCCTGCTGATCGGGCAATGGGCCAAGGCGACGCTGGGCGATGCCGCGGCCGATGCCAAGATCGCGCTGCTCGACCTTTCCATCGCGCAGCCTTCGGTCGACGTGCTGCGTGACCAGGGCTTCCTGACCGGCTTCGGCATCGACACCAAGGACATCGCCAAATGGG
>NZ_DAIQAT010000158.1:0-7907 GCF_036781545.1 Tabrizicola sp.
CCGCCCAGATCGCGGCGTCCAGCGCCTCGGGGCTGTCGAGGATCACCCAGGGCTGCACCAGATCCTGGTAGCCGCGGCCCGACCAGTAGTAGATCGCCAGCGCCACATGCCCCTCGGGCCCGAAGATCGCGGCGCGGACCTCGCGGTCCTGCAGGGCCCCGGCAAGGCCATCGGTCTGGATCACATAATCCTGCGCGTCGATGGAGCGCGAGACATCGACCGCCAGCGCTAGGGCCAGGCGGCAGTCGGCCCAGGCGGGCTGGCCGAGACAAAGCGCAAGCAGGACCAGGCGGAGCATGGCATCCTCCCCGCCCGCGATCCTACGCCCGGCCGGGCGATCCGCAAAGCGCTCAGCGGCGGCGGCGGACCAGGGGGATGTTCGACCGCGCGGCCTCGAACTGCGTTCCGGGATGCGGCGGGTGGCCCCGGGTCGCCTGCCAGTAGCCGCCTGCGCCCCGCCGCAGCCAGACGGGAACGGTCAGCGCCATTCCGGTGAGGAAGCCGCCGACATGCGCCCAGTAGGCGACCCCGCCAAGATCGCTGGGGGTCGAGACGCCCGAGAAGATCTGGATCCCCAGCCAGATGCCCAGCACGATCCAGGCCGGGATGGCGAAGATGCGGAAGAAGATGATGAAGATGAAGAGCACATCCACCTTGGCGCGGGGGAAGAGCAGCAGGTACCCCCCCATCACCCCGCCGATCGCGCCCGAAGCCCCCACCATCGGCAGGAACGAGCCCGGATCGGGCAGCGCCTGCGCCAGACCGGCAGCGACCCCGCAGGCGAGGTAGAAGAGAAGGAAGCCGAAGTGGCCCATCTCCTCTTCCAGGTTGTCGCCGAAGATCCAGAGGAACAGCATGTTGCCCGCCAGATGCATCCAGCCCGCGTGCAGGAACATCGAGGTGGCGATGGTCACCCACCCATCGCCCGACATGACCCGGGCGGGGACCAGGCCCCATGTCATGAACAGCCGCTGGATGTCCCATTCGGAGAGCTGTGTGAAATACCAAAGGAAGACCAGCACGTTGATAGCGATCAGCGCGAAGGTGACGTAGGGCGTCTGGCCCGAGGGATTATGGTCGCGGATCGGAAACATCGGCCGCAGCCTTTCCGATCCGCGATGGGGCGTCAAGCACCGGCCGCTGCGGCCAGCAGTTGCGCATTGCCGCCCGAGGCGGTGGTGTCGATGCAGAGGTGCCGCTCCAGATGCGTATGGCCCGCATCCGGCGCGGCGACCAGCGGCAGGATCGGGCCTTGCCGCTTCGCCAGCGCCTGCGCATAGGGGCGGCCCGCTTCCGCCGCGCCCCACCAGAGCGCGCCAGAGAAGCCCTGAAGCGTCACCAGCGCGTCGGGGGCCAGACCGGGTGCCTCGACCGCATGGCCGCCAAGCTTGCGGACGGCTTCGGCCTGGGCCAGCGCCGTCGCCCGGCCGGGGCCGAGGCAGAGGAGCGGCGCGCGGGGGATCAGCGTCAGCCGGTTCGATTCGCCGGTCGGGCCGGGCATGTTCTCGGCCATCGGGGCAATGGCGGCCCTAGGGGCGGTCAGCGCCTTGCCGGCCTCGGCGGCGCTGGTCACGGCATCGTCGGGCGTGGCCGCCGGGGCCGGGGCGCGGGTGAAGCGCGTCAGGTAATGCGGCCCGCCCGCCTTGGGGCCGGTGCCGGACAGGCCCTCGCCGCCGAAGGGCTGGCTGCCGACGACCGCGCCGATCTGGTTGCGGTTGACATAGGTGTTGCCGACCCTCAGCCCCTCGACGATGCTTTGCACCCGGTCATCGATACGGGAATGCAGGCCGAAGGTCAGGCCGTAGCCGGTGGCGTTGATCGTGGCGATCACCGCGTCGATCTCCTGCGCCTTGAAGGTGGCCACATGCAGGACCGGGCCGAAGATCTCGCGCGGCATGTCCTGAATGCCTGTGACCGACAGGACGGCGGGGGCGATGAAGGTCCCCTGCCCCGGCGCTTTCAACTCTTTCAGCACGCGGCCCTCGGCCCGGGCGGCATCGACATAGGCGCGGATGCCCGCCTGCGGCTCGGCGTCGATCACCGGGCCGATGTCGGTGGAAAGATGCCAGGGATCGCCGAGCGCGAGGTCTTCCATCGCGCCGAACAGCATTTCGGTGACGGTATGGGCCACGTCCTCCTGCACATAGAGGCAGCGCAGCGCGCTGCACCGTTGGCCCGCCGACTGGAAGCTGGAGGCAATGATGTCGCGCACGGCCTGTTCCGGCAGGGCGGTGGAATCGACCAGCATGGCGTTCAGCCCCCCGGTTTCGGCGATCAGCGGGGCAGTCGGGTCCAGATGGTCGGCCATGGCGCGCCGGATCGCCTGCGCGGTCCCGGTCGAGCCGGTGAAGGCCACGCCATTCACCCGCGGATCGCGGGTCAGCGCCGCGCCGATGGCGCCGTCGCCGGGCAAAAGTTGCAGCGCGGTCGGGGGGACCCCGGCGGCGAGCAGATGATCGACGGCGAGGGTGGCGATCAGCGGGGTCTGTTCGGCGGGTTTCGCCAGCACGGCATTCCCGGTGGCAAGGGCCGCGCCGATCTGGCCACAGAAGATCGCCAGCGGAAAGTTCCAGGGGCTGATGCAGGCGAAGACGCCCCGCGCGGGATGGGGTTGATCGGCGTGCCCGGCATAGTAGCGCAGGAAATCCACCGCCTCGCGCAGTTCGGCCACGGCGTCGGCGAGGGTCTTGCCCGCCTCACGCGCCAGCAGCGCGAAGATGCGCCCTGCATCGGCCTCCATCCGGTCGGCGGCGCGGTTGAGAACCAGGCCGCGTTCCTGCGGGGCAGCGGACCAGGGCTCGGCCAGCCGCAGCGCGGTGTCCACGTCCGGCAGGCCCGCGGTGGTGACACGACCAACCAGAGCGCCGGTCGCAGGGTTCAGGACAGGAAGCTGCGGGCCGCCGACGACCCGGCCCGCCAGCCGCGGGGCGGCGTCGATCTGTGCTTCCATGAACGGCGCGCGGGAGGTGTCGATGGCCGTGAGGTCGGCGGCATCGGTGAGGTCCCAGCCTTTCGAGTTTCGCCGGGGGGCAAACAGGGCGGGGCCGGTCGCGAGCGCCGGGCTCGGGATTGTCGCCATCCCCTCCACCGCCGTCAGCGGGCAGGCGGCGACCACTTCCGGGGCTACATCCTCGTCGACGATCTGGTTGACGAAGCTGGAGTTCGCCCCGTTCTCCAGAAGCCGCCGCACGAGATAGGCCAGCAGGTCGCGATGCGCGCCGACCGGGGCGTAGATGCGGCAGCGGGTGGCCTTGTCGGTCAGCACGATGTCATGCAGCCGCTCGCCCATGCCGTGCAGGCGCTGGAATTCATAGTCCATCGACGTGAGGCCCTGCGCCCCGGCCATGTGCAGGATCGCGGCGACTGTATGGGCGTTGTGGGTGGCGAACTGCGGATAGATGCGGTCGGTCAGCGCCAGAAGCTTCCGCGCATTGGCGATGTAGCTGACATCGGTCGATTGCTTGCGGGTGAAGACCGGGAAGCTGGCGAGGCCCAGGACCTGCGCCCGCTTCACCTCGGCATCCCAATAGGCGCCCTTGACCAGCCGCACCATGATCCGCCGGTCCAGCCTTGTGGCCAGCGCATGCAGCCAGTCGATCACCGCCCCGGCCCGGCGGCCATAGGCCTGCACCACCACACCGAACCCGTCCCAGCCCTTCAGCGCGGGGTCCGACAGCGTGGCCTCGATCACCTCCAGCGACAGCGCCAGCCGATCCGCTTCCTCGGCGTCGATATTGAAGCCAAGGCCCGCCGCCTTGGCCAGGGTCGCCAGCGCCCGGACGCGGGGGACCAGCTCCTCCATCACCCGTTCGCGCTTGGCGACCTCATAGCGCGGATGCAGCGCCGAGAGCTTCACCGAGATGCCGGGATTGCTGCGGATGTCGTTGCCCTTGGCCGCGCGCGCAATGGCGGTGATCGCCCGGGAGTACGCCAGATGATAGCGCCGGGCGTCGGCCTCGGTCCGCGCCGCCTCGCCCAGCATGTCGTAGCTGTAGGTGTAGCCGCGCGCTTCCAGCTCCTCGGCCCGGTCCATCGCCTTGTCGATGGTCTCGCCCAGCACGAAGTTGCGCCCCATCTCCTTCATCGCGCGGCTGACGGCCGTGCGGATCACCGGCTCGCCCAGCCGCTTGACCGCCCCGCGCAGGGCGCCCGCAATGCCCCCTTCGCGGTCGTCCAGCACCTTGCCGGTCAGCATCAGCGCCCAGGTCGAGGCATTCACCAGCGACGAGGCCGACTTGCCCAGATGCCGCCCCCAGTCCGACGGCGCGATCTTGTCCTCGATCAGCGCGTCCATCGTCTCGGCATCCGGCACGCGCAGCAGCGCCTCGGCCAGGCACATCAGTGCGATGCCCTCGTCGGTCGACAGGCCGTATTCCGCGAGGAAGACCTCCATCAGCCCCGGCTTCGCACTGGCGCGGATGCGGCGCACCAGATCGGCCCCCTCCGCCACGATGGCCGCCCGCGCGGGCGCATCCAGCGCCGCCCCGGCAACCAGACGCTGGACCAGCGCGGTCTCGTCGGTCAGGCTTGCGGTCTGGATGATCGACCAGGCGGACGGGGCAACATCGGCGGTCATTCGGGGCACCTCTTCGTTTCGCCCATCCTATACCCAAATCGGCAGGCTGTTTTCCCGAAACTTCGGTGCTATGCAGGCGAAAGCCGACAGATTTTGGGGAACCGCAATGCCAATCGACCGTGCCGATCTGGACCGCTTCGACCTTTCCATCCTGCGCGTGTTGCAGACCGAGGGCCGGATTGCCGCCGTCGAGCTTGCCCGCCGCATCGGCCTGTCGAAATCGCCGACCCAGGCGCGGATGAAACGCCTGGAGGAGGCGGGGATCATCACCGGCTATCGCGCGATCCTGGACCCGATCAAGATGGGCCAGGCACATGTCGCCTTCGTTGAAGTGCGCCTGTCCGACACGCGCGAGGCCGCGCTGACCGCCTTCAACCGCGCCGTGCTGACCGTGCCCGAGGTGGAGCAGTGCCACATGATGGCCTCCAGCTTCGACTATCTGATGAAGGTACGGACCTCCGACATCCAGTCCTACCGCCGGGTGCTGGGCGAGGTGATCAGCGCGCTGCCGCATGTCGCCTCGACCTCGACCTATGTGGCGATGGAAGCGGTCAAGGAGGTATTCTGACCGGCCAAAGACCCGGCGGCTTGCCGGTGCCGGTCAGCGCGTCGGCGGACCCTAGTCTTTCGTCTTGCCGGGCGAGATCGTGACCTTCGCATTGGTTGACGCCACCGCGACGGCAGGCTTGGCCGCCTCTTTCTTCGGCTTCTTCACTTCCTTGCGCTTGTTCATACCCTTGGCCATGGCCGGACGTCCCTTTTGCTGGCGGCCCGAAGGCGGGCCCCGGTCCGCATGTTAGCCCCAAGCGCCCCTTATTGCACGGGCATTCGCGACCTTCCCTGAGGGCTTGCCAGAGCGGCCGTCCACCGGCAGTCTCGGGCCACAGCAAACCCAGCAGGAGAGCCCGGTATGAGCCTTGACCGCGCCGAGATCACCGCCGCCACCCAGCCGCTGAACCGCGCGCGGTCGATGCCCGCCGGGTTCTACACCGACCCGGCGATCTTCCGGGCGGAACGCGAGCAGGTGTTCCTGAAGCAGTGGTTCTTCCTGACCCGCGCCGAAGAGCTGCCCGAACCCGGCGATTACCGCGCCTTCGACAGCCCCGGCGGGCCGATCGTGCTGATCCGCGGCAATGACGGGCGCTTGCGCTGCTTTGCCAACTACTGCCGCCACCGCGGCTCGATCCTGCTGGAGGGCAAGGGCAATGTGGGCGGCAAGATCACCTGCCCCTACCACGCCTGGAGCTACCTGAACGACGGTCGCCTCTACGGCTGCCCCGACATGAAGGACGCCGAAGGCTTCGACAAGGTGGAGAACGGGCTGGTCGCACTGGACCTCGACCAATGGGAAGGCTTCGTCTTCGCCCGCTTCACCAGGGACGGGCCAAGCCTGCGGGACCACCTGGGCGATTTCCCCGACCGGATGGCCAGCCACAAGCTTGGCGCCATGCGCTGCACCTGGTCGATGGCGCTGGACGTGGCCTGCAACTGGAAGCTCATCCTCGAAAACGCGGTCGAGACCTATCACACCGGCATCGTCCACCGCGACACCGTGGGGGCGCAGCAGTCCCGCACACCCCCGACCATAGGGAACTGGATCGCCATTCAGGTCATTTCGGGCCGGTCCATCGCCACGCTCGGCACCGACCAGCCGCCCTTCCCGCCGATCGAGAACCTGGACGAGGAGGCGAAGCTCGGCACCTGGTTCACCGTGGTCCTGCCGACCGTGCAATTCGCCGTGGCGCAGGATTGCCTGTGGTGGCTGAACACGCGTCCGGTCAGCGAGAACCGCACGGTGCTGGAGGTCGGCGGCTGCTTCCCCGAGGATCGGCTGACGCTGCCCGACTTCGCCGCCCGCGCCGAACCCTATTACGACCGCTGGGAACGGGTCGCGCGCGAGGATGTGGGCATCCTGGAGAAGCAGCAGCGCGCCTTGGCGTCGGCGCTTTACCGGCCCGGCCCGCTGTCCTGGCGCGACGACATGGTGCAGGCGATGGGCGTCTGGGTGCTTGACCGGCTGGGGCTGTGACCGGGGCAGCTCGTCGTGCGCCTTCGGCTTCTCCTCGCAGGCGGTGCGCGCGCCAAGCGAGGAGCGCCCGAAGGGCGCGAAGAGCAGCGGTCCGTCACCCCTGCGGCGTCATCGCCTTGCGCTGCCGGGCGCGTTCCAGCCCCAGCTGGCGCTCGCGCCAGATGATCAGGATGCCCGCCGTCACGATCAGCGCCGCCCCGGCCAGCATCGGCCAGGTCGGCACTTCGGCAAAGACGAAATATCCGATCCCCAGCGCGAAGATCATCGAGGCATAGTCGAACGGCGCGACCAGCGAGGCGTCCGCCTCGCGGTAGCTGGAGGTGAGCAGGATCTGCCCCAGGCCCCCCAGAAGCCCCGCGCCGATCAGGATCGCCGTCTCGCCCGGCGTGGGCCAGACCCAGCCGAAGGGGATCGTCACCAGCGACAGCGCCGTCGCGGTGAGCGAGAAGTAGAAGACGATGGCGGCGGTCTCCTCGGTGTTGACCAGCCGGCGCACGAAGACCTGCGCCAGCGCGGCAAAGACCGCGCCACCCAGCACGACCATCGCGCCGAACGCCTCCAGATAGCCCGCGGCATCGTTCGAGATCACCGTCAGGCGCGGGTAGACGACGATCAGCACGCCCACCAGCCCCATCACCACCGCGCTGATCCGGAAGAGCCGCACCTCCTCGCCCAGGAACATCGCCGCGAAAACCACCGTCAGGATCGGCGCGGCATAGCCGATGGCGGTGACTTCCGGCAGCGGCAGGTAACCCAGTCCCGCAAAGCCCAGCCCCATCGCCAGCGTGCCCATCAGCCCGCGCCAGAAATGGCCGAAGGGATTCGCCGTCTTCAACCCGCGCGGCAGTTCGCGCCGGAGGGCGAGCCAGACGAAGATCACCGGGATCGCGAAAAAGGACCGGAAGAACACCGACTGCCCCGCCGGGACATGGTCGGCGGTCGACTTGATCATCGAGGACATGACGATGAAGACCATCACCGAGGCCAGTTTGAACGCGATCCCGCGCAAGGGGCGCATGGGCCATTCCTCCGATTTCCGGATGGCTGTTTCAGGCGGAAGGCTATGGACGCCACGCCCGGCTTGAGTTTCCCTGTTCGGAAAGGAGAAGACCATGCCGAAAGCGCCGCTCGCCCACAGAATCGACCAGGGCCGTGGTTTGGTGGCTGCGGATCTTGTGCTGAAGGGGGGTCGGGTTTTCGACCTGATCACCGGGGAGCTGGTCAAGACCGATGTGGCGGTCTGCGGTGACACCATCGTGGGGGTGTTCGGCAGCTATTCCGGGCGGCGGGAGATCGACGTTT
>NZ_DAIQAT010000159.1:0-7900 GCF_036781545.1 Tabrizicola sp.
ATGGTGCAGGAGGTGGTCGATACCTGGACCATCGACAGCCACGAGGTGCTGGTCCTGGTGATGGCGGCGGGCGTCAACTACAACGGCGTCTGGGCGGGACTGGGCCAGCCGATCAGCCCGTTCGACGGCCACAAGGCGGCCTTCCATGTCGCGGGCTCGGATGCCGCGGGCATCGTCTGGGCGGTGGGCGACAAGGTGAAGCGCTGGAAGGTCGGGGACGAGGTGGTGATCCACTGCAACCAGGACGACGGCGACGACGAGGAATGCAACGGCGGCGACCCGATGTTCTCGCCCTCGCAGCGGATCTGGGGTTACGAGACGCCGGACGGGTCGTTCAGCCAGTTCACCCGGGTGCAGGCGCAGCAGCTGATGCCGCGCCCGAAGCACCTGACCTGGGAGGAATCGGCCTGCTACACGCTGACGCTGGCGACGGCCTACCGGATGCTTTTCGGCCACGCGCCGCATGATTTGCAGCCGGGGCAGAACGTGCTGGTCTGGGGGGCGTCGGGGGGCTTGGGCTCTTACGCGATCCAGCTGATCAATACGGCGGGGGCGAATGCCATCGGGGTGATCAGCGACGAATCGAAGCGCGATTTCGTCATGTCGCTGGGCGCGAAGGGGGTCATCAACCGCAACGAGTTCAAATGCTGGGGGCAACTGCCCAAGGTGAACTCCGAGGAATACAACACCTGGCTGAAGGAGGCCCGGCGCTTCGGCAAGGCGATCTGGGACATCACCGGCAAGGGCGTGAACGTCGACATGGTGTTCGAGCATCCGGGCGAGGCGACCTTCCCGGTGTCGAGCCTCGTCTGCAAGAAGGGCGGCATGGTGGTGATCTGCGCCGGGACCAGCGGGTTCAACTGCACCTTCGACGTGCGCTACATGTGGATGCACCAGAAACGCCTGCAAGGCAGCCATTTCGCGCATCTGAAGCAGGCGGCGGCGGCGAACAAGCTGATGTGCGAGCGGCGGCTCGATCCCTGCATGTCCGAGGTCTTTCCTTGGGCCGAGATCCCGCGGGCACATACGCTGATGTGGAAGAACCAGCACAAGCCGGGCAATATGGCGGTGCTGGTGCAGGCACCGCGCACCGGATTGCGCACCTTCGAGGACACGCTCGAGGCGAGCAAATCGATCTAAAATCTACGCTTAACACCCAATTCACCCATCGGGCGGATATCTGTGCTTGAGTGAGTCGTCCGGTCTGGCCTTCCCGAAGGCCTAGATCGGGGGCGGCACAGATTTCTGGCCGAGGGATTGAATGCGTCACGACTGGGTCTTCGACGTGTTGTCGGATCTTCTTTCCTATGCGACCCGGAACGGCCTGCCGCGTCTGGCGTCCAAGGTCTCGGAAACCATCGACGAGGCGCGAAGCGAGATTGCCGGTGCGGGCGATGACCCGGACGATCAGCCGACCCTGCCCCCGAAGGGCGGAACGATGCACTGACCCTACCGCTTGGGGCGAGGAGGGGGTATGGTCGCAGGATGCAGGCCCCAGCGCTGATCTTTTCCGACGACCAGGCCGAAGCTTTCGACCGGCTGGCTGCCGCCTTTGCCGGGGCGGGGATCGACCTGGCCGAGGGGGAACTGACCCCGATGGCCGAGGGGCGGACGAGCGTTCTGGCGGTGGTGGGCAAGGCCGGGTCGGGCAAGACCATGCTGCTGGCGGAACTGTATCGCGGGCTGAAGGCGGCCGGGGTCGATGTCGTCTCGGGCGATTACGAGGGGCGCAGGCGGAAGGACCGCCGCACGCTGGCGATCCTGGCGCCGACCAACAAGGCGGCGTCCGTCCTACGGCTGCGCGGGGTTCCGGCGACGACGATCCACCGCATCCTCTATACCCCGGTCTACGACCCGGAATACGAGAAGATCGCCGAGTGGCTGGCGGGAACGGGGACGCGGCCGGCGGCGGGCAACCTGGCGATTGCCGGGCTGACCGATCTGGCGCTGGACCGGGCGCATGCATTTTATCAGCAGGTTGCGTCGATACCGGGGGCGCTGGCAGCGGCGGGGCTGAAGGGCAGCGATTTCATCAAGGGCTGGAAGCGGCGGGAAGAGCCCCTGGACGTGGGTTTCGTCGACGAAAGCTCGATGCTGGATGAACGGCAGTTCGAAGACCTGAGGGAAATCTTCCCGACGCTGGTCCTGTTCGGCGACCCGGCGCAGCTGGCGCCGGTGGGACAGTCGGGCGAGATGGTGTTCGACAAGCTGTCCGAGGGGCGGAAGCTGATCCTGCACCGCATCCATCGCCAGACGGAGGACAACCCGATCCTCGACCTGGCGCATGCGCTGGGGGACGACCGCCTTGGTTTCGAGGAGTTCGAGGCACTGGTGCAGGAAAAGGCCCGGGCCGACGGCCGGGTGGTATGGGCGGAGCGGGTCGAGGCGGCGCTGATGGCGCGCTCGCCCGTGCTGGTCTGGCGCAATGCGACGCGGGTGCGGCTGATCCAGGCCTTCCGCAACGCCTATGGTGCGCCGGAGGATCAGCTTCTGCCGGGCGAGCCCCTGATCTGCGACGGGATCGAGCTGCCCCTGAAGCATCGCAAGAAGCGGATCGACTTGGAGGCGCGGGGGCTGATCAAGGGCGCGCAGGTGATCTATCTGGGCGAGGGCAACCGCGCGGGCTTTGCGCGGCTGCATGTGGTGGGGGCGGAGGAGCCGCAGGTCAGCGCGGCCAGCATCATCAAGATCGAGAGGCCGGATGAGGAGGAGCCCTTCATCCCGCACGCGGCGGGGATGGGGGCGACCTTCCTGCACGGGGCGGCGGTGACGATCCACAAGGCGCAGGGGTCGCAGTGGGAGGAGGTGCAGGTCTTCGCGCCCGATCTCTATGCGGCTGCGCAGTCGGGCCGGTCGGAGGCAGGGGTGCCCTTGTGGAAACGGCTGGCCTATGTGGCGATCACCCGGGCGCAGCACCGGCTGCATTGGGTGGTGCGGAACCGGCTGGCGCGGCCTCTGACGCCGCTGTCGATCGACGACCTGCGGCGGGAGCCTGCGCCTTTGGCCCTGGACGGCGCGGAGTAGACGGCGAAAATTTTTCGGCGAAAGCTCTGGTGCGGCTGTTCAGCTTGCGGCTCTTCTCGCCTATCCTTGCCGGAAAGAAGGAGCGTTGCGATGGCTTTGGTTTTCGTCCAGTTCCGCTGCACCCCGGGCCAGACCTACGAGGTCGCCAATGCGATCTGGGACCGGGAGGTGGTAAGCGAGCTGTATTCCACCAGCGGCGACTATGACCTGATCGCCAAGGTCTACATCCCCGAAGGCGAGGATACCGGGCATTACCTGTCGTCGCGGCTGTTCGACATCGCGGGCATCCAGCGCACGCTGACGACGATGACGTTCAAGGCGTTCTGAACGGGGATCGGCTGGGGGCGCTTCGCCCCCCGGACCCCCCGAGGATGCTTTCACAAAGATGAAGGGTCAGAGCCAGCCGCTGCGGCCGGTGCCGACAGCCATGGCGACATTGGCAAAGCCGTCGCGGGCCAGAAGCGCATCGAGGCCGTGGGCGATCTCGGGGATGAGGGAAATGCCGCCGTAGACCATCGCGGTGTAAAGCTGCACGGCAGAAGCCCCGGCGCGGATCTTCTGGTAGGCCTCCTCGGCGCTACCGACCCCGCCGACCCCGATCAGCGGCAGCAGGCCGTGGGTTAGCTGCGAAAGCTGCGCCAATATGCGCGTGGACTTTTCGAACAATGGTGCGCCGGACAGGCCGCCGGCTTCGCTTCGATTTGCAGATTTCAAACCTTCGCGGGAAAGCGTGGTGTTGGTGGCGATGATGCCGGAGATGCCGGAGGCGAGCGCGACCTCGGCAATCTGGGCGAGATCGTCGAGCGTGAGATCGGGGGCGATCTTCAGGAAGACGGGGATCGGGGTGGGCAGGGCGGCGCGCGCCTCCATCACCCCTTTCAGCAGCGCGGCGAGGGCGGCGGGCCCCTGCAGATCACGCAGGCGTTCGGTGTTTGGGGAACTGACGTTGACGGTGGCGAAGTCGACATGCGGGCCGCAGGTGGCCAGCACCCTGGCGAAATCGGCGGCGCGGCTTTCGCTGGTCTTGTTCGCACCGAGGTTCAGGCCGACCGGCACCGGGCCGCGCTGGCGCTGGGCCAGCCGGGCCGCGATGGCCAGCATCCCGTCGTTGTTGAAACCGAAGCGGTTGATCGCCGCCCGATCCTCGGTCAGCCGGAAGAGCCGGGGCCGGGGGTTGCCGGGCTGGGCCAGAGGCGTGGCGGCGCCGACCTCGATGAAGCCGAAACCTGCACGGGAAAGGGGCGCGAGGGCGGTGGCATTCTTGTCGTAGCCTGCGGCAAGGCCCACGGGGTTCAGGAGCGGCATCCCGGCCAAGCTGGTATGCAGCCGGGGCAGGTTGACTGGGCCGGGCAGGGGGGCGAGGCCGGTGCGAAGGGCCAGGAGCGAAAGGGCATGGGCGCGCTCGGGGTCGATGTGGTGGAGGAGCGCGAGACCGGTCCGCTCCAAGAGGCTCACAGCAGGCCCTCGGGGAAGATATGGCCGGTGGCGCCGAGGGGCAGCGACTTGTCCCAGACCACCTCCTCCAGCCGCAGCGGGCGATAGAGATGCGGGAAGAGCTGGCCGCCGCGCGAGGGCTCCCATTTCAGGGCGGGGCCGAGGCGGCTTTCCTCGCAGGCCACCAGCACCAGATCGCTTTCGGTGGCGAACCATTTCGCGGCGGTCTCTGCCACCTGGGCGGGTGTGGAGAAGTGGATGTAGCCGTCGGCAAGGTCGATCGGCGCGCCGAGGGTTTCTCCGGCAGCGCGGAAGGCATCCCATTCGGGGCGGCGGAAGATCTTGAGGATCAGCATGGGGGCCGAATAGCGAAGGAAGGGCAGGCTGGCAATGCTTTGCAGTGAAGCCGGGGACGGTCGTCCGGCTTGGTCTTCGAGCCGGGATCGCCTATCTTCCAAGCCATGTGCGGCCGCTTCACCATGACCGAACCGAACGAGGAACTGGCGGAACTGTTCGAGGCGGTGCCAGGCAATGACCTGCCGGTGGGGCCGAACTTCAATATCTGCCCGACGAACCCGGTGGCGGTGGTGACGTCGGAGGGCGGGATCCGGCGGCTGCGGGCGATGCGCTGGGGGTTCATCCCGTCCTGGTACGAGGCACCGGGCGCCGGGCCGCTGATCATCAATGCGCGCGCCGACACGGTGGCGACGAAGCCGGCCTTCCGCGCGGCGATCCGCGAGCGGCGCTGCATCGTCCCGGCCAGCGGCTTCTACGAATGGAGCGCGGCTGCCCTGGTATTTCACCCGGGCCGACGGCCTGCCGATGGCGCTGGCCGGGGTCTGGCAACGCTGGGGGGATCAGGACACGGTCGCCATCGTCTCGACTGACGCGGGGCCGACGATGTCCGCGATCCATCACCGCGAGCCGGTGGTGCTGGAGCGGGCGGACTGGCCCCTGTGGCTGGGCGAGGCGGGGCACGGGGCAGCCGTGTTGATGAGGGCCTGCGCCGAAGGGGTGCTGGCGCGCCCCTTCCGGGTGGGGGCGGCGGTGAATTCCAACCGCGCTTCCGGGGCGGAACTGGTGGAGCCGCTGGCGGTCTGAAACGGCCGCGGTGTGTCCAACGAGAAGATTCCTGTTCGCGCGGGGCCGGTCGGCAGGGATTCCCTTGCCGACCGGGTGCTGGTGCTGCCCAGGGAAAAGGCTGCGGGGCCGCGGCTGATCGATGTGGACATCCCACGGCCGCGGGACCGAAGCGACACCGGTTTCGTGGCGATGCGGCGGCGGCTGATGGCAGAATTCGGGCTGCACTAGCCGACACGCGGCCCCGGTCAGGCGGTCGCGCGCAGCTTCTGCACCGGCGGTGGGGCGTAGCCGCCCAGGCGCGAGGTGCGCAGGCCGAGGCCGACCATCGCCTCGGCCAGCCGCACCGCGCAGGTGACGCCGTCCAGCACCGGAAGCCCGTGTTCCGCCGCCAGTCGCCCCGCCAGATCGGCCATGCCGGCACAGCCGAGCACGATGGCTTCGGCGTGATCCTCGGCAACCGCGCGGCCGATCTCGGCGCTGATCCGGGTGCAGGCGTCCGAGCCGGGGTGTTCCAGCTCCAGCACCGCGACCTCTGACGACCGGACACGGGCGCAACGGGCCGAGAGGCCGTAGCGGTGCAGGTTGTGCTCCAGCGCCGGGACCGACCGGGCCAGCGTGGTGACGACCGAGAACTTGTTCGCGAGCATCGAGGCGAAATGATAGGCCGCCTCGCCGATGCCGATCACCGGGCGGTCGGTCAGGCAGCGCGCGGCGTCGAGGCCGGTATCGTCGAAGCAGGCAATGATCACCGCGTCAAAACCGGGGGTGGTCTGGATCAGGTGCAGAAGGCCGGGGACGCTGAGCGCCTCGTCGTAGTAGCCCTCGATCGAGACAGGCCCATGCGCGGGATTCAGCGCGAGAATCTCGGTCCCGGGGCTGGCTGCGCCCCTGGCGGCGAAGCCGATCTTTTCCGTCATCGAGGCAGTGGTGTTCGGGTTGATCACCAGAAGGCGCATTTCTTACAACTCCCCGCCCAGATAGGCGGCTTTGATCCGGTCGTCGTGCATCAGGTCCTTCGAGGCGCCAGACAGGACGACCTGGCCCGTCGACATGGCATAGGCGCGGTTCGAGATGGAGAGCGCCATGCGGCTGTTCTGCTCCACCAGAAGAACCGACACGCCCTCGTCCCGGCTGATCGCCACGATGGCCCGGGCGATGTCCTGCACCAGCTTCGGCGCGATGCCGAGCGAAGGTTCGTCAAGGAGAAGGAGCTTCGGCTTCGCCATGAGTGCGCGGCCGATCACCATCATCTGCTGCTCGCCGCCCGAAAGCGTGCTGGCCTGCTGGTTGAAGCGTTCCTTCAGGCGAGGAAAGCGGGCCAGCACGCTTTCCAGCGTCTGCTCGATCCCCTGCTTGTCGGTGCGGGTGAAGGCGCCCATCAGCAGGTTGTCCTTCACGCTCATCAGCGGGAAGACGCGGCGGCCTTCGGGGACCATGGCGATGCCGCGCTTGACGATCTCGGCGGCGGGGCGGCCGTCGATGCGGTCGCCGAGATAGCTGATCGTGCCGGACTTGATCTTCCGCAGCCCGGTGATGGCGCGGAGGATCGAGGATTTCCCCGCCCCATTCGCGCCGATCAGGGCGACGGTCTCGCCCTCCATCAGGTCGATGGAGACGCCCTTCAGCGCATAGACATGGTCATAGTACAGTTCGACGTTGTCGAAGCTGAGCATCTTCTTGGCAGGTTCCAGGTTGGTGGCTGCTTGGGTCATGTCTCACATCCCGATGGCGGCGTCTTCGCTGCCGAGATAGGCCTCGATCACGCGGGGGTTGGCCTGGATTTCTGCGGGCGAGCCCTCGGCGATCTTCTCGCCGAAGTTGATGCAGACGATCCGGTCGGAAATCTTCATCACCGCGGGCATGTCGTGTTCGACGAGGAGCACCGTCAGGCCCCGCTCGTCGCGCAACCGGCGGACGAGGGCGACCATCCGCATCGTTTCGTCGTGGTTCATGCCCGCGAAGGGTTCGTCCAGAAGGATGATCTCGGGCTGCGTCGCAAGGCCGATGGCCATGCCCAGGGCGCGCAAATGGCCCTGCGGCAGGTTCGAGGCCAATTCGTTCCTGATCGCCTGCAACCCCAGAAAGTCGATGATGTCGTCCGCCGACTTGCCGAATTCCGCTTCGTCCGCCCGTGCCTGCGCGGACCCGAAGAAGAACCCCAGAAGCGAGGCTTTCGATCGCAGGTGGTGGGAAACGATGACGTTCTCGCGCACGGTCATCGACTTGAAGATCGTCGTCTCCTGAAAGGTCCGCACGACCCCCATCCGGGCCACCTTGTGCGGCGGCAGGCCGGAGATTTTCGTCCCCTTGTAGATCACCTCGCCCGTCGTCGGCGTCACGAACCCGGCGATCTGCTTGA
>NZ_DAIQAT010000160.1:0-7843 GCF_036781545.1 Tabrizicola sp.
AGTGAATCACGACGCGGAAGCGAAGGGAATCCTGTTTATGGGTTCAAGACCTAGGCGCCCTTGCCCCCGGCGACACGTTCGAGATCGGCGGCGTGATCTACGAGGTCCGGGGCGAACCGCTGCGCGATGCCCTGCGCCACGTCTGGAAAGCCGAGGCTCGGGAGGCATGAAGATCGGCGCCAGCATCGACGGCGATCTGAACACGATCGCCACCGAAATCCTGCAAGAGGCCGAGGCCGCCGTCACCCGCGGCGTCTTTGCTGCCGGGCGGGCTCTACTAGACGACTGGCGCGGGCAGGTTCGGGCATCGGGACTGGGATCGCGCCTCGCCAACTCCGTGCGTCAGTCCGACTTTCCGCGATCGGGCACGTCCCTTCGCGCCGCCAGTCTCGTCTGGACCAAGGCGCCCGACATCTTGCACGCCTTCGATGGCGGCGTG
This sequence comes from Tabrizicola sp., assembly GCF_036781545.1. GTDB lineage: Bacteria > Pseudomonadota > Alphaproteobacteria > Rhodobacterales > Rhodobacteraceae > Tabrizicola. The sequence goes on from NZ_DAIQAT010000160.1 coordinate 440, forward strand.
CTGATCCGCGGCAAGGACGGCCTCTGGCTCGCCATCCCCCTGCCCGCCGCGGGCATCACCGGCCTCGGCCGACAGCGCATCACGCCCTGGCGCTGGGAACAGCGCACCGGCATGCGCCTGCGCTTCGTCTATCGCCGCAGCGGCCCGAGCCTGCTGGTTGCCGATGATGCGCGGCTAACCTCGCGCGGGTTTGCTGCGGCGAAGAGTGGTCGGCGGCGGCGGGATGGGGTTTTGACCGGGGCCCAGACCGTGCCGGTGTTCCTCCTATTGCGGCAGGTGAAGATGCCGAAGAAGCTGGACCTTGATAGGTTGGCGCGGGAAGCAACGGCCCGACTGCCGGGGGCGATCTTGGGGGCGTGGCAGGGATGACGGCTTGATTTGGACCATATGATAGTCCATATTATGCCCATCACTGGAGGCCGCCATGCAGATTTCCATCACCGAGGCCAAGGGCCATCTGACCGAACTCGTGCGCCGCGCCGAGGCGGGAGATGAAGTTGTGCTGACACGGCATGGCAAAGCGGCCGTTAGGCTGGTTCCCGTCGTCCCTGCGGTGACACGCGATCGCCGCCGCGTGGTCATGGAAGCTGCCCAGCGCAGCGCCATGGCCAAGATCACGGCTGGGGCGAGTGCCGCCCGCAGCCAGGACTTCCTCTATGATGACGATGGCCTGCCGAAGTGATCGCCGTTGATACCTCTGCCTTGATGGCAATCCTTCTGGGCGAGCCCGACGCTGACATCGTGATGCAAGTCCTCGATGAAGCGGAATCCCTATGCATTTCGGCGGGAACGCTCGCCGAGGCCATGATCGTCGCTGATCGCCGCTCGGTGGGCGCTGAAATGCAGCAGCTGATCGAAGGGCTGGGAATTGAAGTTGTCACCGTGACACAGTCAGGGGCCGATGCCGTAGCGGCGGCCTATCGGACTTGGGGAAAAGGCATCCATCCGGCCGGGCTGAACTTCGGTGATTGCTTTGCCTATGGGCTGGCGGCGGAACGAAACTGCCCTCTCCTTTTCGTCGGGGACGATTTCGGCAAGACCGATGTGAGGCTTGCCTCAGCACGCCGCGACGAACCCTAATTTGGCAACTGAAGCCCAATCACCGGCAATCGGTCTTCGTCGCTAAGCGCTTGGTTCAATGCAAGAAGCCGGGATCTGGAAACGAGGCGCTGGCCGACCCACGATGCAGGCAACGTCGCAATCACCGGATGCTCGGGCCCGTTGTAGAAAACGGTGCCTTTGCAGCGGTCGAAATCGAGATCGAAGAACAGGAGATGATCTGCCCGGGTTTCCACTGGGCGAAATGCTGGCCCCAGACCGCGGCCGGTGGCTTTGACCTGCACCGTCTTTCCGCAAGGGCTGCGACCGTCAATGCCAGGGTGAGACTTGTTGCTCACCAGCTTGATCCCGAAAAGTTCGACCGCCAGCGCCTCTCCGATATCGCCCACAAGGTTTCCGTCCAGCGTGTACTCGAGACTGACCTCGTGGCCGCCGCGGGCGAGAAGCTCCTTGTAATAGTCGCGGACACGGTTTCGGGCGGCAACCAAGTCGGCAATGGCCGGAGGCAGATCGAAAACGTGCATTCGCTATCCCATGAGATCAATTGAACCATCTGGTGCGAACCTAGCCGCCGAGCGCTGAGTTGTCCAAGCGACAAGACAAAGCACCGCGCAAAGCCATCTGGCCCAAGAGATTGATCGGAACCCGCCCATGCCCACGCAATCCACGGCCGAGCGCCTGCTCGCGTCGCTTCATAGCCTATTGTCCGGCGCGATGCCGCCCGGCGCGAAGGTGCTGCGCAACGCGATCCTGCCCGAGAAGGTGCCTGCAGCTGGGGTGGTGATCCTGCGCGATGGCGATCCGGGGCCGCCGGAGGTGTGGCTCTCCCCGCCGGGCTATTACTATGAGCACAGGGCCGAGATCGAATTGGTGGTGGACGGAACACCGGCCGCCCGGGATGCGGCCTTCGACGCTCTGCGCCTGGCGATCGGCACGGCGCTGGCCGCCGACCGCACACTGGGCGGCCTTTGCGATTACATTACGCCCGAGGCGCCGGAACCGGTGCTGCTGGCAATCGACGGAAACGAGGGTCTGAAGGCGGCGGTGATCCCGGTGATCCTCGCCTACGCCACGACCGACCCGCTTCTCTGAACCCACCCCCGAAAGGACTAACCCATGGCCCGCCAGCCCGGCGCGCGGACGCAAGTCGCGTTCGCCTTCGAATCCGTTTACGGCACGCCGCCCGCCAGCGGCTATCGCCGGATGCCCTTTGCCACGACGACGCTCGGCTCCGAACAGGGGCTCTTGTCGCCCGAGCTTCTGGGTTACGGCCGAGACCCGCAGGCGCCGATCCGCGATGCGGTGAATGTCGACGGCGATGTCGTCATCCCGATGGACGCCGAGAACCTGGGCTTCTGGCTGAAGGCGATCTTTGGCCAGCCGGTGACAACCGGCACCACGCCCAGGACCCATACCTTCCAGTCGGGCGGCTTCACGCTGCCCAGCATGGCGATCGAAACGCAGATGCCCGATGTGCCGCGGTTCGCGATGTATTCCGGGCTCGTGGCCGATCGCATCCAGTGGCAATCGCAGCGGTCAGGGCTGTTGACCGCGACAGTGGGCCTGATCGGCCGGGGCGAGACAGTCGCAGCCACAACTGCCGCCGGAACCCTCACCGATGCCACCCTGCCCTTGCAGCGCTTCGGCAATTTCCAAGGGTCGATCACGCGGAACGGGGGCGCGCTGGGCAATATCGTCTCGGCGCAGGTGTCCTATGCCAACAACCTCGACCGGATCGAGACCATCCGCAACGACGGGCTTCTCGAGGGGCTGGACCCGTCCATGGCTGCCCTAACCGGATCGATCGAGGCACGCTTTGCCGACCTGACCTTGGTGAACCAGGCGATCGCCGGTGACCCTTGCGAGCTCGTCTTCGCCTGGAGCCTAGGGGCGAATGCCTCCCTCACCTTTACGGTCCACGCCGCCTATCTGCCCCGCCCCCGCATCCCGATCAACGGGCCGCAGGGCGTGCAGGCCACCTTCGAATGGCAAGCGGCGCGGGCCACGTCCCCCGCCCGCATGTGCACCGCCGTCCTTGTCAACACCACCGCATCTTACTGAACCCCCAAACCGGAGCCGTCCCATGATCCGCCTGAACCTTTCCCCTGAACCCGCCTGGCTCGACCTCGGCGGCGGCGTGCGCCTGCGCCTCGCCCCCCTCACTTCGGCGCTGATCGGCGCCGCCCGCAGCGACGCCCAAGTCTCCAGCCTGCCCGAAGACGCGCCCGCCGATCAGGTGGCCGTCGCACTGGCCAAGGCGATTGGGTCACTCGCCATCCTCGAATGGGAGGGCGTCGGCAATGACGAGGGCTATCCCGTACCGCCCACGCCAGAAGCCGTGGCTGCGCTTCTCGACCTCTTCCCGCTCTTTCAGCGGTTTCAGACCGACTATGTGGCCAAGGGCCTGATCCTGGCCAATGAGGGAAACGCCTCCGCGCCCTTGCCGAATGGCACTTCGGTGGGGGCGAAGGCTACTGCGCCGGATGCGTAAAGCCCTGCCCGGCCTGCCCCGCTGATCTCCACCGCCCCCGCACATTTGAAGCCTGGCAAGTCTGGGAACTGGCCCAAGCCCTCCGCGGCCAGTTTCGCGCCATCCCCGGCGGGGTGGTGAGCTGGGACATGACGGCCGCCGTGGCCATGGCCGAGGCGCTGGGCCTGAACCGGCTGATCACGGCCGAGCTTCTGCCCCTGATCGAACCCTTCGCCGTGCGCGGCATCAACGCACAAGTGAGAGCGCAGAACCATGACGACGCGATCTGAACGCCGGGTCTCGGTGCGCCTTGTCGCGACCGGTGGGCAGGCACTGAAGGCTGAACTGGTCGGCATCGGCCAGGAAGGTGCTCGCGCGCTGACCTTGATCGAGGCAGCAGGCCCGCGGGCGGCGGCGGGCTTGAACGAGGCCGGGGTGTCGGCAGGTGAGGCCATGCGCCAGATGCAGGACCTTGCCAATCGCGCTGCCCGGGCGGCCAGCGCCTTGCGTCAGGCGGGGGCGGTATCGGGCACCGTCATGAACACCGTGAACCGATCCACCGGCGTGTCGGGCGGGATGACACGCGATGCGGCCGATGTTGCGGCCTATGGCCGGGCCCTTGATGACCTCCGCGCCAAGCACAACCCGCTCTTCGCGGTAGTGCGGGACTATCGATCAACCCTGACCGAGATCCGGCAGGCGCACCGTGTGGGGGCGATTTCGGCCGAGGAGATGACGGCTGCGATTTCGCGGGAACGGCAGGCGACGCTGGCCAGCATCGCGGCGATCAAGGGTCGCACCACCGCGCTGGGCGGGATGAGCACGGCGACCCGCAACGCCAGCCACCGCATGGCGAACCTCTCCTTCCAGCTTCAGGATATCGGGGTCTCGCTCGCAGGCGGCATGAATCCCTTCATGGTCATGGCGCAGCAAGGCAGCCAGATTTCCCAGATCTATGGGTTTGGGAATGGCGGTGTCGGCGCCCTCTTCCGCGATCTGGGCGGCATGGCGCGCACCCTCGGCCAAGGCATCCTGCAAGTCGCAGGGCGCTTTCCGCTGGTGACGGCTGCCGTGGCGCTGGGTTCGGCGGCGATTGCCGGGATGCGGAGCGAGATCAACGAGACCACCGGCGCGCAGGTCAGTTTCACGGACGTGGCCCGGGCGGCCTGGCAGGTCTTTGCGGAGAACGTCTATCAGATCGGCAAGCCGGTCTTCGACACGATCCGGGGCTGGTGGGACAATGCCGTCGCCTGGGCCGATTGGGCCTGGGAGCGGATCGTCGACGGCGTGATCTGGATGGGTGACCTCGTCATCAACGCCTTCAAGGTCGCGGCCGCAGGTGCGACCTATGCCTTCCAGGGCGTGCCCGATGCCGTCGGGGCTCTCGCGGTCGGCGCTGCGAACGCGGTGATCGATGCCGTCAACTGGATGATCGAGAAGGCCCTGGCCGGGATCAACGCCCTGGCCGAGGCGGCGAACGCCGCCCTCGAAGCGGTTGGCCTTGACCCAGCGTTGTCCACATTAGACCCGGCCACCTTCAGGATCGACAGTGTGGCCAACCCCTATGCCGCTCGGGATGCCGAACGCCGCGCCGCGCTGGCGGCGCAAATCCGTGGCATCGTCTCGGGCTCGCCCCTGTCGGAATACTTCAACGACGTCCGCGATCGGGCGCTGCAAATCTCCATCACGCCCGACGATCCAGCGGAGGGTGGCGCGGGCGGCGGCGGCGGTCCTTTGCAGACGGCCGAAGAAGTGGCAGCGGCTGCCGATGTCGCGGCAACCGGCTGGGCGGCAGTCAGCGAGGCGTTGTCTACCTACGCCGCCGAGGCCGCCAACTGGGGCGGCAGCGTGGGCGAGGCGATCACCAGCGCTTTTCGGGCGGGCGAAGAGGCCGTCGCCGAGTTCGTCCGGACGGGGAAGCTGGATTTCAGCAGTTTGGCGACCTCGATCATCGCCGATCTGGCCAAGATCGCCTTCCGCCGCTTCGTCTTCGGCCCCCTCGCTTCCGCGCTGGGCGGCGTGCTGGGCGGGATTGGTGGGGGCATGGGAGGCGGGATGGGCGGGGCCAAGATCAAGGCCGGGGTCTATCACGCAGGCGGTCGGGTGCCCGGCCCCGCCAGCATGATGATCCCCGCCGCCGCTTTGGTCGCCGCCCCGCGGTTCCACAATGGCGGCGGCATGGGGCTTGGCTCCGACGAATATGCCGCCGTTCTTCTGCGCGGTGAACGCGTTCTGAACCGTGCGGAGACCCGCGCCTGGGAAGGCGGGGCAGGCACCACCGTCAACATCTATGCCCGCGATGCTGAGAGCTTTCGCGCCTCCCGCGCGCAAGTCGCCTCCGATATCGCCCGGGCCGTGGCCTATGGCCGAAGGAGCAGCTGAATGGCGTTTCACGAGATCAGGTTTCCTGACAGCATCAGCCGGGGCGCGAAGGGCGGGCCGGAACGGCGCACCCAGATCGTCGAACTGGCCTCCGGCGACGAGGAAAGGAATGCCTCATGGGCGAACTCACGCCGCCGCTATGACGTCTCCTATGGTGTGCGCCGGGCCGACGATCTCGCCGCGGTCGTTGCCTTCTTCGAGGCTCGCAACGGCCGCCTGCACGCGTTTCGGTTCAAGGATTGGTCGGACTACAAGTCCTGCCTGCCCTCGGCGGCGCCGTCACCCACCGACCAGATCATCGGCACCGGCAACGGATCGACCACCACGTTCGCCTTGACCAAGACCTATGCCTCCGGCGCGCAATCCTGGGCGCGAACGATCATCAAGCCAGTTGCGGGCACGGTCACAGTTTCTCTGAACGGGGTCGCGCAGGGGTCCGGCTGGTCGATCAACACCACCACCGGGATCGTCACCTTCGTCGCTCCCCCGGCCACCGGCGCCGTGATCCGCGCCGGGTTCGAATTCGACGTGCCGGTGCGCTTCGACACCGACGAATTGCCCGTCACGCTCGACATCGAACGCACCGGCTCCATCCCATCTATTCCGCTAATCGAGGTGCGCCGATGACCCCACCCAAAGACCGCAACACCATGGGCTATGTCGCCTATGTGAGTCTCGCGTTGGCCCTTTCCGCCCAAGGCGGGGCGGCGATCTGGTGGGCCGGGATCATCAACACCCGTGTCGCCATGCTCGAACGGCAACTGGACGATCTGGCCATGATCCGCCCCGAGCAAATCCGCGACGTGGCCGAAGCGCTACGTGCCATTGCCGTGATCGAAGAGCGGATGATCCGCCTCGACGAGAACATCGCCCGCATCGGCGCCGCCGTCGGCCGCCTCGAACAACAGGACCGCACCCCATGAAGACCTTGCCCTCTGGGTTCCAAGCGCATCTGGACGAAGGCACGACCACCCTCGCATGGTGCTGGCGCCTGCAACGTCGGGATGGCGCGGTGTTCGGGTTCACCGATCATGACCGGGTACTGGCCTTCGCAGGCACCAGCTTCGAACCCGAGACCGGCTTTGCCGCCAGCGAGATCAGAAGCCTGGGCGATCTGTCGGTTGACGCCCAGGACGTGCAAGGCGCGCTGCGCTCAGACCGGATCACCGAGACCGATATCGCCGACGGCCTTTGGGACAATGCTGCGGTCGAGGTTTGGCTGGTGAACTGGCAGGCGGTCAGCCAGCGCGTCCTGATGCGCCGCGGTAGCATTGGCGAGATCAGGCGCGGGCAACATGCCTTCACCGCCGAAGTGCGGGCGCTGGCGCATCTCTTGAACCAGCCTGTCGGCCGAACGTTCCAGTATTTCTGCGACGCGACCTTGGGTGATGCGCGCTGCGGGGTGAACCTGACCAGCGCCCTGTATCGCGGCACCAGCGCGGTGACAGCCACGATCGGCGACCGACGGTTTACCGTAGCGACCGGCCTCGGGG
>NZ_DAIQAT010000161.1:0-7836 GCF_036781545.1 Tabrizicola sp.
CAGCCCGATCCCGGTATTGCCCGCCGTGCCCTCGACGATGGTCCCGCCCGGCTTCAGAAGCCCCTTCGCCACCGCGTCCCTGATGATATACAGCGCCGCCCGGTCCTTGACCGACTGGCCCGGGTTCATGAACTCGGCCTTGCCGAGGATCGTGCAGCCGGTCATCTCCGACGCCTTCTTCAGCTTCAGAAGCGGCGTGTTCCCGATCGTGTCGGCCAGATCCTGATGAATGCGCATGGGGAGGGTCCTTCCTTGGTCACTGGAAGGTGTATGTGCGCAGGCGGGCAAACTCAAGCTGTGAGGGCGCCTCGCCGCTCACTCCGGCGGTTCCGAACCTCCAGGGTCGGCTTGGGCCCGGATCGGGTCGGCACCCTGCGGCCACCGCCAGCGTTGGTGAGCGCGCATCGCCTCAACCGGCTTGCCCCCGATCTCACGGGCGATCACGGCCAGCGATCTCCAAAGCGGCGGCAAGGGCGTAAACGGCGGTCGTTGTCGGCACGATCAGATGGCCTCACCAAAATGGTGCTCATGTGCGCAATGCGCGTGATCACTCAGCACTTCTATCACCCGGCAGTTCTCGACCGTGCCACAGGAACATTGCTCCAGCATCCGCTCCAGCTCCATCTCAAGAGCCTTCAGTCGCGCGATTCGGGCGCGGGTGGCGGCCAGCTGGGTGCGCGCGATGTCATCGACCGCGGCGCAGGGCTGGTCCGGCTGATCGGAAAGACTGAAAAGATCGCGGATCGCCTCAAGCGGGAACCCCAGCTCGCGTGCGTGGCGGATGAAGGAAAGCCTGTCCAGCATGGCAGCTGGATAAAGCCGCTGGTTCCCGCTGCTCCGGCCGGCTTCGGGCATCAGCCCGATCTGTTCATAATACCGGATGGTCGGCACCTTCACCCCTGCCGCTTGCCCAAGCTTGCCGATGGTCAGCATGGTTTTTCCTCTTGAACCTATAGTCGCTAGAGGAACTAGATAGACTGCTGACCCGATTCGGACAATCGGGAGACGGAAGGAACGGGCGATGGCAGAGCGGCTGGAATGGAACGTCACCGGGATGGATTGTGCCTCCTGCGTAGCCAAGGTCACGAAGGCCGTCGAACGAATGCCGGGCGTTGCCAATGTCTCGGTCGCGCTGATGGCCGAAAAGCTGTCGCTTGATCTGGAGCCGGAAACGACGCCGAAGGAAAAAATCGAGGCTGCGGTCAAGTCGCTGGGCTACGGCATCGCGGCGAAGGGCACGGCCGCCCCAAGGAAGAAGACCTTCGTACTGCCCGAGTCTGCGGGAGAGGCCCCCTCGTCGAAGCATATCCATGGCGACGGGCACCATGACGACGACGGGCATGACCATCATCCCAAGGCGGCGCAGGGCGACTCCGGCCACGGCAGCCCCGGCCATATCCACGACGATCCCAAGGATCGCGGCAAGCGCTGGTATCAGACCAGCAAAGGCAAGCTTGTCATCTTCACGGCAGTCCTCCTGGCCGCAGCCTGGGTGGTTGAATCCCTGTTCCCCGGTCCCGTCGGCTATTGGGCCTTTGTCGCGGCCTGCGTGATCGGAGTGGCGCCCGTGGCGCAACGGGCCTTCGCCGCCGCGCGGATGGGGCAATTCTTTACCATCGAAAGCCTGATGACCATCGCGGCCATCGGGGCGCTCTTCATCGGCGCGGCCGAGGAAGCGGCGCTGGTCGTGTTCCTTTTCGCGGTGGGCGAAGTGCTGGAGGGTGTCGCCGCCAACAAGGCGCGCGACGGCATCCGGGCGCTTGCGAACCTGGTGCCGAAGACGGCGCTGCTGGAGGTTTCGGGAAAAACACGCGAGGTGCCCGCCGAAAGCCTGGAGATCGGCCAGATCGTGCTGGCCCGCCCCGGCGATCGCATTCCGGCGGATGGCGAGATTATCGAGGGCACCTCGGGCGTCGATGATAGCCCGGTGACGGGCGAAAGCGTGCCGGTGACCAAGGGACCGGGCGATGCCGTCTTTGCCGGGTCGATCAACACCGAGGCCGCCTTGCGCATCAAGGTGACCAAGGCGGCCGAGGACAACACGATAGCGCGCATCATCAAGCTCGTGGAAGAGGCCGAGGAGGCCCGCGCGCCAACAGAGCGGTTCATCGACCGCTTCAGCCGGTGGTACATGCCGCTTATCGTCGCGCTGTCGGTGCTTGTGATCGTGGTGCCCCCGTTGTTCACCGGCGCGCCGTGGGAGACATGGATCTACCGCGGCCTCACACTTCTTCTCATCGGCTGCCCCTGCGCGCTGGTGATCTCCGTTCCCGCATCCATTGCGTCCGCGCTGTCGGCAGGCGCGAAGCGGGGGTTGCTGATGAAGGGCGGCGCGGTGATCGAGGCAGCGGCGAAGGTGCAGACCGTGGCATTCGACAAGACCGGCACGCTGACGCGGGGCCAGCCGGTGGTGACGGATGTGGTGGCGCTGGACGGCGCGACCGAGGCCGAGGTGCTGACCGTCGCCGCCGGGGTCGAGGCGGGGTCGAGCCACCCCCTTGCCGTGGCGATCATGGACCGCGCGGCGGCGGCCGGGGTGAAGACTCCGGCTGCAACAGAGGGACGGAACATCGTCGGCAAGGCGGCAGAGGCCAAGGTGGAGGGCCTCCTGGCTTGGGTCGGTTCCCTGCGCTTTGCCATGGAAAAGGGCGTGATGGCGCCCGAGGGGGTTTCCCGGGCAGAGCAGCTGGAGGCCGAGGGCAAGTCGCTCTCGGTGGTCTTCCGCGAAGGCCGGGCGCTGGGGCTGATCGCCTTGCGCGACGAACCGAAGACCGACGCGATGGAAGGCGTGCGCCAGCTAAAGGCGCTCGGGCTGAAGGCGGTCATGCTGACCGGCGACAACGCCCGCACGGCCGCGGCGATTGCCGGGGGGCTGGGGCTGGACCACAAGGCCGAGATGATGCCCAAGGACAAGGTCACGGCAATCCGCGCCATGGCAGCCGATGGCGGCGTCATGATGGTCGGCGACGGGATCAACGACGCTCCGGCGCTGGCGCAGGCATCGGTCGGCGTGGCGATGGGCTCCGGCACGGATGTGGCGCTGGAGACAGCGGACGCCGCAATCCTGCGCGACCGGGTGTCGGACATTGCGACCAAGATCAGGCTCGCCCGGGCGACGATGGCGAACATTCGGCAGAACGTCACCATCGCGCTGGGGCTGAAGGCGGTGTTTCTGGTCACGACAGTGCTGGGCCTGACCGGCCTGTGGATCGCCATTCTGGCCGACACCGGGGCCACTGTGCTGGTGACCCTGAATGCGCTGCGCCTTCTGAGCTACAACCCGGAGAAGGGCGCCTGAGCCGTATTGCAGGCTTTGCCAGAGGAATATCCCGCTGGTGCGTTCCATCGCCCGCCTCGCCCGGCGGTCGGGCAAAACTCCAGTGTTGCTCGACCGTTGCCAAGCAGGCTGGTGCGACCGCCCCTGAAACTCCCGGCCCACAGGCCTGGCAGATCAGTTTCGTCTGACAGTTCCCGACAGAAAGATCAGAGTATCACGCAATCGCTGGGTGCAAAGCCCAGCTCGATACTGTCGCCCTCGGCCGCCATCTGGCCGCTGATGGCAGTATTGACGCGAAGCGGCGCAGCCTCTCCGATGTCGACCTCATAGATGATCCGGCCGCCCAGATAGGAGGTCGAAGTGACCTTGCCCTGCAGCCGGTTCGCCCCCGGGCCGGGCCGGACCGTCAGCATCTGCGGGCGCACCACCACCGTCACCGCATCCCCCACCGCGAGGGTGCGAGGGGTGTCCAGATCCAGCGCATGGCCACCCGACAGGATGACGCTGACACCACCTGTGCGCAGGGCGCTGACGCGGCCGGGCAGCATGTTGGCCTTGCCCAGAAAATCGGCAACAAAAGGGGTGGCGGGGCGGTCGTAAACCTCTTGCGGGGTGCCGATCTGTTCGGCCCCGCCGGCGTTCATCACCACGATCCGGTCGGACATCGACAGCGCCTCTTCCTGATCATGCGTCACGAAGATGGCGGTGATGCCGGTCTGTTTCTGGATCTTCTTGATCTCGACCCGCATTTCCTCACGCATGTTGGCATCCAGCGCGGACAGGGGTTCGTCGAGAAGCAGAACCTCGGGCTCGAAAACGATGGCGCGGGCCAGGGCGATGCGCTGCTGCTGACCGCCCGAAAGCTGCGAGGGCAGCTTTTTCTCGGACCCGGGCAGGCGCACCATCTCCAGCGCGCGGGTCACTCGGCTGGCGATCTCGGCCTTGGGCACGTTGCGGTATTTCAGCCCGAAGGCGACATTGTCGAAGATGCTTTTATGCGGGAAGAGCGCGTAGTTCTGGAACACAAGTCCGATGTTGCGTCGGTAGATCGGAACATCGTCGATCCGCCGCCCGCCGATGGAGATCTGGCCACGGGTGATGTCCACCAGCCCGGCGATCGAGCGCAGAAGCGTGGTCTTGCCGCAGCCCGAGGGGCCAAGGAGGGTCACGAAACTGCCCTTCTCGATGGTCAGGGAAAAGTCATGCACGGCAACGAATTTGCCGTAGGAGACCTCGACATTGAGAAACTCGACCGCGGGGGTAGTCCCGGCTGCTGGCCGGGACTGGTTTTCGGAAGAGTCAGGCACCTTTGGCGATCCTGTCCCACTGTTTCTGCCACTCGGTCTCGTTCGCCGACCAGTAATTCGGATCGGCGAAGGTCAGGGCCTCCATCTTGCCGGTCGGATCGAACGCGGGCAGCGCTTTCACCTTGTCGGTCAGTTCCACCTTGGTCGGGTCCAGCGACGGCGGGTAGTTCTGGCCTTCCGCCACCGCGATGGAGGTCGCGGTGTCGAGCATGAAGTTGACCAGTTCCTCGCATTCCGCCATCGGCGAGCCCTTGAGGATCAGCATGTCCTCCATCCAGGCGTAAGAGCCGGGCGGGTCGATATAGCCGATGGGCGCGCCTTGCTGTTGCAGCGCGGCGACGCGGCCCGACCAGGCGTCGGTGACGACGATCTCGCCTTTCGACAACAGGTCCATCAGTTCCGCGCCCGAGGACCAGAACTTCTTCGCCAGATCGCGCTGCTCGCGGACCTTGGCCCAGACCGCATCCATATCGGCGATGTTGTTCGGGTCCTGGCCAGTGGCAAGCGCGGCATACCAGACGCGGGTGACCATGCTGTCATAGCCGCCGATCTTCCCGGCATAGGCCGAGTCGAACAGCATCGAGGCGCCCTTCTGGGCCGCTTCCTCTGGCGAGATCACGGTGGTGTTGTAGGCGATCCCGGTGGTGCCGTAGTCGTAAGGCACCGCCGACAGCTTGGGCGCCAGCTTGCGGAACGGCTCGATCATCGCGGGCATGACATTGGCCATGTTCGGGATATTGGCCTCGTTGATTTCCGAGGTCAGGCCAGCGTTGAGGTATTTGACGTAGTATTCCACGCCCGAGGAATGGATGACCTGGAAGTCGCCGGGGGCAGAGGTCTTGGCCTTGGCGATGATCTCGTTCTCGTCGCCGAAAGTGCCTTGGGTAACGCCGACGCCGCTTTTCGCGGTGAAGGGCTCGAAGGCGTATTTCGTCATCGCTTCCTGCACGACACCGCCCCAGCCGTCGAAGCGGATATCTTTTACCTGCGCAAGGGCCTTGCTGCCCCAGGGCAGGAAGATCCCGGCCGATGCGGCAGAGGCGGCGGTCAGGCCAAGAAAGCTCCGGCGGTCAAGGCCGCCGTTCTTGTAGCGGTCTTGCAGCCGCTCAAGCCGGGTGGTGGTGGTCAGTTTCATCATGCAGTCTCCCTGGTTTTGTATCGTCTCGTTCGTCTGGTGAAGATCTGGATCAGGATGCCGCCGATCAGCGGGATGCCCACGGTCATCACGATCATCACGGTGCCAAGGGCGTTCACCTCGGGCGAGATCGAGGTCTTCAGCATCGACAGGATCTGCGTCGGCATCGTCTCGACCCCGGCGGGACGCCAGAACAGGCTTGCCGAGGTGTTGTCGAAGGAAATCGTGAAGGCAAGCAACGCACCGGCCACCACGGCGGGGATCAGAAGCGGCAGGGTGATCTCGCGGAAGGTGGAAAGGCGCGAGGCACCCAGCGACATCGCCGCCTCTTCATAGATCCGCTTGACCCCGACCATCCGGGCCTGGGCGATCAGCACCACATAGGGCAAGGCCAGCAGGATATGTCCCAGCACCAGGATCGGCAGGCTGCGCGGCTGGTCGATCGACTTGATCAGGATCAGCAGACCGACGCCCAGAATGGTCTCCGGCACCAGCGCGGGCAGGATCACCAGCGTGCCCAGAAGCCCCTTGCCCCGGAAGTCGAAGCGCACCAGCGCCAGCGCGGTGACGATCCCCACCAGCGTGGTGACGGCCGCCGTGACGACCGCGATCCAGAGCGAGGTCTTGAACGCCTGAACGACCGCGGCATTCTCCAGCAGCTTGCCATACCACTGGAAGGAAAAGCCGGTCATCGGGAAGCCGCCGAACATCGACTTGTTGAAGGACAGCACCACCGTCGCGAGGATCGGTGCGAACATGAAGACATAGACCAGAACCGTCACCAGGCGCGTCAGCGCCCAGGCCCACCGGCCCTCTCTGTCGCGCGCGCCGCTCATCCGCTCAGACCTTTCACGATCTGCGACATCCCCATGTAACGGGTATAGATCGCCGCGACCGAGCCAAGGACGACGAAGAGCACGATGGACAGCGTGGCGCCCATCGGCCAGTTCAACTGCCCCATGATGGTATCATAGATCAGGTTGCCAAACAGCGCATCGCGCCCCGAGCCGAGGAGTTGCGGCGTCACATAGCTGCCCGCCGCCAGCACGAAGCACAGCATCAGACCGGCCGCCAGCCCGGGCAGTGAGAGGGGCAATGTCACTTCGCGGAATGCCTGAGCATTGGTACAGCCCATTGATCTTGCTGCAGAAATCAGAGTCCGGTCGATCCCTTCAAGACTGACGTATATGTTCAGGATCATGTAGGGCAGAAGGAAGTGGATCAGCCCCATGATCACCGCGCCTTCGGTGTAAAGCATCCGCAGCGGCGCGTCGATCAGTCCAAGGTTCATCAGCCAGACGTTGATCAGCCCCTGTTCGCCCAGAATATGGATCCAGGAGAAGGTGCGGATGGTGAAGCTGATCCAGAACGGCACGATCAGCAGCAGCAGAAGCAGCCATTTGTGCCGGAAACCGGTGGCCCAGATGAAATAGGCCGGGAAATAGCCGATCACGCCGCAGATCGCCGCCGTCACCATCCCCACCCGCAGGGTCTTCAGCAGGAAGCCGTGATAATAGCTGTCGGTCAGGAACTCGTGCCAGTTGGCCCAAGTCAGCGTCGCATCCTCGACCCCGGCTGTGACAAAGGTGAAGAAGGTATAAATCCCCATCACCAGAATCGGCAGGATCAGGAAACACAAAAGCAGCAGCGCGGCCGGAGCCACCAGAAGCCAGGCCAGCCGGGGGTCGTAGAGTTTCCACCCCCGCGTCACGCGCGCCTCATAGGTCCGGGCTGCCATAGCGCTGTCATCACCCCCGCTGGCCGAAACCACCGCCGTTGGTCGATCTCCCCAGCATGTACTGCCATGGTCCAGATCGCCGAAGTCCCCGTCAGTCCAGTCTTTTACCGGAGGCTAGCGGTAAAGGGTCACTGCTGTAAAATATCGCTTTCCGTCGCATTCATTCATTATTGATATATGGCGGCACCCAGCGGCTGTCCCTTTGCGTCTCGCCTCCGCAAATCGTGCTGAGGCGGTAGAGACGCTCGGCCCGGTCAGCCCTGCGCAAGACCGCGCGCCAAAAGCCGTGCCACCACATCGTCCAGCTCCTGCCCGATGGCCTCGACGAAACCGGCGCTCCACTGGCTTTGATGCACGGGGTCGGGTTGCCAGATGTTCA
>NZ_DAIQAT010000162.1:0-3706 GCF_036781545.1 Tabrizicola sp.
TGGAGCGGCTGCGCGCCTATCTGGACCAGCAGCTGGAACCCTTGAAGGGCGCGGTTTCGCGCTTGGCGAACAAGCTGCAGCGCCGCCTGCAGGCACAGCAGAATCGCAGCTGGGAATTCGACAAGGAGGAAGGCATCCTCGACGCCGGGCGGCTGGCGCGGGTGGTGGCGAACCCGACGACCCCCTTGAGCTTCAAGTGGGAGAAGGACACCGAGTTCCGCGATACCGTGGTGACGTTGCTGCTGGACAACTCCGGCTCGATGCGGGGGCGGCCGATTTCGATCGCCGCGATCTGCGCCGATGTGCTGGCGCGGACGCTGGAACGCTGCAACGTCAAGGTGGAGATCCTGGGCTTCACCACCCGGGCCTGGAAAGGCGGGCAGAGCCGCGAGCGCTGGCTGGCGCAGGGGCGGCCGCAGATGCCGGGGCGGCTGAACGACCTGCGCCACATCATCTACAAGTCGGCCGACGCGCCCTGGCGGCGGGTCAGGCCGAACCTGGGGCTGATGATGAAGGAAGGGCTCTTGAAGGAGAACATCGACGGCGAGGCGCTGGAATGGGCGCACCGGCGGATGATGGCGCGGCCCGAGGCACGGCGGATCATGATGGTGATCAGTGACGGGGCGCCGGTGGATGATTCGACCCTGTCGGTCAATCCGGCGAACTATCTGGAGAAACATCTGCGCGACGTGATCGCGATGGTCGAGCGGCGCCGCGCGGTGGAGCTGATCGCCATCGGCATCGGCCATGACGTGACGCGGTACTACCAGCGGGCGGTGACGATCACCGATGTGGAGCAGCTTGCGGGCGCGATGACCGAGCAACTGGCGGGGCTTTTCGAGGTGGACCCGAAAAAGCGCGCCCGGGCGATGGGGATGCGGCGGGCGGGGTGACGCGCCGTCGCTGAGGATTTGGACCAAGAGGAAGCCGGATGTTCCAGAGTTTCGAAAGCCATGCCTCGCCGGATCAGGGGCCGCCGCGGCTGGCAGCCTTGCGGGCGAAGCTGCGGGAGATGGGGCTGGACGGCTTCCTCGTGCCGCGGGCGGATGTGCACCAGGGCGAATATGTCGCCGCGCGGGATGAGCGGTTGCAGTGGCTGACGGGCTTCACCGGGTCGGCCGGATTCTGCATCGTGGTGCCGGAGGTGGCGGGCGTGTTCATCGACGGGCGCTACCGGACGCAGGTGAAGGCGCAGGTGGACCTGGGGCATTTCACCCCGGTGCCCTGGCCCGAGGTGAAGCCGGGCGACTGGGTGCGGGAGCATCTGGCAGCGGGCAAGGTGGGGTTCGACCCTTGGCTGCACACAAGCGATGAGGTCGAGCGTCTTGAGAGATCGCTTGAGGATTCCGGCGTAACGCTTGTTCCTGTCGGTGAAAATCCGGTGGATGCGATCTGGCCGGACCAGCCTGCGGCCCCTGTCGGCAAGGCCTTCGTGCATCCGGTGGAGCTGGCCGGAGAGAGCCATGCGGCAAAGCGCGCGCGGCTGGCCGAGGGGTTGCGCAAGGCCGGGCAGAAGGCGGCGGTGGTGACTATGCCGGATTCGCTCTGCTGGCTCTTGAACTTGCGCGGGGCGGATGTGCCGAAGAACCCGGTGCTGCATGGCTTTGCAGTGCTGCATGACGACGGGCGGGTCGATCTGTTCGTCAACCCGGCAAAGCTGGATGGCGCCGTGCGGGCGCATCTGGGGGATGAGGTTTCCGTGCATCCGGTGGAGGGCTTTGCCGAGGCGCTGAAGGCGTTGGCAGGGCCGGTGCGGGTCGACAGGGGGACGGCGCCGCTGGCGGTGGCCGATATCCTGCGCGGCGCCGGGGTGGAGGTCGCCTGGGGTGACGATCCCTGCCGGTTGCCGAAGGCCTGCAAGAACGCGGCCGAGATCGAGGCCACCCGCGAGGCGCATCTGCGCGACGGGGCGGCGATGGTGGAGTTCCTGCGCTGGCTGGACGAGGCCCTGCCCAAGGGCGGCCAGACCGAGATTTCGGTGGTGCAGGCGCTGGAAGGCTTCCGGCGGGCGACCAACGCGCTGCACGACATCAGCTTTGACACCATCTGTGGCGCGGGGCCGCATGGCGCGATCATGCATTACCGGGTGACGGAAGAGATCAACCGCCCGGTGGGGCAGAACGAACTGCTGCTGGTCGATTCGGGCGCGCAGTATCTGGACGGGACGACCGACATCACCCGGACGGTGCCCGTGGGCGATCCCGGGCAGGAGGCGCGGGAGTGCTATACGCGGGTCTTGCAGGGGTTGATCGCGATCAGCCGGGTGCGATTCCCGAAGGGCCTGCCGGGGCGGGACATCGACGCATTGGCGCGGTTCAACCTGTGGGTCGCGGGGCAGGACTATGACCACGGCACCGGGCATGGCGTCGGGGCTTTCCTATCGGTGCATGAGGGGCCGCAGCGGATTTCGCGCGTCTCGGAGGTGCCGCTGGAGCCGGGGATGATCCTGTCGAATGAGCCGGGATACTACCGCGAGGGCGCCTTCGGCATCCGGCTGGAGAACCTGATCGTGGTGCGGGAGGCCC
This sequence comes from Tabrizicola sp., assembly GCF_036781545.1. Taxonomy (GTDB): domain Bacteria; phylum Pseudomonadota; class Alphaproteobacteria; order Rhodobacterales; family Rhodobacteraceae; genus Tabrizicola. The sequence continues at coordinate 2,526 of NZ_DAIQAT010000162.1, forward strand.
CTGCCCTGGGCGACAACCGGGCGCAGATGGCCTTCGAGACGCTGACCTTCGTGCCCTTCGACCGGCGGCTGATCCTAGGCGACGAGCTGTCGCCGGGGGAACGGCGCTGGCTGAATGCCTATCATGCGGAAGTGCTGGAAAAGCTTGGCAGCCGGGTGTCCGGTGCCACGCTTTCCTGGCTGAAGGACGCCTGCGCCCCGGTCTGAGGAGCATCGAATGGCCGCTCACATCACGATAATCCCAATCGACGGGCCGGTCACGGTTGCGGCGGGATCGACGGTGCTGGGGCGCAGCGAGCGGGCGCTGGAACTGCGCGAGGGGGAATACCCGCCGGTGATCTATGTCCCGCGCGAGGATATCGACATGCACCGCCTGGTCCGGACGGATCATGCGACGAAATGCCCGTGGAAGGGGCAGGCCAGCTATTACTCGATCAAGGGCGATTTCGGGATGCTGGCCAATGCGGTCTGGACCTATGAGGAGCCGAAGGAGGAGGTGGCGGCGATTGCCGGGCACCTCGCCTTCTATCCCGACCGGGTGAGGGTCACGCGCGGCTAGCCGCTTCCTCGCGGATGCGCTGCACCATGGCGCGGAGGCCGTTGGAGCGCTGGCTGGAAAGATGTTCATTGAGGCCGAGGCGGCCGAGTTCGGCGGCGGCATCGACCTTGGCGACATCGGCCACAGGAACGCCGGAATAGAGCGCGTGCAGGACGGCGATCAGGCCGCGGACGATCATCGCGTCGCTGTCGCCCTGAAAATCGAAGCGGCCCCCATCGATCATCGGGCGCAGCCAGACCTGGCTGGCACAGCCCTGCACCTTCAGCGCGGGGACCTTGAAGCTTTCGTCCAGGGGCGGCATCGCCTTGCCAAGCTCGATGACATGGCGGTAGCGGTCTTCCCAGTCGTCGAGGAAGTCGAAGATTTCCGCGATCTCTTCAAAGGCTTCGGTGGCCATGGGCAGCTCCTTGATGCGGGTGAGGTAAGCCTGCGGGGTGCAAAGGTCCAGCCCAGAGAAGCGCTTTTCAAACGCGGTGCCATCGGCTACCCAAGGGGCACACGTTCAGGATGCTCGCCATGCCCGTTTCCCGCCGTCACGTCGTTCTTGGTCTCGCCGTCGCCCTTGCGGGCTGCGGGAAGGTGCGGCAAAGCAAGCTGAACCCGTTCAACTGGTTCCGGAAATC
>NZ_DAIQAT010000162.1:3806-7831 GCF_036781545.1 Tabrizicola sp.
GCTGCGGGAAGGTGCGGCAAAGCAAGCTGAACCCGTTCAACTGGTTCCGGAAATCAGAGCCGCGCGAAACGATCGTGCTGCCCGGCAAGAAGACCGATCCCCGCGATCTGGTCGATACGGTGCTGTCGATGACGGTGGAGCCGATCCCGGGCGGGGCCGTGGTGCGGGCGCGCGGCGTGACCCCGACGCAGGGCTGGTGGAACGCCGAACTGGTGCCGCAGCAGGTCGATGACAAGGGCGTGCTGGTGTACGAGTTCCGGCTGCAGCCGCCGACCGAGAGGACGGATGTGAGCACGCAGCAATCGCGCGAGATCGATGTGGCGATCTACATCTCGGATGTGAAGCTGCAAGCTGTTCGCGAGATCGTGGTGCAGGGCGCGAAGAACGCGCGGTCGGCGCGGCGGTAGGGCCGATTTCTTCAAGGAAATCGTTTCGGAGCCTTTGAAGGCTCCGGTCCGGACTTGTCGAAAACTTCGGCGCAGTCAGAGGTGGACGACGCGGACCTCGTTGCCCTTGGCCGAGAGCGCGATCTCGCCCTTGCAAAGCCGCATCGCATCGTCGCCGAAAGCCTCGCGCCGCCAGCCGGACAGGGCGGGGACATCGCGGTCTCCGGCGGCGATCTGGTCCAGCTCGGCGGAGGAGGCGATCAGCCGGGGCGCAACACCGAGCGATTCCGACTTGGCCTTGAGGAGCACACGCAGGAGGTCAGCCAGCGCCGGGTTCACCTGCATCTGTTCGCGCGAGGCGTCGATCTTCGGCATGTCCTCGGGCCGCATCTCCAGCCCTTCCTTCACGGCGGCCAGAATACCGTCGGCGATCTCGGGCTTGCGGCCTTCGCGGAGGAGGAGGCGCGAGCGGCCCAGTTCCTCGGCGCTGGTGGGCCGGGTCGAGGCAAGTTCCAGAAGCGCGTCGTCCTTCATCACCCTGCTGCGCGGGACGTTCTGCGCCTGGGCATAGCTTTCGCGGAAGCGGGCCAATGCCTTGACCACGGCCAGGAAGCGGCCCGAGGTGGTGCGGGTCTTGATCCGCTGCCAGGCCTCATCGGGGTGGATCGTATAGGTGGCGGGGTCAGTGAGCAGCGAAAGCTCCTCGGCCACCCAATCGGCGCGGCCGTTCTTCTTCAACTGCGCCGCCAGGAATTCGTAGATCACCCGCAGATGGGTGACATCGGCGATGGCGTAATCCTTCTGCGCCTCGGACAGCGGTCGGCGCGACCAGTCGGTGAAGCGCGATGTCTTGTCGAGGTTGGCCTTGGCGATGCGCTTGACCAGCGTCTCATAGCCGACCTGTTCGCCAAAGCCGCAGACCATCGCGGCGACCTGGGTGTCGAAGAGGGGCTTCGGGAAGACGCCGCCCTCGACGAAGAAGATTTCCAGGTCCTGCCGGGCGGCGTGGAAGACCTTGACCGTCGCCTCGTGCCGGAAGAGGTCGTAGAGCGGCTCCAGCGACATCTCCGACCCTTCGATCGGGTCGATCAGCACCGCCTCGCCCGCGCCGGGCAGCGCCATCTGGATCAGGCAGAGCTTGGACCAGTAGGTGCGTTCCCGCAGGAATTCGGTGTCGAGGGTGACGAAGGGCTGGGACTTGGCAAGCGCGCAATAGGCGGCAAGGTCTTCGGTCGTGGTGATCGTGCGCATGGGGCCCTTTCGGTCGCGGGGTCATCCCGCCGATTTTCCGGGCCGCTATAGGCGGGACCGCGGGAAAAGGGAAGAGGCGGGGTTGCGGCGGCGGACGGGCCGTGCCTTGGTTGCCGCAAGTCGGGAGAGGATGATGCGCGCGCTGTTCCTGGGGTTGGGCGGGCTGTTCCTGGGGCTGGGGCTTCTGGGCGTGCTGCTGCCGGTGCTGCCGACGACGCCCTTCCTGATCCTGGCGGCGGGCTGCTTTGCCCGGTCCTCGCCCCGGCTGCATGGCTGGCTGCTGTCGCACCGGCTGTTCGGCCCGCCGATCCGCAACGGGGAAGAGCATGGAGCGATCTCGCGCGGAGCCAAAAGGCTGGCGGCGGGCAGCATGGCGGCAGCCTTCGCGCTGTCGGTGGCGCTGGGGCTGCCGTGGAAGGTGCTGCTGGCGCAGGGCGTGCTGATCGCACTGGGCTGCGCCTTCGTGCTGACGCGGCCGGACGGGCCGTCAGGGTAACAGGACCGGGCTACGGTCGCCCATGGCGAAGCGGCGAAGGACGGCTGGGTAGAGCCGGTGTTCCATGGTCAGGACGCGGGCGGCGAGACTGTCTTCGCTGTCGCCGGGCAGCACCGGAACACGGGCCTGACCGAGGATGGGGCCGGCGTCGAGATCGGCGGTGACTTCATGGACGGTGCAGCCGGCTTCGGTGTCGCGGGCGGCAAGGGCGCGGGCATGGGTGTGGAGGCCGGGGTATTTCGGCAGAAGCGAGGGGTGGATGTTCAGCATCCTGCCCTCGTACCGGCGGATGAAGCCGAGGGTCAGGATGCGCATGAACCCGGCGAGGCAGATTATGTCGGGGGTCGCGGCGTCGATCTTCTCGGCGAGGTCGGCCTCGAACGCCTCGCGCCCGGGATAGGCGCGGTGGTCGAGGGCGGCGGTGGAGATGCCCAGGGCGGCGGCCTTCGCAAGACCTGCGGCGGCGGGGTCGTTCGAGGCGACGAGGACGGGTCGCGCGGGGTGGTCGCCCACCATGTCGCGAACCAAAGCCAGCATGTTCGAGCCACCCCCGGAAATCAGGATGGCAACACGCTTCACAGGAGCTTGCCCCGGTAGACGACCCCCTGCCCTTCGACGACGGTCCCCATGCGGATGACGGTCTCGCCCTGCCCTTGCAGGAGCTGGGTCAGGGCGTCGGCCCGGTCCCCGGCGACCACGAGGATCATGCCGATGCCGCAGTTGAAGGTTTTCAGGAGTTCCGGTTCGGACATGTTGGCGGTGGTGGCGAGCCAGCGGAAAACCGGGGGCAGTTGCCAGGAGGACAGGTCGATCTCGCAGGCGAGCCCCTCTGGCAGGACGCGGGGGGGATTCTCGGTCAGCCCGCCGCCGGTGATATGAGCAAGGCCATGGACGCCTCCGGCGCGGACGGCGGCGAGGGCTTGCTTCACATAAAGGCGGGTGGGGGTGAGGAGGGCTTCGCCAAGGGTACCTTGGCCGAAAGGCGAGGCCGCGTCCCAGCCGAGGCCCGAAAGCTCCACCACCTTGCGGACGAAGCTGTAGCCGTTGGAATGGACGCCCGAGGAGGCGAGGCCGAGGAGGACATCGCCCTTCTGGACGTCTTTCGGCAAGTCCCGCCCGCGCTCCATGGCGCCGACGGCGAAACCGGCAAGGTCGAAATCACCCTTGTGGTACATGCCCGGCATTTCCGCCGTCTCGCCGCCGATCAGGGCGCAGCCGCTGTCGGCGCAACCCTTGGCGATGCCGGTGACGATGCGGGCGGCTTCGTCGACCATGAGCTTGCCGGTGGCGAAATAGTCGAGGAAGAACAGGGGCTCCGCCCCCTGGCAGACGAGGTCGTTGACGCACATGGCGACAAGATCCACGCCGATGCTGTCGACATGGCCGGTGTCGATGGCGATGCGGAGCTTGGTGCCGACCCCGTCGGTCGCGGCGACGAGGATCGGGTCCTGGTAGCCCGCGGCCTTGAGATCGAAGAGCGCGCCGAAGCCGCCGAGCCCGCCCATCACGCCGGGACGGCTGGTGGACTTCGCGGCGGGCTTGATCCGGTCGACGAGGGCGTTCCCGGCGTCGATGTCCACGCCTGCATCGGCATAGGTCAGCCCGTTGTGGCCCTTGGTCATCTGCTGCCCCTTCGCGCGGAATCGATTGCGGCCCGCATAGACGATTGGCTGCGGGCGTGCAACGCGGCCCGCTTGACGGCCCGCCCGGTTCTGCTAGGCAAGGTCCTGCTACGGGTCTGTAGCTCAATTGGTTAGAGCAGGGCGCTCATAACGCCTTGGTTGGGGGTTCAAGTCCCTCCGGACCTACCATTCCCCGCCCTTACATCCCCGGATAGATCGGGAACTGCTTGCACAGCGCCCCGACCTCGGCGCGGACCTTGGCCTCGACTT
>NZ_DAIQAT010000163.1:0-7825 GCF_036781545.1 Tabrizicola sp.
AGGACGCCCAGGATCATCGCGTTCTGGAAGCTGCCCAGCAGTTCGGCCTGCACCTCGGCATCGCCCGAGGGTGTGACCTTGACGGTGGCGGGCAGGTTCAGCGTCGGCAGGATTTCCTCGAAGCGGGCGGTGGCCTGGTCCAGCACATAGCCCGGCGCGATGTCGGCGCCGAGAGTGGCGACGCGCAGCCGGTTCAGGCGTTTCACCACCGAGGGGCCTTCCGAGACCTGCACCGTGGCGACCGCGGAAAGCGGCACCGGGCCGGCGGAGGTCATCACCTTCAGGGCCGAAATCCGGGCGAGGTTGTCGCGCGAGGCCTCGTCCAGCTGCACCCGGATCGGCACCAGGCGGTTGTCGATGGAAAGCTTGCCAAGGGCTGCCGAAACATCGCCGATGGTGGCGACACGCACCACGTTCGCGATCTGCTGCACGGTGACGCCCAGGCGCGCGGCCTCGTCCGCCTTGGGGGTGATCTGGATTTCGGGCCGGGGCAGGGCGGCCTCGGTCGAGGTGTTGAGGAACATCGGTTCCTGCCGCAGCGCCTCTTCGATCTTCTGGATCGCGAGGGTCAGGTCCGACTCGTCGTCGGAGAGGATGTCATAGCTGAAGGGACGCGCGCCGCCGCCCATGGTCGCAGCCTTGAAGGCGCGCAGGTCGGGGACGGCCTGGAGCGCCTGGAAGACGTCGGCCTCGATCTCGACCTGGGGCCGGAGGCGGCCTTCGGAAGCGATCGCGGGGACCAGCCCGCCCACGACCGGGATCGCACGGCCAAGGTCGATGAGCTTGCGCTCCAGCCCGTTGTCCAGCCGGTCGAGGATGATGGTGAAGGTGGCGCGGCGGATGTCGCGGTCGCCGAGCGGGGTCGAGCCGCCGATCACGAGGACGGATTTCACCCCGTCGATGTCCTTGATCGCCTCGCGCATCGCGTCGGTGGTGGCGGCAGTGTCGTCGAGCTTCGACCCCGGGGGCAGTTCGACCGAGACGACGATGCGGCTTTCATCTTCGGGAGGGAACAGGCTGCCGGGGACCTGCAGCATGGCGATGACCGAGAAGATCACCACGATCACCGCGACGACGAGGGTGACGTAGTAGGTGGGCAGCGCGATCCGGGGGTGTTTCTTCCAGCGGCGGACCTTGGTGGTGGATTTCACCAGCCAGAGATAGAAGCGCATGAAGGCGCCGTCCCGGTGGCCCTCCTCATGGCCGACGGCATCCTTGGCGCGCATGAAATAGGCGGCCATCATCGGGGTGATCAGGCGCGCGACCAGAAGCGAGAAGAGGACGGCGATGGCCACGGTCAGGCCGAACTGGCGGAAATACTGGCCGGGGATGCCGGGCATGAAGCTGACCGGCACGAAGACCGCGACGATGGTGAAGGTGGTGGCGATGACGGCGAGGCCGATCTCGTCCGCCGCCTCGATCGCGGCGCGGTAGGGGGTTTTCCCCATGCGGATGTGGCGGGCGATGTTCTCGATTTCCACGATGGCATCGTCGACCAGGATGCCGGTGGCGAGTGTGAGTGCGAGGAAGCTGACGAGGTTCAGCGAGAAGCCGAGCTGCGACATGACCCAGAAGGTGGGGATGGCGGAAAGCGGCAGAGCGACGGCGGAGATGAGGGTCGCGCGCCAGTTGCGCAGGAAGGCCAGCACCACCAGCACCGCCAGAAGCGCGCCTTCCAGCAGGGTGTGGATGGCGGATTCGTAGTTGCCGTAGGTGTAGAAGACGGAATCGTCGACCATGGTGATGGCGACGTTCGGGTGCTGGGCGCGCAGCTCATCGACCACCTGGTTGGTCACTTCGGCGACCGAGACCTCGGAAGCGCCCTTCGAGCGGAAGACGAGGAAGGAGACGGAAGCCTCGCCGTCGATGCGGGAGAAGCTCTTCAGCTCCTCATAGCTGTCGATCACCTGGCCGAGGTCGGTCAGCTTGACGAAGCGGCCCGAGGGGAGCGCGATGGTGGTATTGGCAAGGCTTTCGACGGTGCCCTGGTCGCCGAGGGTGCGGATCACCTGCTCGCCGGTGCCGAGGCTGATCTTGCCCGCGCCGAGGTTGGTGTTGGTGGCGGCGATCTGGGCGCTGACGGCCTGAGCGGTGACGCCGTAGCTGTCGAGTTTCACCGGGTCGAGCTCCACCCGGATTTCCCGGTCGGCCCCGCCGACGCGGGTGACGCGGCCGATGCCGGGCTTGCCCTGCAGGGCGCGGGTGACGGTGTCGTCGACGAACCAGCTGATCTCTTCCATCGTCATGTCGGGGGCATGGACGGCGAAGGTCATGATCGCCTGGCCCTCGACGTCGATGCGGGTGACGATGGGCGCCTCGATCCCGCCGGGCAGGTCGCCGCGGATCTGGTCGACGGCGTCTTTCACATCCTGCACGGCCTTGTCGGTGGGCACTTCCATGCGGAACTCGATGACGGTGGTGGAAAGCCCGTCGGTAACGGTGGAGGTCACGCGCTTGGCGCCGGTGAGGCCCGCGACCGCGTCTTCGATTTCCTTCGTCACCTGGCTTTCCATTTCCGCGGGCGCCGCGCCGGACTGGGCGACGGAGACGGCGACCAGGGGCACGTCGATGTTCGGGAATCGGGTGATCGGCAGGCTGTTGAAGCTTTGCCAGCCGAGCACCAGCAGCAGGAAGAAGGCCAGCAGCGGCGCAACCGGGTTGCGGATCGACCAGGCGGAGAAGTTCATGGGCGGGCCCCTCAGTTCGTCATCGCGGGGACCGGGTTGATCCGGTCGCCCGCGCGGACGAAGGCCCCGGCCTTGGTCACGACGGTATCGCCCGCGGCGAGGCCATCGGTGATTTCGACCAGTCCCCCGTCGCGGATGCCGGTCTTCACCACGACCCGTTCGACTAGGCCGCCCGCCACGCGCATCACCGTGCTGCCCTCGGGCGAAGCGCCGATGGCGGTGACGGGGATGGCAAGGGCGTCATGTTCGGCGGCGATGATCTCGGCCTCGACGAACATGCCGGTGCGCAGCGCCTCGCCGGTGTCATCGACGCTGATCCGAACGCGGCCGAGGCGGGTCACGGGGTCGATGCTGGGCTCGACCAGGCGGACGGTGCCGGAAAGCGTGCCGGTCATGCCGACGGCGCGCAGTTGCGCGGTCTGGCCGGGGGCGAGGCGGAGGAGATCGGTCTCGGAGACGTCGGCGCGCAGTTCCAGCGCGGCGTCGCGGGTGATGACGAACATCGGCTGCCCGGCGGCGGTGGCGATGGCGCCGATCCTGGCGTTGCGGGCGACGATGCGGCCCGCGACGGGGGCCTTCACCTCGGTGCGCGAGAGCATGAGGTCCACATTCTCCAACCGCGCCTGGGCCAATGCCAGTTGCGCGCGCGCGGATTCCAGCCCTTGCGTCGCGACCGAGACGCGCGCGTTGGCGGCGATGGCATTGGCGTTCGCCGTGTCCCAGGTCGCCTGCGGGGCCGTGCCGCTTTCGCGGAGCTTCGTGGTACGGTCGACGACGCGGGCGGCTTCGGCGGCGGCGGCCTCGGCCTCGACGCGCTGGGCTTCGGCTTGCGCGATGGTCGACTTCGCGGCGGCGAGCGAGGCGACGGCCTCGGTCTTCTGCAATTCCAGCGTGGTCTTCGACAGGACGGCGAGCACCTGACCCTCGGCCACCATGTCGCCCACTTCGACAAGCAACCGGTCGAGCGGCTGGCCCTCGACCAGGGGCGCGACCTGAACCTCCTCGACCGCGGCGATCAGGCCCGAGGCGATGATCCGGTCGGTCAGTCGGCGGGGCGTCACGTCCGAGACGGTGATCGCGGGCAGGGCGGCAGCGGGCGCGCTTTCGGCGGCGGCGGCCTCTTGCGCCCGGGCGGGCAGCGCGGGGACAGCGAAGGCGAGGAGGGCAGCGGCAATGAGAGTCGGGCGCATAACGGTCAACCTTCTGCAATGTCGTTGGAAATCTCGGCAAGGATGCGGTCGACCACTGCCACCACCTGCGCCGCGAGTGCGGGGCTTGCCGGGCCGAACTGTGCGGTGCGTATCGCCATGGCCTTCACCAGCATGACCAGCATCTGGCACTGGCCTTCGAAACGCTGCCGCGCCTCGGTCATGTCGCGGCGGGTGACGCTGGCGAAGATCGTCGTCAGCATTGTGACGATGGTCTCTTCCATCTGCCGCGAGGCTTCGCCGATCTCGGGCTTGCGCAGCGCCGCGGCGGCGATCTCGGCCCAGAGCTGGCCGTCCTTCATCCCTTCCTCGTCGAAATGCGCAAGCATCCGCTCGCGCAGGCAGGACATCGGGATCTCGGCCGCCTGGATCTGCGCGAACTCGCCCTGGATTTCCGCAAGGTCATAGCCGCACATCGCCTGGACGATGGCGGCCTTGGAGGGGAAGTAGCGGTAGAAGTTGCCCACGCTCATCCCGGCGGCGCGGGCAAGGTCTTGCATCGAGGCGCCGTCGAAGCCCTTCTCGGCGAAGGTCTGCCGGATCGAGGTGAGGATTTCGTGGCTGCGCGCATCGGCGGTGGCCGCGGGGTGGGGGGCGAGGGACATGGGTCAGCCGGGATGGGAATGAACGTTCATTCACGGCAGATAGAGAAGTTGCCGCAAAGGTCAAGCGTCAATACGGGAGAAGGGATCGGTTGGATGGCCCCGGCTTCACTTTTCACGCGATTTGGCCCAAAGGAGCGGCAGGCAGGGGGGCGCAGGCATGGCGACGGGCATCGGTTTCAAGGTAGCAGCCACGGATGGCGCGGCGCGGACGGGGGTGATTTCCACTCCGCGCGGAGAGATTCGCACCCCGGCCTTCATGCCGGTGGGCACGGCCGGGACGGTCAAGGCGATGCTGCCCGACAGCGCGGCGGCGACGGGGGCCGACATCCTGCTGGGCAACACCTACCATCTGATGCTGCGGCCCACGGCCGAGCGGGTGGCGGCGCTGGGGGGGCTGCACCGGTTCATGAACTGGCCGAAGCCGATCCTGACCGACTCGGGCGGGTTCCAGGTCATGTCGCTGGGGCCGCTGCGGAAGCTGACGGAAGAGGGGGTGCGGTTCTCCTCGCATCTGGACGGGTCGAAGCACATGCTGACGCCGGAGCGGAGCATGGAAATCCAGCGGCTGCTGGGGTCGGACATTGTGATGTGTTTCGACGAATGCCCCGCGCTTCCGGCGGAGGAGGCGGTGGTGGCAAAGTCGATGCGGCTGTCGATGCGCTGGGCTGAGCGGTCGCGCGCCGCGTTTGGAGACCGGCCGGGCCATGCCTTGTTCGGGATCATGCAGGGCGGTGTGACGCGGGAGCTGCGCGAGGAGTCAGCGGAGGCACTGAAGCGGATCGGCTTCGACGGCTATGCGGTCGGCGGTCTTGCGGTGGGCGAGGGGCAGGCGGCGATGTTCTCGGTCCTCGACTATGCGCCCGGCTTCCTGCCCGAGGACAAGCCGCGCTATCTGATGGGGGTGGGCAAGCCCGATGACATCGTCGGCGCGGTGGAGCGGGGCATCGACATGATGGACTGCGTGCTGCCCTCACGGTCCGGGCGGACCGGGCAGGCCTGGACGGCGCGGGGGCAGGTGAACCTGCGGAACGCCCGGCACAAGGACGACCCCCGGCCCTTGGAAGAGGGCTGCCAGTGCCCGGCCTGCCGCAGCTACTCCCGCGCTTACCTGCACCATGTGGTGAAGGCGGACGAGATCATCGGCTCGATGCTGCTGACCTGGCACAACCTGCATTATTACCAGGTGCTGATGCAGGGGCTGCGGGACGCGATCGCGGCGGGAGGTCTGGCGGCCTTCGTGGCCCGGTTCCATGCACTGCGGTCGGAAGGGGATGTGGAGCCGGTGTGAGGGTGGGCGGCGGTAGGGTAGCTGTGTGCACGGCCGTCATCTGCGCGAAGGCTGTCATCCCCGCGAAAGCGGGGACCCATCTTCTGACACTTCCGATTTGGGTCCCCGCTTTCGCGGGGATGACAGGTGGTGCAAAATCACACCCCCGCCGCCTTGCGCAGCGCCTGGTTCATGCGCGACTGCCAGCCGGGCCCCGCCGCCTTGAACGCCGCCACCACGTCGGGGTCCAGCCGCAGCGAGACGGCCACCTTGGGGTTGGCTGACTTCGGGCGCCCGGCGATGGACTTGCGCATCTTTTCCGCCAGTTCCGGGAAGACCTCGACGAAGGGGCGTGCCTGGGCCAGTTCCTCGTCGGTCCACTCCGGATTGTCGGGATCGCTGGCGATCATGCGTTGAATCTGCTCTTCGGTCAGACGCTCCTTGATCATGGCAAGCTCCTTTCCTTCTTGCTGGCCGGGCGCATGGAGATCACCGACACGCCTTCGGCGCCGAGCGCGGCAAACACAACTGCAATCGTGCCATCCGCGAACCGGCCCAATGCCTTGAGACGTCCTTTCTTCGCGGCGAGGACTTGGGAGGAAAGGAAGAACTCTTCGGTGAGATCGACGAAATCCATGCCGTGCTTGGCAAGATTGTCCGCGCGCTTCCGTTCGTCCCAGACGACTACCATCTTTTTTGTATCTACATAAAGTCCGCCGTGTCAAGATTTTCGTATAGGCAAAAAGTCACCACGTCGTTAACGCTGCCCCCGCGCCGCCGACACTTCCCGCGCGCCCTCTGCCAATCCCACCTTGCACCCGCTCACACAGAGGTTCATTCTGCCGAACCAAAGCAGAACTTGAATCCCCTGCCGGGGCACCACAAGTTAACACATCAGGCGGAGCGGGCAGGGTTGCCGATGGTCGGGACCGCGCCCAGTTGCCGCGAACGAAGGTAGACATATGAGCATCCAAAGCTATCCGGTCCTGCCCCTGCGCGACATCGTGGTATTCCCCCACATGATCGTGCCGCTCTTCGTCGGGCGCGAGAAATCGGTCCGCGCGCTGGAAGAGGTGATGCAGGACGACAAGCAGATTCTCCTCAGCTCGCAGAAGGACCCGACGGCGGACGACCCGCAGGCCGACGGCATCTTCCGCACCGGCGTGCTGGCGAATGTGCTGCAACTGTTGAAACTGCCTGACGGCACCGTGAAGGTGCTGGTCGAGGGCAAGGCGCGGGTGAAGATCACCGGCTTCATCGAGAACCCGGCTTTCTTCGAGGCCACCGCCGAAGTGCTGGCCGAGACCGAAGGCGACCAGACCGCCGTCGAGGCGCTGGTCCGCGCGGTGGGCGAAGAGTTCGAGCGCTATACCAAGGTGAAGAAGAACATCCCCGAGGAGGCGCTGGCCGCCGTCTCGGACACGCGTGAACCGGCCCGGCTGGCCGACCTGGTGGCCGGTCATCTGGGCGTGGACGTGGGCCAGAAACAGGCGATCCTGGAGACGCTGGACGTCGCCGAGCGGCTGGAGAAGGTCTATGGCCACATGCAGGGCGAGCTTTCCGTCCTGCAGGTCGAGAAGAAGATCAAGTCGCGCGTCAAGACGCAGATGGAGAAGACCCAGCGCGAGTACTATCTGAACGAGCAGATGAAGGCCATTCAGAAGGAGCTGGGCGACGGCGAGGACGGCCAGAACGAGGTCGCCGAGCTGGAGGAACGCATCCGCAAGACCGAGCTTTCCAAGGAAGCGCGCGAGAAGGCCGAAGCCGAGCTGAAGAAGCTGAAGTCGATGTCGCCGATGTCGGCGGAAGCGACCGTCGTGCGCAACTATCTCGACTGGTTGCTGGGCGTGCCGTGGGGCGTGAAGTCCCGCGTCAAGAAGGATCTGGGCGCGGCGCAGAAGGTGCTGGACGCCGATCACTACGGACTGGACAAGGTCAAGGAGCGCATCGTCGAATATCTGGCGGTGCAGGCGCGGTCGACCAAGCTGAAGGGGCCGATCCTCTGCCTCGTCGGCCCTCCGGGCGTGGGCAAGACCTCGCTGGGGCGGTCGGTGGCCA
>NZ_DAIQAT010000164.1:0-7735 GCF_036781545.1 Tabrizicola sp.
GCGCCAAATCCGCGACTGCCCCCGCAACTGTAAGCGGCGAGCGATCCCCGATGCCACTGGCGCCTGCTTGCGCCGGGAAGGTGGGGAAAGCGGCGACCCGCGAAGTCAGGAGACCTGCCATCGACGCAATCAACCACCGGGCGGGGCGTCCGGAAAGGAGCTTTCGATGGAGCACATCCGGCGCCGCCCTGCGGCCAAGCCTGCCTATCCCCTGGCGCAACCCGCGCCGCACCAGATCGTCGTCTGCGAGGGCTGCAGGCATCACGGGCAAAGCTGTGGCCCGGGCTACGCGCTGTTGCAGAAGCTGCGCGCCGCCGTGGCGCTGGCCGGGGTCGACGAGACGTTCGAGATTTCCGGCACCGCCTGCCTTGTGACCTGCGGCCGTTCCTGCACCGTGGCCTGGCAGGCGACCGGCACCGCCACCTGGTTCTTCGGCGATATCGACCCCGACCAGCCCATCGCCGATCTGGTGGAATTCGCCCGCCATCCCGCAGCGCCCGGCGACGCGCTGGCGCGCATCCCGGCGGCGATGATCGTGACGCGGGAAGGAGCAATCCAATGATCCCCGCGGTAGAGGGGGTCGGCGTTTCCTGGGGCCCGGCCGAGGGCGAGGACGTCCTGTCCGGCATCTCGTTCAGCCTGCCGCAAGGCCAGGTTCTGGCGATCTGCGGTGCCGATGGGGCGGGCAAGACCTCGCTTTTGCGGCTCATCTGCCGCCAGCTGCCCCCGCGGCGCGGGACGGTGCGGTTGCTGGGCCGCGACATCTGGCTGATGAGCGCCCCCCAGGCTGCACAATGCCTGGCCGTGGTCGAGCAGGAACAGCCAGGCGATTTCGAGCTGACCGTCCGGCAGTGCGTCGCCCTGGGTCGGCTGCCGACTGGCTCTCCACCGTCCGGGTGCAACGACGCCAGCCACATCGACGCGGTGCTGGCGCGGATGAAGCTGGCCGCGCTGGCCGACCGCCCCTTCCGGCTGCTGCCGGGCGAGGATCGTCAGCGCACCCTGATCGCCCGCGCGCTTGCCCAAGAGCCCAAGGTCATCGTGCTGGACGATCCGCTGGACCATCTGGAAGGCCAGGAGCGGGACCTGCTTCGATCCCTGCGCGAGCCCGGCCTGACGGTCATCGTCACGCTGCGTGACCCCGCCCTTGCCTCCGGCTTCGCCGATCAGGTGCTGGTCCTGCCGCAGGGACGCCTCCTCGACGACAGGCCTTTCCGCGATGGCTCCGGCCGCATCACCGGCGCGGGTCAGAGACGGCAAGCCCCGCTGCATCCCTGATCTGCGCGGATCGCGCTGCCGCAATCGCCGCGTCAGACCTCCACCACCACCCGACCCATCGGGTTCGAACAGCACGCGAGGATGAACCCTGCGGCGATGTCCTCGTCCGAGATGCCGCCGTTGTGGACCATATGGACCTCGCCTTCGGTCTTCTTCACCTTGCAGGTGCCGCAGAGGCCGAAAGTGCAGCCCGAGGGGATGTTGAGACCCGACCGCTTCGCCACCGCCAGCACGGTGTCGGTCTCGGCGCAGGGCGCGCTGAGGCCGCTGGCCGAGAAGACGATCTCGGCAACCGCGCCTTCCACAGGTGCCACATCGGCGATCACCGGGGCGTCGGCCTCGGTCCTGACCGGGGCGCCGAAGCTCTCCTGATGGTAGCGCGCCATGTCGTAGCCGAGCGAGGCCAGCATCTCGCGCACACCCTGCATGAAGGGTTCGGGCCCGCAACAGAACACCTCGCGCTCCAGATAGTCGGGGGCCATCAGCCCCAGCATGATCTGGCTCAACCGGCCCTGATAGCCCGGCCAGGCGCGGAACGGATCGGGTTCCTCGACCGTGAACCGCAGTTGCAGGCCGGGGACGCGGTTGGCGAACTGTTCCAGCCTCTCGCGGAAGATGATGTCCGAGGGGCGGCGCGCGGCATGGACGAAGGTGATGTCCGGCATCTCGCCCGAATCCCAAGCCCAGGTGGTCATCGACATCATCGGCGTGATGCCCGAGCCGGCCGAGATGAACAGGTATTTCTGCGCCGGATGCTTGTGGAAGCTGAAAATGCCGCTGGGTCCGAAAGCCTTCAGTCGCATTCCCGGCTTCAAATGGTCCAGCATCCAGCGGGTGCCGATGCTGCCCTTCTGTGCCTTCACGGTGATCGAGATCGACAAGGGGCGCGATGGCGAGGACGAGATCGTATAGGTTCGTTGCACATTGCCGCCCGGCACATCGGACGCATCAACCGGCAGGTCCAGCGTGATGAACTGGCCCGGCTGGTAGTCGAACCACGCCCCCGAAGGGGCGCGGAAGGTGAAGGTGGCGGTGTCGGCCACGTCCGGCACGACCATGGCGCATTCCAGCAGTTCGCTGTCGCGCCAGGGTTCCGCCGACCAGTTCAGGCGCGCTGTCATTCCGCTGCCATCGCCGGTTTGGGGGCGAGGCGGTCGGTCATCGTCGCGCAGTACCAGTCGACGAACTGGATCACCCCTTCTTCCTGGATGGTGGAATAGGGGCCGGGCTCGTAGGCGGGCGACAGGATTCCCTTCTGGTTCTCCTCGACCACGCGGCGATCTTCGTCGTTCGTCGCCAGCCAGACCTCGGTCAGGGCTTTCAAGTCGTAGTCCACCCCCTCGACGGCATCCTTGTGGACCAGCCAGTTGGTCGTGACCTCGGTCTCCGTCGGGCTGATCGGCAGCATGCGGAAGGTGATGGCGTGGTCGGGCAGGAAGTGGTTCCAGCTGTTGGGATAGTGGTAGAACAGCACGCTACCGGCATCGTTGAAGGGAATGGTGCCCATACGCTTCGTCACGGCGGCCTTCGTGCTCATGGTGAAGCTTTCGGCACCGTCCAGCAGCGGCATCCGCATCAGCCGCCATTGCAGCCGTGGCCCGGCGATGAAGCGTGAGGGCAGGCTCGCCGCCTCGCAGCGTTTCCAGTGGTTGGTGATCTCGGGGTTGGCCGCATCGGGACCGCTGATGGCGGTGCGGCGCGGATCGTCGGAATAGCTGCGGCAGAGCGAAGGATGCGAGCCGCCGCAGTGATAGCATTCGCGGTTGTTCTCCATCACCAGCTTCCAGTTGCCCTTCTCGACGATGGTCGAACTGAAGGCGACCTTGGCGTCGGACAGGCCGGAGGGCGTCAGATAGCTGGAAGCCGTCTTCGCCAGATCGGCGATCGGTGGCGGAACTTCGGCCAGGCAGATGTAGACGACCCCGCCAAGGTCGATGCAATGCACCTTCTTCAACCCGTAGGCCGAAGCGTCGAAACCCTCGCCCATATCGCGGGCGAAGATCAGCTTGCCCTCGAGGTCGTAGGTCCATTGATGATAGGGGCAGACGAGGTTCGGCGTGCTACCGTTGGCATGGGCGCAAAGCTTCTGCCCGCGGTGGCGGCAGACGTTGTGGAAGGCGCGGATGCGCATGTCCTTGCCGCGGATGACGACGACCGGATAGGCGCCGACCTGCATCGTCGCATAGGCGCCGGGCTTCGGCAGTTCGCAGGCGGGAACCGCGAACAGCCATTCCCGATACCAGACCTGTTCCAGATCGGTCTGGAACACGCCGGGGTCGCAGTAAAGTGCGTTGGAAAGAGAGAAATTCTCCTGCCTTGCGGCAAGTTCGCTACGGATTTCGGATTCGGTCAGCATCTGGCGCTCCGCTGGCTCGTGCCACCCCGCACGGGCATTGGTTCTGGAATGCGGCATGCAGACGGGGGCGGGCGGAAAGCCCGTATCGCCCCCGCCGCCCACCGCGGCTCGACGTCTCATGCAAGGCTGGTTTCCGGACTGGGGGAGCGGACCTTCCGGTCCTTGCGCGGCACCTTCCCGGGGGGGTTCCCCAGTGGCCTTGCCGCGCTCTCCCGTCACCGTTGCGGGGGCAGCGCCGGATCTTCACCGGCTTCCCAATTCTCCACTGTCGCCAGCGGCACCTTGCCGCATCTTTCTAGCGGATCGGCTTTGGCCCCCAATCCTGTTTGCGACTACCGGGCGCGGTTTTTCGCCAATGGCCGACACAGGCCCTGGGGATGCGCACCGGCAGCTGCAGACAGCACGGCCGGAAACCTGTTCCCGACTCCAGAAGTCTATCAGGGGGATGCGGGAATTGGTCGGAGCGAGAGGATTCGAACCTCCGACCCCCTGCTCCCGAAGCAGGTGCGCTACCAGACTGCGCTACGCTCCGACCGTGGCGGGGGGTTATCCCGTCCGCCGGGCTTTGGCAAGGGGGCTCACGTCTGATCCCCACCCCTTTCGAGGCGCTTGAGCCAGCTGGAAATGCGGGGGAAGGTGCCGATTTCCCAGCGCGAGCGGTTTTCCAGAACGGGGCGGTTCTGGCTGACCGAGGGCGTGCCCTCGCGCAACACGATGTAGATGCCCGAGGCGATGATCACCGAGGAGCCGACCGCGGTGTAGAAATCGACGCTTTCGTCGAAGAAGAGCCAGCCGTAGATCGCGGCCCAGATGATCTGGGAATATTGCATCGGCGCGACGATCACCGCGGGCGCCGTACGGTAGGCGGCGATGCTGCCAAGCGCGCCCAGTGTGCCGAGGAAGGCCATGACGGCGGTCAGCGCGAGATCCGTCACCGGCATCGGCAGGTAGACCACGGGCATCAGCGCGCCGGTCGCGACGAAGGTCAGCACCATCGGATACAGCATCAGCACGACCGAGCGTTCGTCGCGCCCGATCTTGCGCACGATGATCGAGCTGAGCGACCCCGTGGTCGCCGCCCCAAGGGCCGCCAGATGCCCCAGAGAGAAGCCCTCGCCGCTGCCGGGGCGCAGCACGATGATCACCCCCACAAGGCCGACGATCACCGCGATGCCACGCCGCAGACCCACCTTTTCGCCCAGCATGGGGATCGCCATCAGGGTGATGAGCAGGGGCATCGCGAAGAAGATCGCGTAGCAGGTGGCCATCGGCAGGACCGAGAAGGCGTAGAATCCCATCGCCCCGGTGACCACCGCGCTGATGGTGCGGAGCGCCGTCCACCAGGGATGCCGCGGGATCAACGTGCCGTCGCGCCGGTCGCTGAGGAGGAGGATCGTGACCAGCGGAAAGCCCATCAGCCCGGCGAAGAACATGGTCTGGAACGAGGAATAATGCCCGCCCAGATATTTCACCACCACGTCATGCGTGGCATAGGCGGCAAAAGCGGCAAGCGAGAGAAGGGCGCCGCGCAGGGTGGGGGACATTCGACAGGTTCCGAGGGCGACGGACCGGGCGACCCGATCCCTGTGAGCGCAACCATAATCGCCCGGATCGCGGGCGGCCACAAGGCCGGGCGCGCCGGAAAGCGCGGCGGAACGCTCAGGTTTCCGCGCTTTTTCCCCGCAGGCGCTTGACCAGCCAGATGACCGGCAGCACCAGAAACACGCCGAACTTTTTCAACAGCGTCAGCGCCACCAGCAACAGCCCGGCCTGTGCCGCACCGCCGCCCAGAAGGCCGCTCAACCCGCCTTCGGCCAAGGCATCGACACCCGGCGCATAGTCCTGATAGCGGTTGCCCTCGGGCAGGCTGACCATGCCGATCAGCTCTGGCATCTTCGCGTTGACATCTGCCGCCTGTTCCGGAAGGCCCAGCACGTTCAGGTTGACAAAGCCATGGCGCGACAGCACCCAGGCGTTGGCATTCAGGCTTTGCCCGCCGCCCGCGACGTCCAGCAGGACCGAGAAGGTCAGCGATCGGCTGGCGCGGTCATAGCCCGGGGTTCCGGTCAGGCCGACGGTGGTCAACTCGGGCAGGCCTGCCTCGCGGCGTCGGCGGTTGGCCTCGGGCTCGGCGTTCTTCCGGGCGGTGATGATCGCCTGATAGTCCATCGTATCGGCTTCTTCGTCCGAGATATGCCCATCCTCGAAATAGTAGACGGTCGAGGCCCAGGCGGAATCGAGCGGCGAGGTGCCGCTTTGGAAGATCAGTGCCTGAAGGTCCGGATCCGGCAGGTTCTGCCACAGATCCGCCAGCACCCAGCGCGCATCCTCGCCCGACAGGACGTAATAGGCGTCGCCCACCGCCAGCGTAAAGTCGCCCCCGGCCAGCACCTGCGGACCGCGATGGATCTCCAGCGCACCGAAGCGGTCGGCAAGCGCGGGGTCGATCCAGTCGGTATAGGAGGGGAACATCTCCTTCATCGTCTCGGCCGCCAACGGCTGGGCGAACAGGGACAGGCTTGCCACAAGGCATTGGGCCGCAAGGCCGGACGCAAAAGGCGACATTTCAATCCCCCGTCGAAATCGGGAAAAGCCTAGCGCCACCGAAGGACGAATACCAAGCGAAACCTGCGGTCAGCCCGGAACCTTTGCCCCGCGATCCTGCCGCGCAACGACGAGCATCCCCGCGGCGGCGATGATCACCATGCCGAGCGCCATGCCCGCCGTCATCGGCTCGGCAAAGAACAGCGCGCCGAAAAGAGCGGCCCAGGCGATCTGGGAATATTGCGTGGGGGCCACCACGACGGGCGGCGCGGCGCGGTAGGCGGCGAGCATCATCAGCGTGCCGCCGAAGGCCCCCAGCGCCAGGGCGGTGACGGCGGCAAGGTCATGGAGCGGCATCGGCGCATAGCGCCCTGGCAGCAGCAGGAAGGCGATCACCGTCTGGCCCAGCACCGGGTAGAGCAGCATCGGCACCGCCGCTTCCGCCCCGCCGGTCTTGCGCACGATCAGGTAGTGCACGGCAGCCAGCAGCATCCCCAGCACTGCCGCCAGGTGACCCATGCCGAACTCGACCCGGCCGGGATTGAGCGCCACGATCACGCCGACAAGCCCAAGCACCACCGCCATCCCGCCCGTCGCATCCACCCGGTCCCCCAGCAGGGGCCAGGGCATCAGGGTCAGGACCAGCGGCAGGGTGAAGAAGATCGCATAGGCCTGGGCCAGCGGCAGCACGGTGAAGGCATAGGCGACAAGCAGGCCGTTCGCGACCACCGCCAGGGTACGGATCGCCATCAGCCAGGGATGCACCGGCTTCAGCGGCGTCGGCGATTGCAGCCAGAGAAGGCCTATGAGGGGCAGGGTGAACAGGTTCATGAAGGCCACGATCTGCACCGGGTGGTAGCTGCCGCCCAGGAACTTGATCGTGGCATCCGCCATCGAAAAGAGGCCGAATCCCACCAGACCCAGCAGCGCGCCTTTCAGGGAAGGGGACATCGGCGGCTCCTGCCGGGGTGGGCCGGGGGTCGCCCCCGGCGTCTGGTGTCAGAGGCTCGCGTCCAGCGCCGCCAGAACGGCATCGCCCATCTGGCTGGTCGAGACCGGGGTGCCGCCCTCCGGCCCCATCAGGTCGGCGGTGCGGACACCGTCGGCCAGCACCTTCTCCACCGCCTTCTCGACGCGCGTCGCTTCCTCGCCCAGATCGAAGCTGTAGCGCAGCGCCATGGCGAAGCTCAGGATGCAGGCGATGGGGTTGGCCTTGCCTTGCCCCGCGATGTCGGGGGCGCTGCCGTGGACGGGCTCGTACAGCGCTTTCGGGCGGCCGTTCGCCATGGGCGCGCCCAGCGATGCCGAGGGCAGCATCCCGAGGCTGCCGGTCAGCATGGCGGCGGCGTCCGACAGGAGGTCGCCGAACAGGTTGTCGGTGACGATCACGTCGAACTGCTTGGGCCAGCGGCACAGCTGCATCGCGCCCGCATCGGCATACATGTGGCTCAACTCGACATCCGGGTAGTCGCGGTCATGCACCTCCTGCACCACCTCGCGCCAGAGGATGCCGGATTCCATCACATTGGCCTTCTCCATCGAGCAGACCTTGTTGCC
>NZ_DAIQAT010000165.1:0-7641 GCF_036781545.1 Tabrizicola sp.
TGTCCATCGCCATCCTGCTGCAATACCTCGGCCACGACACGCGCTGGGTCGAGGCGCGGCTGACGGTGCTGCCCGTGCGCTGGATGGGGTTCGGCCTTCTGATCGCGGGACTGACGGGTCTGGGCGCGCTTGTCTTCGGCTATCCCTTCCTGTCGGCCCACGCGCGCTATGTCGCTATCCCCGTTATCGGCGAGGTCCCGGCTGCAACCGTCATGATCTTCGATGTCGGCGTCTTTGCTTTGGTCCTTGGGGCCACGGTGCTGATGCTCGTGTCGATCGCGCACCAGACGTTGCGCACCGCGCGCCTGAAAGAGCGACGCCTCCGCGCGCCCGAAACCGAGGAGGCACTCTGATGGAACTGGTCCTGTCCGCCGCCATCGGCGTCCTTGCTGCTTCGGGGGTTTGGCTGATCCTGCGGCCGCGGACCTTTCAGGTCATCGTCGGCCTTTGCCTGCTGTCCTATGCCGTGAACCTGTTCATCTTCTCGACGGGGCGCGTCATGCTTGGCGTGCCGCCGATCATGCCGCGCGGCGGCTTCGTCGATCCGGCTGCTTATGCCGACCCCATGCCGCAGGCGCTGGTCCTTACCGCCATCGTCATCAGCTTCGCCACCACGGCGCTGTTCCTGGTGGTGATGATCGCCTCGCGCGGACTGACCGGCACCGACCATGTCGACGGGACGGAGAAGCTGCCGTGAGCGTCGCGCCCGAACACCTGATCATCGCCCCCATCGTCGTTCCATTCCTCGCCGGGGCGCTGACGCTCATCTATGACGAGCGCCAGCGGCGCGCGAAGCTGGCCATCGGGCTACTGTCCTGCGCGGTGACGCTGCTTGCCGCAATCGAGCTTCTGGCTCGGTCCAAGGGCAGCGACCTGACCGGTGGAAACGACATCGGATTCTACCTTCTGGGCGACTGGTCCGCCCCTTACGGCATCGTGCTGGTCGTGGACCGGCTTTCGGCGATGATGCTGGTCCTGACCGGCCTTCTGGCGCTGCCTGCACTGATCTTTTCGGCGGCAGGCACCCACCGGCAGGGCCAGCATTTCCACGCCATGTTCCAGTTCCTGCTGATGGGATTGAACGGGGCTTTCCTGACCGGCGATCTCTTTAACCTCTTCGTCTTCTTCGAGGTCCTGCTCGCGGCTTCCTACGGGCTGCTGCTGCATGGCGGCGGCGAGGCGAAAGTGCGGGCCGGACTGCATTACATCGCCATCAACCTGACGGCCTCGTTGCTGTTTCTGGTCGGCGTCAGCCTGGTCTACGGCGTGACCGGGACGCTGAACATGGCGCATCTGGTCCAGCTGGTATCTGGTCTGGATGACGACCAGCGCCCCTTGTTCCAGGCGGGGGCCGGGATCATGGCGGTGGCGTTCCTGGTCAAGGCGGGCATCTGGCCCCTGTCCTTCTGGCTGCCCTCGACCTATGCGGCGGGGGCGGCGCCGGTGGCCGCGCTCTTTGCAGTGATGACGAAGGTGGGGGCCTATGTCCTTGTCAGGCTCTCGTTCCTGATCTTCGGGGCCCATGCCGGGGCATCGGCCGGCTTCGGTTCGCAGGTTCTGCTGGCGGGCGGCCTGACGACAGTGACCTTCGGCTTGCTGGGTGTCCTTGCCTCGCGCGAGATGGACCGGGTCGCCGCCTTCCTGGTGATGATCTCCTCCGGAACGGTGATCGCCGCGACAGGTGTCGTCACCGGAGGTGGACCTGCCGGTGTGCTGTCGGCGGCGCTGTTCTACATGCTCGGCTCCACCCTTGCCGTCAGCGCGATTTTCCTGCTGATCGAGCCGATGCGCCGTCTGGGCGGCGAGGCCGAACTGATCACGGATGAAGAAACCGACGACTATGACGATCCGGACGACGATCCCCGGCCCGAAATGGTTCTCGCCTTTCCGGGGACCGTCACGGTTCTGAGCCTGGCCTTCGGCGTCACGATGATCGCCTCGGCGGGGCTGCCCCCGCTCTCGGGGTTCATCGGCAAGCTGGGCATGGTCCAGGGCCTGCTGGACGACACCGGACGCGACAGGTGGGCCTGGGGTTTCATCACGCTTCTGTTTCTGTCCGGCTTTGCCACGCTGCTTGCGACCATGCGCATCGGCATCCGCACATTCTGGGGCAGCGAGGCGATCGAGCCGCCACGCATCCTGGCGCTTGAGTTCGCGCCGATCCTCTTGCTCGTGGGGCTTCTGGCGGTTCTGTCCGTCAAGGCCGAGGTGACGCTGGGCTACATGGTGGATACGACCGATGCCCTGCTGCGCCCGACGCTCTATGCCGAAGGGGTGCTGGGCGCGCCCCGCGCCGAGGATGCGGAGGTGCCGGAATGAGACGTCTGCTGCCTCATCCGATCCTCTCGCTGGGCCTTCTGGGGATCTGGCTGCTTCTGACCCGCCTGTCGCCGGGACAAGCCGTGTTGGGTTCTGCCGCTGCGGTGGTGGCGGGATGGGCCTTCGCGCGGATCGAGCCCGAGGCCCAGCGTCCCCGGGCCGTCTGGCCGCTGGTCCGGCTGGCCGGGATCGTGTTCCGGGACATCCTGCGGTCGAACTACGCTGTCGCGCGCCTTCTGGCAGGGGGCGGAAGGCATCGGCGGTCGTCCTTTGTCCATATCCGGCTGCGGCTGAAGAACCGGCTTGCCCTGGGAATGCTGGCGGTGATCATCACGGCGACACCCGGAACGGCATGGCTGGAATACGACGAGGAGACGGGAATCCTGCTGCTGCATGTCTTCGACATGGTCGATGACGCCGCATGGCAGGACCTGATCGCCAACCGCTATGAAGCGCTGCTGATGGAGGCATTCGGATGACCGCGTTCACGGTTCTGATCTGGGCCACCACCTATGCGCAAGGCGCGCTTGCGCTTGCGGGCTTCCTGGCGCTGATACGCATCCTGATCGGACCGCGCGCCCAGGATCGCGTGCTGGCGGTCGATGCCTTCTACATCATCGCCATGCTGCTGTTCATCGTGACCGGAATCAAATTCGGCACGCCCTTCTTCTTCGAGGCGGCGCTGGTCATCGGCATCTGCGGCTTCGTGGGAACCGTGGCGCTTGCAAAGTTCCTTCTGCGCGGCGAGGTGATCGAATGACCGCGCTCGAAGCCATGCCCCTTTGGCTGGCCCTTCCGGTGGCGGCGCTGCTGGTGGTCGGCTCGACGCTTGCCTTCCTGGGTGCCTTGGGTCTGGTGCGCCTGACAAGCTTTTACGAACGCATCCATGCGCCCACACTGGGCACCAGCTGGGGCGCCGCGGCGATCCTCCTGGCTTCGCTTCTCAGCTACAGCTGGCTGCAGGATCGGGTGATCCTGCACGAGATCGTCATCGGCGTGTTCGTCATGATCACCACCCCGGTGACGCTGATGGTTCTGGGTGCCGCGGCCCTGAAGCGCGATCGCGAGGAAGGGGACGCGACAGTGCCGCCGCGCGAGGCGGCAAGCGGACATGAACCTGATCATGTGGAAACGCAGTGATCAACTGGCGATGCGCTGGTGCCTGCCTGCAGAAGCCAGTCAAATCCCGCCGCGTTGTTGGCCTGCTACCGGCCAGGCTGCCATGACCGTCGCCGATGTGCCTGCCCCGGCGTCCCTCAGATCAGCTTGTTCCGACAATGCCTGAACCGAAACAGATTGGCGACCAACCCGGGACCGTGCGGTTTAATCCCTGACCCGGCTTGAACTTTCCGTCATCTGTCCCCACAAAGAGGGGGTGCCGGACCGTTGCCAGGCGCTCTGCGTCGGCTTGCTGGCGATCCTCTGACAAACACTGACAAACAAGAGACACCATGTTCAAACGCCTGATCATCGCTGTCGTGCTGCTTGGGTTGATTGCCGGCGGTATCGTCTGGTTCAAGTACTTCCGCGAGGGCATGATCGCGCAGTTCATGGCCGGTGCCGTGCCGCCCCCGGTTCCGGTCACGGCGCTGACCGTCCAGCCGGCCGACTGGGAGCCCGGTTTCGAGGCGGTCGGCACAGCGATCTCGGCGCGGGGCGTGGATCTCGCGATTGAATCCAGCGGCCTGGTGCGCAGCATCGACTTCGCCCCGAACGCGACCGTGACCGAGGGCCAGGTCCTGCTGCAGATCGACGACAAGGCCGAACGCGCGGGCCTTGCCGCAGGCGAGGCCGGCCTCGCGGTCGCCACCGCCGAGGCCGACCGGGCGCAAACTCTGACTGCCCGCGGGGTCGGCGCGGCGAACACTCTGGAAAGCGCCGCGGCACAACTGGAAAGCGCCCGGGCGCAATTGGCGCAGCTGCAGACCGCGCTCGAAGCCAAGCAGTCCCGCGCACCGTTCGGCGGCGTGGTCGGGATCCCCCGGGTCGAGGTGGGCCAGTATGTCGTGCCGGGCACGATCTACGCCACGCTGCAGGATCTCCAGCGGATGTATGTCGACTTCACGCTGCCCGAGCAGCAGCTCTCCTCGATTGCGCTGGACCGGGCGGTCAGCGTCACGACGGAAGTCGGCGCCTTCAGCGCCGAGGGCCGGATCATCGCCATCGAGCCGCAGGTCGATCCGAACTCGCGCCTCGCCAAGGTCCGGGCCGAGGTCAGAAACCCCTCGGGCCAGCTGCTTCCCGGCCAGTTCCTGCGCGTGCGCGTCTCGCTGCCCGTGGAACAGGGCGTGATCGCCGTGCCGCAGACCGCCATCGTGGCCAGCCTCTACGGCAGCTATGCCTATGTCCTGCGCAAGGGCGAGGGCGACGCGCTGACCGCCGACCAGGTCTTCGTCAAGACCGGGCGGCGCAACGGCACGCAGATCGAGGTGGTCTCGGGCCTCTCCGCCGAAGACCAGGTGGTGACGTCGGGGCAGAACCGGCTGTCGAACGGCGCGGCGGTGAGGATCGACGATTCCGTCTCCTTGACGGCCGTCGAATAGGGGCGGCCGATGCATTTCTCGGAAATCTTCATCCGCCGCCCCGTGCTGTCCACCGTCCTGGCGGCGCTGATTCTGTTCGTGGGCCTGGCGTCGGTCTTTAGCCTGCCGGTGCGGCAATACCCGGAAGTGTCGGAAAGCGTGATCACCATCACGACCGTCTACCCCGGCGCCGCACCCGACCTGATCCAGGGCTTCGTCACCTCGCCCATCGCCGCCGCCGTTTCGACGACAGAGAACATCGACTACGTCACCAGCCAGTCGGCGCAATCGGCCTCGATCGTCACCGTGCAGATGCGGCTGGGGGCCGATCCCGACGTCGCTTTGACCGAGGTGATGTCTAAGGTGCAGCAGGTGCGCGGACAGCTGCCGCAGGACACCGAGGACCCGGTGATCGTCAAGGGCACCGGCATGACCTTCGCGCTGATGTACTTCGCGGTGCAGAACCCGAACATGTCGCCCGAAGAGCTGAACGAATACCTGGAACGGGTGGTGCGGCCGCGGGTGGCGAACATCCAGGGCGTCGCGCAGATGGAAATCCTGGGCGCGCAGAAGTTCGCGATGCGGGTCTGGCTCGATCCGCTCAAGCTGTCCTCGCGAGGTGTGACCGCGCCCGAGGTTCTGGCGGCAATCCGGTCGTCGAACTTCCTGTCGGCGCCGGGCAAGACCGAGAACGAGTATTTCGCGTATTCGCTTACGCTGGACAGCACGATCCAGACGCCTGACTCGTTCGGTGCGCTGCCATTGGTGCAGGGGGCGGACGGCGTGGTGCGGCTGCGCGACGTGGCGCGGATCGAGCTCGCCTCGGGCACGACCGACGCCATCGTGACCTTCGCGGGCGAGCCCGGCACCTTCATCGGGATCGTCCCCGCCCCCGGCGAGAACCAGCTTGACGTGGCCACCAATGTGAACGAGGCGCTTCCCGCGCTGGCGGCGACCCTGCCGCAGGGCATGACCATCGACCTGGTCTACGACTCGACCGAGACGATCTCGGCCTCGATCACCGAGGTGTTCAAGACCATCGCCGAGGCGGTGGTCATCGTCATGGTGGTGATCCTCCTCTTTCTTGGCTCGTTCCGCTCTGTCGTCATGCCCATCGTCACCATCCCGCTTTCGCTGATCGGTGTCTGCGCGATCATGCTGGCCTTCGGCTATTCGATTAACCTCCTGACGCTTCTGGCCATGGTGCTGGCCATCGGCCTGGTGGTCGACGACGCCATCGTCGTGGTGGAAAACATTCACCGCCATATCGACGACGGCATGCGCCCCGCCCAGGCGGCGATCACCGGCATGAAGGAGATCACCGGCCCGGTCGTCGCCATGACCATCACGCTTGCCGCCGTGCTGGCGCCGCTGGCCTTCACCGGCGGCCTGACCGGCGCGCTTTTCACCGAATTTGCCCTGACGCTGGCCGGATCGGTCGTCATTTCCGGCGTGGTCGCGCTGACCATCACCCCCACCATGTCTGCCCGCATCCTGCACGCGGGCGAGCCGGGCCGCTTCCAGCGCGTCGTCGACCGGACCCTGAACGGGCTGTCCAACTGGTATGAACGGCGGGTCTCCTCTTCGCTGGACTACCGGCCAGTGACCATGCTGATGGCGGCCGTTCTGGTCGGCGTCATGGGCTTCATGTTCCTGAACACCTCGTCGGAGCTGGCGCCCGAGGAAGACAGCGGTGCGCTCTTCGCCATTATGAACGGGCCACGCTACGCCACGCTGGAATACACCGACGCCTTCACGCGCGAGATCGGTCGGCGTACCTCTGGCATCAAAGAGGTCGAGACCTCGTTCTCGGTCGCCGGGATGGGCGGGGCCGGGAATACCGGCTTCTACATCTGGGCGCTCAAGGACTGGGACCAGCGCGACCGCAGCCAGAGCGAGGTCCAGCAGGAAATCCAGGGGATCCTCGACGGAACCCCCGGCCTGCAAAGCTTCGTCTTCGCGCCACCTTCGCTGCCCGGCGCCGGGGGCGGCCTGCCCATCGCCATGGTGATCCAGTCGATCCACGCGCCGGAACGGGTGGTCGAGATCGCCGAAGAGATCCGCGCCAAGGCGATGCAATCCGGCATGTTCATCGTGGTGCAGAACAGCCTGTCCTTCGACGCCCCGCAGGTGCGCGTCACCATTGACCGCGACCGCGCCGCGCTTCTGGGCGTCTCGGTCAGCGACATCGGCTCGACGCTGGGCCTTATGGTCGGCGGCGGCGCGGTGGCCCAGTTCGACCGTGATTCCAACAGCTATGACGTGATCACCCAGGTCCCGCGCGACTGGCGCGACAATCCCGAGCGGCTGGGTGAGTTCTTCGTGCGGGCGCGCTCCGGCGCGATGGTTCCGCTGTCCTCGGTCGTGTCGATCACGCCCACGGTGGCCGCCGCCTCGATCGAGCAGTTTAACCAGCTGAACTCGGCCTCGCTGACGGCCATGCCGATGATCGGCTTGTCCACCGGGGTTGCCCTGGCCGAGTTGGAGCGTATCGCGGCCGAAGTGCTGCCGGATGGCTTCTTCATCGACTACTCCGGCCAGTCGCGGCTGGAAAAGACCGAGGGCAATACGATCCTTTTGGCCTTCGGCGCGGCGCTGGTCGTGATCTACCTGGTGCTGGCGGCGCAGTTCGAAAGCTTCCGCGACCCGTTCATCATCCTGATGTCGGTGCCGTTGTCGATCTTCGGCGCGATGTTGCCGCTGTATTTCGGGCTCAGTACGCTGAACATCTACACCCAGGTCGGGCTGATCACGCTGATCGGCCTGATCACCAAGCACGGCATCCTGATGGTCGAATTCG
>NZ_DAIQAT010000166.1:0-7619 GCF_036781545.1 Tabrizicola sp.
GGGCGCGGCGGGCGCGGTTCGACCCGAACTCCGGCATGTCGCGGCTGGTGACGGAGCGGGCGACCAAGGCCGAGGCCGAGCAGCGCCGGGGCCGCGCGGGTCGGGTCGCCGAGGGTCTGTGCTACCGGCTCTGGACCCGTGGCGAGGAGGGTGGCCTCGCCCCCTACCCGCCTGCCGAGATCGAAGTGGCCGACCTGGCCGGGCTGGCGCTGGAACTGGCGCTCTGGGGGGGCGCGGACCTGCCCTTCCTGACGCCGCCCCCGGCGGGACCGCTGGCCGAGGCCCGCAGTCTGTTGCAGGGGCTGGGCGCGCTGGACGCAAACGGCCACATCACCGCGCATGGGCGCAGGTTGGCGGGACTGCCGCTGCACCCGAGGCTGGGGCACATGCTGGCGGTGGCGGGGCCGGAGGCGGCGACCCTGGCAGCCCTCCTGGCGGAACGCGACCCGCTGCGCGGGGCACCACCGGACCTGGCCTTGCGGGTGCAGGCGGTGACGCGCCCGGGGCCAGAGGCGGACCGGGGCGTGGTCGAGCGCATCCGGGCCGAGGCGAGGCGGCTGGCAACGGCAGCGCGAAGCCTGGTTGGCCAAGCGGGCGATCAGGCGGGGGGCTCCCCGGCACACACCCTCGCCGAGATGGCGGCGCTGGCCTATCCCGACCGGATCGGCCTGCGGCGGAAGGGCGAGGCGCCGCGCTGGGTGCTGTCAGGGGGCAAGGGGGCGGCGATGCCCGCCGGTCTGCCCCTGTCGGGCGCCCGGCTCATCGTGGCGACCGACCTCGACGGCGATGCCCGGGAAGCGACGGTGCGGCAGGCGGTGGCGATCAGCGAGGCCGAGGTCCGGGGGCTTTACGCCGACCGCATCGCCTGGGTCGAGGTCTGCGACTGGTCGAAACGCGAAGGCCGCGTCGTCGCGCGGCGGCAGGAACGGCTGGGCGCGCTGGTGCTGGACGACCGGCATTGGGACGCGGCCCCCGACGTCGTGGCGCAGGCGGCGCTGGAGGGGGTGCGGCTTCTCGGCCTGCCCTGGTCCCCGGCGGCGCGGCGGCTACGCGCGCGGGCCCGGCTGGCGCGGGGCGAGGGTTGGCCGGGGGTGGAGGATGCCGACCTCATGGCCACTGCGGAAGACTGGCTGCTGCCACACCTTTCCGGCATGCGGACGGAAGCGGACATCAAGGCGCTGGACCTCGTTCCCGCGCTTCAGGCCCTGCTGGGCTGGGACCGGCTGGCCGAGATGGACCGGCTGGTGCCGGGAAGCTTCGAGACGCCCCTGGGCCGGAAGATTCCCATCGACTACGAGGGCGAGGTGCCCGCCATCGAGGTGCGGTTGCAGGAATTGTTCGGCGTCACGGTTCACCCCGTGGTCGGCGCGGCGCGGATGCCGGTCAGGATCACGCTCCTGTCCCCGGCGCGGGCCCCGGTGCAGGTGACGACCGACCTGCCGCGCTTCTGGGCGACCTCCTACGCCGATGTGCGCAAGGACATGCGCGGCGCCTATCCGCGCCACCCCTGGCCCGAAGACCCGACGCAGGCGGAACCGACGCTGCGGGCGAAGCCGCGCGGGACCTGACCGCGAAAGGGGATCGTTCTTGCCCGGAGACAGCCAGCGGCGCCCCAGCGCTTCCTTTCAGCCTTGCAACACGGATTGATCCGACCGGCCTTCCAACCGTCCGGCGCGCAGATTATGACCGGCGCTAACAGTGAAGGGGCGGATCATGCAGGTGGATGTGCAGGCGCAGCGCGCGCGGTGGGCGGTTGCGGCGATGTTTCTGGCCAACGGCTTCGTCATGGGCGCCTGGGCGCCGCAAATCCCGCTTCTCATGCCGCGCCACGGCGTGACGGAATCCATGCTGGGCCTGCTGATCCTGGTCCTCGGGCTGGGGGCGGTCTCGGCCATGCTCTTCGCCGGGCGGCTGATCAGCCTGTACGGCGGGCGGCGGGTGCTGTCGCTGTTCTCGCTGGCGCTGATCCCGGTCCTGCCGATGGTGGTCTTCTCGCCCAACCTCTGGGCCCTGGCCCTGTTCATGGCGGTTTTCGGGGCGATGGCGGGCTGCATGGATGTGGCGATGAACGCGCAGGCGGTCGAGATCGAGCGTCGGCTGCACAAGGCGATCATGTCCTCCTCGCACGGGTTCTGGAGCCTGGGCGGCTTCATCGGCGGCTCGGCCGGGGCCTGGGTCATCGCGCATTGGGGGTCCGAGGTGCAGTCGCTGCTGACCGCCGCGGTCGTGGCGGCAATGGTACTGGTAGCCATGCCGTTCCTGTTGCCGCCAGCACCACGCGGCCCGGTGGCCGAGACGGTGGCCACGCCGAAGACGAAGCTTTTCCCGAAAGACTTCCACATCTGGCTCCTGGGGTTCCTCGCGCTTTTCTCGATGGTGCCCGAGGGCGCGGTGCTGGACTGGGCGGCGATCTATTTGCAGAAGGAACTGGGTTCGGATGTCTTCGTCTCGGGCCTGGCCTTCGCCTTCTTCGCCGGGGCCATGGCGGTGATGCGCTTCCTGGGCGATACCGTCCGCAACCGGCTGGGCGCGGTGCGGACGCTGCGGCTGTCGGGCTTTCTGGGCGCAGCGGGGTTGATGGGCGGGGCGCTGGCGCCTTGGGACTGGTTGGCGATCACGAGCTTCGCGGTGTCAGGCCTGGGCGTGGCGAACATGGTGCCGATCCTGTTCTCGGCCGCCGGGAACCATCCCCGCCTGCCCTCGGCCAATGCGATTTCGATCGTCACCATGGTCGGCTATTGCGGCATCCTCGTCGCGCCCTCGACCATCGGCTTCCTGGCCGAGCACGCCGGCTTCCGCCCGACCTATGCCGGGCTGGCGCTGATCCTTGTGGTTGTCGCGCTCCTGGCCGCACGGGCGGCGGATGCCGATGCACGGAAGGTGCTGGCCCCTGCGGGCGGGCAACCGGCATGAAGAAGACAGAGGTTACCAAATCCTGAACGCGGCCTCGCAAGCCGTTGATAAGACACGGGTCGAACGACTGCCCGCGCGCGGGCAGGTTCAGGGCGCGCCCATGTAGTCCCGCTTGCCAAGCTCCACCCCGTTCGCCCGCAGGATGTCGTAGGCGGTGGTGACGTGGAAGAAGAACTGCGGCAGGGTGTAGAACGACAGGAACTCGTCGCCCTTCAGCACCATGTCGCGGCCCCCGGCCTTGAAATGCACCTCGCGGGCATCGGCATGGGCGAAGTCGGCGGCCTGGAAACTGCCCATATAGCCGCGCGCCGCGGCGATCCGGTCCTTCAGCTCGGCAAACGTGGTCTCGGTGTCGGGGAAGCCTTTCGGCTCCTGCCCCGCCAGCCGGGCGGTGCCGCGCGCCGCAAAGTCGCAGGCGAGCTGGACCTGGCGGGCGAAGGGGAACATGTCGGGGAAGAGGCGCGCGGCGAGGATGACCTCGGGCTTGATCTTCTTCGCCTCGCAATGCGCGCTGGCCTTGTCGAGGATGACGGCCAGGGCCGAGAGGAAACGGTCGAAGACGGCGACGGAACGGCGGTGCATGGGAACCTCCCTTTGCGCTGAAGCGTCGGGCGCGGGCGGGGCCTTGTCAAGCGCCCGCCCGTCCCATCGGGGCCTACACCCCCAGGCTCCAGCGCATGACCGCCTTCTGGGCGTGCAGGCGGTTCTCGGCCTCGTCGAAGATCACCGAATGCGGGCCGTCCATCACGGCGCTCGTCGCCTCGTCGTTGCGATGCGCGGGCAGGCAATGCATGAACAGGCTGTCGGGCTTGGCCCGCGACATCAGCTGTTCGTTGACCTGGTAGGGCCGCAGCTGGTTGTGGCGGCGTTCCTTGGCCGATTCCGGGTCGTGCATCGAGACCCAGGTGTCCGTCACCACAAGGTCGGCGCCTTCGACGGCGGTGAACGGGTCGCGCTGGATGGTGATCTTCGATCCCTTCTCGCGGGCGAAGGCGACGAACTTATCCTCCGGGTCCAGCGTTTCCGGCCCGGTGAAGGTGAAGTCGAAGCCGAACTGCCCGGCCGCATGCAGGAAGCTGGCGCAGACGTTGTTGCCATCGCCGCACCACACCACCTTGCGGCCCGCGATGGGGCCGCGATGCTCTTCGTAGGTCATGACGTCGGCCATGATCTGGCAGGGGTGGGTGCGGTTGGTCAGGCCGTTGATCACCGGGACGGTGGCGTGTTCGGCCATCTCCAGCAGCGTCGCTTCCTCGAAAGTGCGGATCATGATCAGGTCGACATAGCGCGACAGGACCCGGGCGGTATCGGCTATGGTCTCGCCATGGCCGAGCTGCATTTCCTTGCCGGAAAGCACCATCGTCTCGCCGCCCATCTGGCGGACGCCCACGTCGAAGCTGACGCGGGTGCGGGTCGAGGGTTTCTCGAAGATCAGCGCGACCATGCGGCCCTTGAGCGGGGTCTCATCGTCGGGCGAGCCTTTGGGGCGGCCGTTGCGCGCGGTCTTCATCGCCTGCGCATTGTCGATCATGGCCCGCAGGTCGGCGGGGGATGTCTGGTGGATGTCGAGGAAGTGGTTCATGTCGTTTCGCTTTTTGATCCGGCGGCCGGGGGTTCACCCCCGGAACGCCTGGATATTTGGGAACAGAAGAAGCTCAGGCAGCTTTTTCGAGGGCGGCGGCGGTCTGGTCGAGCCGTCGCAGCGCCTCGGCAATGTCGTCGTCGGGGATGTTGAGCGCGGGGAGAAGGCGCAGGACATTGTCGGCGGCGGCAACGGTCAGGATGCCGGCCTCGTAGCCCGCCTTCACCACATCTGCCGGGGCCGGCTTGCATTTCAGGCCCAGCATCAGGCCTTCGCCGCGAACGTCCTCGAAGACCGCCGGGTGACGGGCGACCAGGCTTTCCAGCCCCTGCCGCATCAGCGCGCCCTTGCGGGCGACCTCGGCCAGGAAGGCCGGGTTGGCGATCAGTTCGACGACCTTCGCCCCCACCGCGCAGCCAAGCGGGTTGCCGCCGTAGGTGGAGCCATGGGTCCCGGCGGTCATGCCCGCAGCGGCGCGTTCGGTGGCGAGCACCGCACCCAGGGGGAAGCCGCCGCCGATGCCCTTGGCGACCATCATGATGTCCGGCGTGACACCCGCCCATTCATGCGCGAAGAGCCGCCCGGTACGGCCCATGCCGCATTGCACCTCGTCGAAGATCAGGAGCGTGCCGGTCTCGTCGCAAAGCTGCCGGATCAGCTTCAGCTCGGCGTCGGGGACAACGCGGATGCCACCCTCGCCCTGGATCGGCTCGATGATCACGGCGCAGGTCCCGGGGGTGATGGCCGCGCGGATAGCGTCATTGTCGCCCCATTTCAGATGGACAAATCCCGGCATCAGCGGGCCGAAGCCCTTGACCATCTTCTCCGACCCCGCCGCCGCGATGGCACCGGTCGAGCGACCGTGGAACGCGCCCTCGAAAGCGACGATCTGCGTCCGCTCGGGCTGGCCCGCGTCGTAATGGAACTTGCGCGCCATCTTGATCGCCAGCTCGGCGGTTTCCGTGCCGGAATTGGTGAAGAAGACCGTGTCGGCGAAGGTGCTGTCGGTCAGCAGCTTCGCCAGCCGTTCCTGTTCAGGGATCGTGTAGACGTTCGAGACATGCCACAGCTTCCCGGCCTGCTCGGTCAGCACCTGCACCAGCGCGGGATGGGCATGGCCCAGCGCATTCACCGCGATGCCCGAGCCGAGGTCGAGATATCGGCGCCCGTCTTCCGCCCAGAGCCAGCTGCCCTCGCCCCTCACGAAGGACAGGGGCGCGCGGTTGTAGGTCGGCAGGACGGAGGGGATCATGGAACAGGGTCCTTCAGGTGAAAGCCAATGGGTGCCCGAGGGCTGGCTGGGAGTCAACTTGGGGAAGGATGAGGCGCAACAGCGCCGATGACGGCAGGATAGGCGTCAGGCGCGACGGCGTCGGCGCGAGGCGGGGATATGGCAAGATCCTGCGGTCATGGGGCGTCAGTAGCGGGAATATGCGCGCGGGTAAAGTGCTTTCCCAGGCCTTGGGTTTTTCGCTGGCAATGACCTGTAAACGCTGGCAATGCAGGATCGGGGATGAAGGGGCGGGGGCCCCTCCGGGCAGGGCGGAAAGCCGGGGGTTCTGGACAGACATGGTCGCTGAGCGCATCACTGTCGGCGTCTATGCGCTGGACCGGGTGATCCTGCCGAAACCGGCAGCCGCGAAGGGCTGGGCCGCGCGGCTTGCCGAGACGCTGCCCGTGCTGATGGAGGGCGCGACGCCGGTCGGGATCAGCCTGACCGAGGGGCCGGACGGGCTGGTGCTGGCAGAAGATACTCCGCCTAGCATGGAACATCGCGCCGGAAGCGCGGTCGCGGTCGAGCCGGTCGCGGGCCGTCCGGGGTTGTTCCTGGTCCGCGTCGGCGGCAAGGCGGCGGGGCTTTCCAGCGCGCGGCCCTGGGTGCCGGGATCCGGGCCGGTGCTTCACGGCGCGGCCCTGACCGATGCGCTCGCGGCCTATGTCGCAGGCACGCGGATCGACACGCCCGACGGACCGCGTCCGGTCGAAACCCTGGTCGCAGGAGAGGTGGTGACGACGCTCGGCAACGGCTCGCGCCCGCTGCGCTGGGTCGGACGGCGGCGGGTGGAGGTGGTCGAGCTTCTGGCGCATCCGGGCCTTCGGCCCGTGGCCTTCGGCCCCGGTGCCCTGGGCAATGCACGGGAACTGGTCGTCTCGCCCCAGCAACGGGTGCTGATCGACGACTGGCGCGCCGCGGTCTATTTCGGCGAGGACCGGGTGCTGGTCGCCGCCCAGGCGCTGGTCGACGATCAGGCCGCGCGGGTGGTTCTGCCAGGGGGCGGAGTCGATTATGTGATGCTGCTCTGCGACCGGCATGAGGTGCTGCTGGCGGAAGGAACGCTGTCGGAAAGCTTCCATCCCGGCGAGGCAGGGCTTGCCGCGCTTCTCCCGGACGACCGGGCGCGGCTGGCGGCGGTCTGTCCCGAGCCCGAGCTTCTGCGGCGGCGGGCGGGCTTTCCCATCGTGCGCCATGCCGAAGCGCGGGCGCTGCGCCTGCATCCCTGACCCTTTGCGAGAGCGACCCTTGCGGCCCCCTGCCCCGGACGGATAGAATGTCCGGGTAGCACAGACAGGCGGAGATCGGGATGTCCTGGACGGACGAGCGCGTCGAGACGCTCAAGCGCATGTGGAACGAGGGCCAGTCGGCCAGCCAGATCGCCAAGGAACTGGGCGGGGTGACCCGCAACGCGGTGATCGGCAAGGTGCATCGCCTCGGCCTGTCGAACCGCGTGGGCGGCAAGGAGGACGAGGAGGAGAGCAGCGCCCCGGCCGCAGCTGTCGCGGCGGCCAAGCCCGAGCCCGCCCCCCGGCCGGAACCGGCCCCGCGCGCCGAGCCACCGCGCCCGGCGGCACCTGCGGCGGCGGCCCCTGCTCCGTCGTCCAACGTCACCCCGCTGCCGGTCCGCAAGGCGATCATCCCGGCCGGCCAGCCGCTGCCGCCGCAACCCAGCCTGAACGAGATCAGCCCCGAGGCCTTGGCCTCGGTCCGCGAGGTGGAGAAGCGCGCGCGCAAGCTGACGCTGATGGAACTGACCGAGCGGACCTGCAAATGGCCGATCGGCGACCCGGCGACGGATGATTTCTGGTTCTGCGGCCTGCCCAGCCTGCCCGGCAAGCCCTATTGCGA
>NZ_DAIQAT010000167.1:0-7608 GCF_036781545.1 Tabrizicola sp.
GCCCCTTCATCATCCGCCCGGTGAATTCGTCGATCAGCATCACCTCGCCGTCGCGAACGATGTATTGCTGGTCCTTGAAGAACAGCTTGTGCGCCCGCAGCGCCTGGTTGACGTGGTGCACGATGGACGTGCTTTCCGCCGCATAAAGGTTCTGCCCCTCGGGCAGGATGCCCGCCTCGCGCAGCAGCCCCTCGATGGCATCGTTGCCCTCTTCCGTCAGGGTCACGCCGCGGGTCTTCTCGTCCACCGCATAATGCTCCGGCTGCAGATGCGGGATCACCGCGTCCACCGCCGTGTACAGCGGGCTGCGATCCTGGCTCGGCCCCGAGATGATAAGCGGCGTCCGCGCCTCGTCGATCAGGATCGAGTCCACCTCGTCCACGATGGCGAAATAATGCCCCCGCTGCGCCATTTCCTCCAGCGAGGCCTTCATGTTGTCACGCAGATAGTCGAAGCCCAGCTCGTTGTTCGTCGCATAGGTGATGTCGGCGCGGTAGGCCGCGATCTTCTCGTCATCCGGCTGATGCGAGTAGACGACGCCCGTGGTCATCCCCAGCGCCGCATAGACCTTGCCCATCCATTCCGCGTCGCGCTTGGCCAGATAGTCGTTCACCGTAACGACATGCACGCCCTTGCCGGTCAGCGCGTTCAGATAGGCGGCAAAGGTCGCCACAAGCGTCTTGCCCTCGCCCGTCTTCATTTCCGAAATATTGCCCTGGTGCAGGAACATTCCGCCCTTCAGCTGCACGTCGAAGGCGCGCAGGCCCAGCGCCCGCCGCGCACCTTCGCGACAGTTGGCAAAAGCCTCGGGCAGGATCGCATCCAGGCTCTCGCCGCCTTCCTGCACCCGCTTCTGGAACTCGCGCGTCTTGGCGATGATGCCTTCATCTGTCAGCGCCTGGAATTCCGGCTCCAGCGCGTTGATCTGCGCCACGATCGGACGGACGGACTTTACCTTGCGGTCGTTCGGCGTCCCGAACACCTTCCGCGCAAGCGATCCCATTCCCAGCATGTTCTCTCCGAGGCTTCTGACAGCTTCGTGTGGCCCTTTGACTTGCCCGACCCGGCCACCTTCCATAGAAGGGCCTGTGTATGACCGGACGGCCCCGTTCCACGCGACTGTCGCGATGTAAGGGGGAAGGCCGGGATAGTCAACGCAGGGGGCGGATCGCCCCGATCAGGAGTAGGTGAAAATGATGAAACGTTCAGGCTTCTGGTCGGTTCTGGCGCTGGCCGCCGTCCTGTCGGGCCCCGCACTCGCCGAGGGCGAGACCGCCGATACCGTGGTGGCCACCGTCAACGGCGCCCCGATCACGCTGGGCCAGATGGTCGCGATGAAAGAATCCCTGCCGCCGCAGTACCAGTCGCTGCCCGACGACGTGCTCTTCAAGGGCATCTACGACCAGCTGATCCAGCAGGAAGTCCTGGCGCAATCGGTCAAGGAGCTCGGCCCCCGCGCCATCGCCACGATGGAGAACGACAAGCGCGGCTTCGTCTCGGGCCTCGCCATCGACGCCATCGTCAAGGAGGCCGTCACCGACGCGGCGCTGCAGAAGGCCTATGACGACCGCTTCAAGGACGCCAAGCCCCAGACCGAATACAACGCGGCCCATATCCTGGTCGCGACCGAGGAAGAGGCGAACAAGCTGAAGGAAGAACTGGCCGGCGGCGCCGATTTCGCCGAGCTTGCCAAGGCGCATTCCACCGACACCGGCTCGGGCGCCAATGGCGGCGATCTCGGCTGGTTCGGCCTGGGCATGATGGTCAAGCCCTTCGAAGAGGCCGTGGTCGGCGCGAAGGTCGGCGAGGTGACCGGCCCGGTGAAGACCGATTTCGGCTATCATCTGATCCTGGTGAAGGAAACCCGCGTCGCCGAGAAGCCCACGCTGGACCAGATGCGCGACGAGCTTGCGCAAGAGGTCGAGAATGCGGCAATCACTGCGAAGATCGACGAGCTGACCAAGGGCGCCACCGTCACCCGCGAGGGCGAGGCGCTGGATCCGGCGATCCTGAAAAACTCGGCGCTGATCGACTGACGGCACCGGCAAAGGGGGCGTGACATGGCAAAAACCGACTGGAAGGCCGAAGCGAAGGCGCTGAAGAAGAAGGTCCGCAAGCTGAGGGACGGCCTGACCGCCGCCGCGGGGCCGATGGCCGAGGCGGTGTCCGAGGCCGTGGGCGATGTCGTCGCGGCGGCGAAGAAGGCGCTGAAGCCGGTCTCGCCGCTGGCCCCCGCTGCCTTCCCCGCGCTGCCCGCAATCAAGGGCGCCGAATTCGCCGCGGTCGAGGCCGGCGTCCGCTACCAGAACCGCAAGGACGTGATGCTCGTCCGTCTCGCCCCCGGCACAACCATGGCCGGGGTCTTCACCCGCTCCTCGACCCGGTCGGGATGCGTCCGCGACTGCCAGACCAAGCTGGCAACGAAGGTGCCCGAAGGCGCGGGGGCGGCGATCATCGTGAACTCCGGCAATTCCAACGCCTTCACCGGCAAGCTGGGGGACGAGGCCGTCGCCGCCGTCACCGGCGCGGTGGCTTCGGCGCTGGGGGTCCCGGCCGCCCGTGTCTTTTCCTCCTCGACCGGCGTCATTGGCGAACCCCTGCCGTTCGAGAAGATCACCGCCAAGGTCCCCGATCTGGTCGCCGCGCTGAAGGAAGACGCGGTGGAAATGGCCGCGCAGGCGATCATGACCACCGACACCTTCCCGAAAGGCGCTGCCGCCACCGTGCAAGGCGAGGGCGGAGCGATCCACATTTCCGGCATCGCCAAGGGCTCGGGGATGATCGCACCCGACATGGCGACGATGCTGGTCTACATCTTCACCGACGCCAAGATCGGCGCGAACCAGTTGCAGAAGGTGCTCGCGCGCAACGTCGATGCGACGTTCAACTCGATCACCGTCGACAGCGACACCTCCACCTCCGACACGCTGCTTGTCGCCGCGACCGGCCAGTCGAAGGCCGCCGAGCTGAAGGGCCCGGCGCTGAAGGCCTTCGAGACCGCGCTTGCAGGGGTGATGCGCGATCTGGCGCTGCAGGTGGTGCGCGACGGTGAGGGCGCGACCAAGCTGGTCGAGGTCCGCGTCACCGGCGCCGCCTCCGACGAGGACGCGGCCAAGGTCGCCTTCGCCATCGCCAATTCGCCGCTGGTGAAGACCGCCGTGGCCGGGCAGGACCCGAACTGGGGCCGCATCGTCGCGGCCATCGGCAAGTCCGGCGCCGTGGCAGAGCGCGACAAGCTGACCATCCGCTTCGGTGATATCCTGGTGGCAAGGGACGGCTGGCGGAACCCCGACTACAAGGAAGAGGACGGCGCGGCCTACATGCAGGGGCAGGAACTTGTCTTCGCCGTCGACCTCGGGCTTGGCCGCGCAAAACGTAGTGTCTGGACCTGCGACCTGACCTCCCGCTACGTCGAGATCAACGCCGACTACCGCTCCTGAGCTTCCTCTTGGCGAAAATACTCCACGGAGGTCCGGGGGTGTGAACCCCTGGGGCTTCCACCCGCGAAAGACCGTAGAATGAAGATTGTTCTCGTCTCCGCCGTCGCCCTGATCGACCCCGACGGCCGCGTCCTCCTGGCCCAGCGCCCCGAGGGCAAGTCGCTGGCTGGCCTCTGGGAATTCCCCGGCGGCAAGGTCGAACCCGGCGAGACACCCGAAGTCGCGCTGATCCGCGAGCTGAAGGAAGAGCTGGACATCGACACCTGGACCAGCTGCCTCGCGCCCCTCACCTTCGCCAGCCATACCTATGACGACTTCCACCTTCTGATGCCGCTCTACGCCTGCCGCCGCTGGCAGGGCACCGTCCGCGCGACCGAGGGGCAAAAGCTTGCATGGGTCAAGCCGAACGCCCTGCGCGACTATCCGATGCCCCCCGCCGACCTGCCGCTGATCCCGATCCTGCGCGACTGGCTCTGATCCGCCGCTCGTCGAAGCCCTTCGGGCACTCCTCGCTTCCCCCCGCGAGGAGAAGCCGAAGGCGAACGACGAGCCGCCCCAGAAGCAAAACGCCGGACCCGAAGGCCCGGCGCATTTCTTAAGATTTCCTGAACGTCCGCAGCCAACCCTTTGAAAAGACTGGCCTCGAAAAGCTGCCCGCGCGCGGGCAGCCCGGATCACTCCAGCGTGCGCTGCACTTCCTCGCGCTCGAAGATCTCGATGACGTCGTTCTGACGGATGTCCTCGTAGTTCTCGAAGGCCATCCCGCATTCCTGGCCCGAGATGACTTCCTTCACCTCGTCCTTGAAGCGTTTCAGAGTCTTCAGCGTGCCCTCGTGGATCACCACGTTGTCGCGCAGCAGGCGGACGCCCGCCGAGCGGCGCGCGACCCCTTCGGTAACGAGGCAACCCGCCACCTTGCCGACGCCCGAGACCTTGAAGACCTCCAGGATCTTCGCATAGCCGATGAAATGCTCGCGCACCTCGGCTTTGAGAAGACCCGACGCGGCGGCTTTGATATCGTCCACCAGGTCGTAGATGATCGAGTAGTAGCGGATCTCCACGCCCTTCTGCGTCGCCGAAGCCCGTGCGGTCGCATTGGCCCGCACGTTGAAGCCGATGATCGGGGCCTTGGAGGCCTCGGCCAGCGCGACGTCGGTATCGGTGATCGCCCCCACGCCGGAATGCAGCACGCGGACGCGGACCTCCTCGTTGCCGATCTTCTCCATCGCCTGGACGATGGCCTCGGCAGAACCCTGCACGTCGGCCTTGATCAGGATCGGCAGCTCGGCGACCGACTGGTCGGCCTTGGCCTTGGCCATCAGCTGTTCCAGCGTGGTCGCGGCCCCGGCAGCGGCGCGCTTGTCCTTGGCGGTCTTGATCCGGTAGTCCGCGATCTCGCGCGCCTGGGCTTCGGTCTCGACCACGTTCAGCGTGTCGCCTGCCGAAGGCGTACCGCTGAGGCCCAGCACCTCGACCGGAACCGAGGGGCCCGCCTCGGTGATGGTCTCGCCCTTGTCGTTGATCAGCGCGCGGACCTTGCCCCATTGTTCGCCGACGACGAAGATGTCGCCTTTGTGCAGGGTGCCGTTCTGCACCAGCACCGTCGCGACAGGGCCACGACCCACATCCAGCTTGGCTTCGATCACCGCACCCGACGCCGCCCGGTTCGGGTTGGCGCGCAGTTCCAGAACCTCGGCCTGGAGCGCGATGGCCTCAAGCAGGTCGTCAAGACCCAGGCCGGTCTTGGCCGAGACCTCGACATCCTGCACGTCGCCGGACATCGCCTCGACCACCACCTCGTGCTGGAGGAGGTCGGTGCGGACCTTGGTCGGGTTCGCCTCGTGCTTGTCGATCTTGTTGATCGCCACGATCATCGGCACCTTGGCGGCCTTGGCGTGGTTGATCGCCTCGACCGTCTGCGGCATCACGGCATCATCCGCCGCGACCACCAGAACCACGATATCCGTCACCTGTGCCCCGCGCGAGCGCATGGAGGTGAAGGCCGCGTGGCCGGGCGTGTCGAGGAAGGTGATGACCTGCCCATTCGGTGTCTTCACCTGGTAGGCGCCGATGTGCTGGGTGATCCCGCCGGCTTCGCCGGTGGCTACGCTGGTCTTGCGGATCGCGTCCAGAAGCGAGGTCTTGCCGTGGTCGACGTGACCCATGATCGTGACGATCGCGGGACGCGGGGTCAGGCTTTCGTCGGAGTCCTTGACGGTATCGATGACCTGTTCGACGTCGGCATCCGACACGCGGACGGCCTTGTGGCCGAATTCCTCGATCACCAGTTCGGCGGTGTCGGCGTCGATGGCCTGGTTCATCGTGACCATCATGCCCATCTTCATCAGGCTCTTCACGACGTCTGCAGCGCGTTCGGCCATCCGGTTGGCCAGTTCGCTGACCACGATGGTTTCCGGCAGCTGCACGTCGCGCACCTGCTTTTCAGCCTTCTGGCCCAGCCCCAGCGCCTTGGCGCGGGCTTTTTCCTGCTTGCGCTTCATCGCGGCAAGGCTGCGCTGACGGCCACCCTCGCCAGACATCGCGTCCGACAGGGTCAGCTTGCCCGACCGGCGGCCTTCGTCGCCTGCACCACGTTTAGCGCCACGGTCGGACCGGTCGTCCTTTTCGCGATCAGTCTTGCGGGGCGTCGGCAGGCCGGGCTTGGCCGAAGCGGGGCCGCGGGCGTCTTCGGTCGCAGCCGGAGCAGCCGGTGCGTTGCGGTCGGCCGGTTTGGCCGCGGCCGGAGGCGGCGTGGCAGACCGGGCACGGGTGCCGAGCACATCGGCCTTGCGGGCTTCGGCCGCCGCGATCTTGGCGGCGGCTTCCGCCTTGGCGGCGCGCTCGTCTTCCTCGGCCTTCAGGCGGAGGGCCTCGGCACGTTCGCGATCCTCGCGCTCTTTCGCCTCGATCTCGGCGCGGCGAAGGGCGCGGTCTTCTTCCCGCACACGGTCCTCTTCGGCGCGGCGCGCGGCGTCTTCCGCCTCGCGCGCCTTGGCGGCGCGAAGGGCGGTCAGACGGCGTTCCATTTCGGCATCGGAGATGCCTGCGGGCCGCTTCGACGGATCACCGTAGTTCGTGGGCGCAGCCGATTGGCCCGCGCCGGGCGTACCGGGCTTCGGGGCGGCGGTGGGCACCACCACGCGCTTGCGTTTGGTTTCGACCACGACGCTCTTGGTCCGGCCATGGCTGAAGCTTTGCTTCACCTGTCCGGAACGGGGGGCGCCCCCAAGGCCAAGAGGTTTCTTGCCGTCAGTATCGCTCATGCGTTCTTCGTATCCTTCATGGCGGTCTCGCCGCCGTCATCCCCGCCGGTCTGCCCACGCAGCCCAGCGAGTTTTGCCGCTTCCTCTACAACACGGGACCTGAGTCCACCAGCGGCAAGCGCGGCGTGTATCGCACGTTCGCGCCCGAATGCCAAACCGATTTCCCCAGCCGAAAGGCAGCCAATGAAGCCGTTTGCGCCATCCGGCGCGTGCAGCTTCGTCTTGCCCCGTTCCGACCCGTCGCTGGCCTGGATCAGCGTCACCGCAGTCCCCTTGACCAGCCAGTCCTTCACCTTCTCGTAGCCGGTGACAGCGTCCCCGGCCTTGCGCGCCATCGACAGCAGTTCGATCACCCGCCGGGCGATCAGAGTCTCGACCAGATCGGCCAGACCCTCCGGCACCTTCACCGGCTGGCGGGCCGCGCGGGAGAAGAGGTTCTTCTTCGCCGCCCGGTCGAGCGCCGCACGGTCCGCCGAGACATACATCCCCCGGCCGGGCAGCTTGCCCAGGATATCAGGGGCGATCTGCCCGTCAGGACCCAGGCAAAAGCGGATCAGCCCCGCCTTCGGCTGGCTTTCCCCGGTCGCAATGCATTTGCGTTCCGGTTCGTCCCTTTCCTTTTCCCGGCCGCCGCGCGTCAACGCGTGTCCCCGAGGCCTGAAATCAGGCCTCGGCCTCCTCGTCGTCGGCAACCTCTTCCTCGGGTTGCTCCAATTCGGTCGGGTCGACCCAGCCCAGCATGACGCGCGCGGTCATGATCAGGGTCTGCGCTTCCTCAAGCGACATGTCGAATTTCTCGAGCACGCCCTCGTCCTTCTTGCGCTGGCCGTTTTCCGTGGTCCAGCCGCCCGCCAGTTCCCAGTCGGCGCAGGTGGCGAAGTCTTCCAGCGTCTTGATGCCGTCCT
>NZ_DAIQAT010000168.1:0-7599 GCF_036781545.1 Tabrizicola sp.
TTCAACACCACCGATGTCTGCCTGGTGATGGACACCGGCCAGATGTCCGCCCGCCACCGCGAATTCTACATCCGCAAGGCCGGGACATGACGACCTGGCAGGATGTGCCGCCCCCGCCGCTGCACATGACACCCCTCGGCTGGCTGCGCGCGCTGTGGCGCGGCGGTCTGATCGGCGCGCTCACTTATGGCGGGCTTCTGGTCCTGCTTCTCGTCCGCCTCGTCGAATGGCCGCTCTACGGCCAGGCCCGCCCCCTCACGCCGCATATCACCCGCTTCGTCTGCCGCAGCGCGCTGCGCATCCTGCGCCTGCCGCTCACGGTGCGCGGCCAACCGATGACCCGGCCCGGCGCCATCGTCGCCAACCATTCCTCCTGGCTCGACATCTTCGTCCTGAATGCCGTCCAGACCATCTACTTCGTCGCCAAGGCCGAAGTCGCCGCCTGGCCCGGCATCGGCTGGCTGGCCCGCGCCACCGGCACCGTCTTCATCGCCCGCAAGGGGACCGAGGCGAAGAAACAGCAGGAGATCTTCGAATCCCGCCTGCAGGCCGGGCACCGGCTGCTCTTCTTCCCCGAAGGCACCTCGACCGACGCGATCCGCGTCCTGCCGTTCAAATCCACCCTGTTCGAGGCCTTCTTCTCCCCCGCCCTCGAACGCAGCATGCATATCCAGCCGGTGACGGTCATCTTCCACGCCCCCGAGGGTCAGGATCGCCGGCATTACGGCTGGTGGGGCGACATGGATTTCGCGAGCCATCTCCTGAAGATGCTGGCCACCCCCCGCCAGGGCCATGTCGAGGTGATCTTCCACCCCGAGGTTCCCGTCGACGCCTTCGAGAACCG
The DNA here is from genome assembly GCF_036781545.1 of Tabrizicola sp. GTDB lineage: Bacteria > Pseudomonadota > Alphaproteobacteria > Rhodobacterales > Rhodobacteraceae > Tabrizicola. The sequence goes on from NZ_DAIQAT010000168.1 coordinate 845, forward strand.
CAAGACGCTCGCCCAGCATTGCGAACGCGTGATCCGCACCGCCCATGTGAACGCCGCATAGGGCGTGACGAGGCTCTCCCTGTCATCCCCGCGCAGGCGGGGACCCAGGGTCGGTGGCAACCTGGTCTCTACCGGATCCCCCGCCTGCGCGGGGATGACAGCCTTGATCGGGTCGCCCCGTCTCAGCCCTGCCGCAGCACCTTCGCCAGGGGCCGACCTTTCGCCAGCTCGTCCACCAGCTTGTCCAGCACCCGGATTTCCCGCATCAGCGGATCGTCGATCGCCTCGATCCGCACGCCGCAGACCACGCCCGTGACCTGGGCGCGGTCCGGGTTCATCCGGGGCGCCTCGGTGAAGAACCGCTCCAGCGATACACCCTCGGCCAGCACGGCCTCCAGGCTGGCCTGGTCATGCCCAGTCAGCCAGCAGATCGCCGCATCCAGTTCCGCCTTGCTGCGGCCCTTCTTCTCGATCTTGGCCAACCAGGCCGGATAGACCTTGGCCACGCTCATCCCGAAGATGCGATGCGCCATCCCGACCCCCTCGCAGGGTGGGGTTCCACCCCACCAAAACTCACCGCAACCGGCGCAACAATTCCAGCGACGGTTCGCCTGTCACCGGCACGCCCAAGCTGGCCTGATAGGCGCTGATCGCGGCCTTGGTCTTCGCCCCCATCACCCCGTCGCTGCCGCCGGTGTCAAAGCCTTTCGCGGTCAGAAGCCGCTGCAACTCCTGCCGGTCGGCCTTGGTCATGCCGCTGGCATCCGGTCCGAAACTGGCCTGCACCGCGCCGCGTCCCAGAAGCCGGTCCGACAGATGCCCCACGCCGATGGCATAGTTCTGCGCGTTGTTGTAGCGCAGGATCGTCGCGAAATTCTGCGTCAGCAGGAAATAGGGCGCCCCGCCCCCGTTGCCACCGGCGATGATCGACCCGCCCGCCAGCGCGCGCCCCTCCGCCGAGCGCACGCCCACTCCTTGCCACTCCGCCGCCGACTGGCCCTTGCCGCGCCCCAGAAGCCCGGCATTGAAGCCCGCGGGCAGCACGACCTCCATCCCCCAGGGCAACCCCGTGGTCCAGCCCGACTTGGCAAGGTAGGCGGCCGTCGAGGCCAGCGCATCCGTCGGGTCGTCGCTCCAGATGTCCCGCCGCCCGTCGCCGTTGAAATCCACCGCATAGGCCAGATAGCTGGTCGGGATGAACTGGGTATGCCCCATCGCCCCGGCCCAGCTGCCGGTCATCGCCCCGGGCGAGACATCCCCCGCCTGCAAGATCTTCAATGCCGCGACCAGCTGCCCCTCGAAGAACTCCGCCCGCCGCCCCTCATAGGCCAGGGTGGACAGCGCGCTGACCACGGGCACATTGCCCCGCCGCGTGCCGAAGAAGCTCTCCAGCCCCCAGACCGCCGCGACGATCTGCGATTCGACACCATAACGCTGCTCGATGGCCTGCAAGGTGCCCCGGTACTCGGCATACTTCTGGCGACCCAACGACACCCTCTCGTCCGAGGCGGCAATGTTCAGATAGTCTTCCAGACTGCGCTTGAACTCTGTCTGGTTGCGGTCCTTCTCGATCACCTCGGGCAGGAACCCCGCCCCCCGGAAGGCCGCGTCGATGGTGCCCTGGCCGATCCCGCGCGAAGCCGCCCGCCCCTTGAACCCCGCGACCCAGGCGTCCCAGCCGGCATCCGGTACCGCCCTAGGCGCCGGATCGGGCGCGCGATACCCGCCGCCGCCACCCGACCGCCCTTGCGACATGCAGCCCGACAGCAAGGCCGCTCCTCCCAGAAGAAGCGCCCCGCGCCGGGAAAATCCAACCGTAGAAATCGCCTGTGCCATGCCTGTGCCTGCTCGCTGTTCTTGTTATCCGGCGATGATAGCCCTGCATGCCGGACGGGGCCAAGACCACAAACATCCGGTCGGCGACATTGCCCGCCCGACGCCGCCTGTCCGGCAAGCCCATTTTCTGTCTGCAAATATCCTGGGGGTCCGGGGGAAACCCCCGGTCCGCCGCCGCGCCAACGCGCAACGCCTCGGGTTAAGAAATCCTGAACGCCCGCAGCCAAGTCCTTGAAATCAATCGATCCGAAAAGCTGCCCGCGTGCGGGCAGCCCCCCTCACTCCCCCTGCTTCTTCAGCTTGAAGGCGATCTGCCGCAGCATCCCGTGGAAGGTCTGCACCTCGGCCCGGGTCAGCCCCAGCCGCCCCCACATGTTCCGTAGGTTGGCCTTCATCCCCTCCACCTTGGTCTCGGGAAAGAAGAACCCCGCCGCCTCCAGCCGCTCCTCGAAATGGTCGCCCAGCCGCTCCACATCTTCCCGGCTGGCAAAGTCGGTCCGGGCCAGTTCCATCACCGATGCGGCCACCTCCGCCCCTTGCCGCTGCCATTCATAGCCCAGCAGAAGCACGCACTGGGCCAGGTTCAGCGAGGGGAAGTCCGGGTTCACCGGCACCGTGACGATCGCATTGGCCCGCACGATATCCTCGTTCTCCAGCCCCGCCCGCTCCGGCCCGAAGAGAACGCCCACCCGCTTACCCTCGGCCCCCAAGACCCGGGCCATCGCCATCGCCCGTTCCGGCGTGACGACCTCCTTGACCAGCTCCCGCCCCCGCGCCGTGGTGGCAAAGACGAAGTCGCAGTCGGCCACAGCCCCGCCAAGGTCGGCAAACAGCCCCGCCTGGTCCAGCACCCGCCCCGCGCCGGAGGCCATGGCAACGGCCTTCGGGTTCGGCCAGCCGTCCCGCGGCCCCACCACCCGCATCCGCTCCAGCCCGAAATTCAGCATCGCCCGCGCCGCCGCGCCGATGTTCTCGCCCATCTGGGGCCGGACCAGGATGAAGACGGGGGGGATCATGCACCACCTTTGCGAAGCTTTCGCCGCCAGATAGGCTAGCCGCACCGGCATGACAAGGACAGCCCATGGCACGCGACCCCGGCCTGGAACAGCTTCTCTCGGAAGACCTTGCCGACCTTGACGGTCTGGCGACGACGGCGATGTTCGGAGGCCTCGCCTGGATGTGGAACGGCCACCTTCTGTGCGGTGCGCGCACGGATGGGGTGATGGTCCGGCTTGGCAAGGGCAATGACGGCTGGGCCCTGGATCTGCCGGGAAGCACGCCGCTCCGCGCGGGCGAGCGGGTGATGGAGGGGTGGGTGCGGGTCAGCCCCGAGGTGGCAGGCGACGACAGGCTGCGCAGGCGGCTTCTAGGCGCGGCGATCGACCTCGTCCGCGGCCTGCCGCCCAAGGTAGCCAAGCCCCGGAAAGGCTGATAGACGAGCCGGAACGCTTACCCCGGAGCCCGAAATGGCCGCTGACGACCGCCCGCAGATCACCCTGATCACGCCCCCGGCCTTCGACCCCGATGTCTTCGCCGACCAGATCGGGCGCGTGCTGGACGGGGCCGACATCGCCTGCCTGCGGCTCTCGCTCGGCACCCGCGACGAGGACGTGCTGATGCGCGCCGCAGACGCCGCGCGCGAGGCTGCCCATGCCCGCGACGTGGCGGTGGTGATCGACAACCACCTGATCCTGGCCGAACGGCTGGGCCTCGACGGGGTGCACCTGACCGACGGGTCGCGCAACGTGCGGAAGGCCCGCAAGGACCTTGGGGCCGACGCCATCGTCGGCGCCTTCTGCGGCGCGTCGAAGCACGACGGGATGACGGCGGGCGAGGCCGGGGCGGATTATGCGAGCTTCGGCCCCATCGGCGCGACGACACTGGGCGACGGCAGCCGCGCGCCCTTCGAGCTGTTCGAATGGTGGTCGGAGGTGATCGAGGTCCCGATCATCGCCGAGGGCGCGTTGACTGCCGAACTGGTAGAGCGCTTCGGCCCCGTCACCGACTTCTTCGCCGTGGGCGAGGAAATCTGGGGCGCCGAAGACCCGCTTGCCGCGCTGAAGGCCCTGCTCGCGCCGCTGGGCTGACGGCTGGTCGCTGACTTCGTCTCCTTGCAAGCGACAAGGAGACGAAGTCGAGCGAGGAGCCACCCTCAATCCAGCTTGCGAATGTAGGTCCAGGTTGGGACGTTGGAGTCGCGCGCCACGGAATAGCTTTCGGCGTCACCCAGATACTGGAAGCCCGCATTGGTCAACACCCGGGCCGAGCCGGGATTGTCCTGGAAGGCCTCGGCGAACATCGTGCAGTTCTTCTGCGGGTTCGCAGCCACCAGCGCGTTCACCGCCTCCGACGCGATGCCGTGGTTCCAGAAGGCGGGGGCGACCCAGAAGGCGACCTCGGACTGGTTGCGGTCCATCTTCTTCAGAGAGATCACCCCCAGCACCTCGGGCAGCGCCGAACGGGTGCCGTCCATGACCCAGATCTCCTCCTCCGAGCCCGCCATCATCGCGCGGGCACAGAAGGCCTCCGCCGCGCCGGGCGGCAGGGGATGGGGAATGCCCTGGGTCGCCTCGGCCACGCGCCTGTCCCCGGCATAAAGCGCGAAAAGCCCGGCATCGGACTTGCGCACCGGGCGCAGGGTGAAGCGTTCGGTCGCAATCTCGACCGGGCTGGCGAACTTCTCCAGTATCATGGCTTCCCTCCTTTGAAGCACATGTGGGGATTGCCGGATAGTCGTGCAATCGCCCGAATGTTTGGCCCTTTCGGGGTCAGGTCGTGACACCGTGCCACAATCCCCGCTCCCGTCCCCGGTCAGGCCCGAAACGAGAAAGGGGACCGGCCCTTCGGCCGATCCCCCTTACACTCCGAATGTGAAGGTTCGGCTTACTCGGCTGCCTCCGCCATGGGGAGGACGGAGATGAAGGTGCGGCCCTTCAGCCCCTTCTTGAAGGTCACCTGGCCCTCGACGGTGGCGAAGATGGTATGGTCGGTGCCCATGCCCACGCCTGCGCCCGGGAACCATTTGGTTCCGCGCTGGCGGCAGATGATGTTGCCGGGGATCGCGATCTGGCCGCCGAAGAGCTTGACGCCCAGACGACGACCGGCGCTGTCGCGGCCGTTGCGGGACGAACCGCCTGCTTTCTTGTGTGCCATCTGGGATTACTCCTGCGCAGCAGCGGCCTTGGCGGCGCGCTTCGGTTTCTCGGCGGCTTCGGCAGCCGGGGCGGCCTTGGCGGCTTTCGCGGGCTTCTCGGCACCGGGAGCCTCATGTGCGGCGCGCCGCGCGGCAACGGTGCCGGTCGCGGCCTTCACGCCCGACTTGTCGGCGCCCTTTTCCAGCACCTCGGTCACGCGCACCAGCGTCAGGTGCTGGCGGTGACCCTTGGTGCGCTGGCTGGAGTGCTTCCGGCGGCGCTTGACATAGTGGATGGTCTTCTCGCCCTTGATCTGGTCGATGACCTCGGCCTGCACGGCCGCGCCTGCAACCAGCGGCGCACCGATCGTGCTGCCGACCATCAGGATGTCGTTGAACTGGATCTTGTCGCCAGCAGCAGCGTCGAGCTTTTCAACGCGCAGGACGTCACCCGCCTGCACCTTGTACTGCTTGCCGCCGGTCTTGAGGACCGCAAACATGGTCTTTCCTTCCATCGCTCCGCGCCCTGTGGCCCCCGCATGGGTGTTTCGGGTTTCCCCGCCTCGGACAGCGCGCCCCTTTGGGGCGTCATGAATAATAGTCCCGGCGAGAGTCGCCACTCGCCGGGATGCGTGCTTATGCGGCGATCCCGGGGTGGTGTCAAGCGCGCGGGATCAGATATCGCGCCCCTGGATCGCGGTGCCCGCCGCACGGCCAAGCTCGAACGAGATGTCGCGGAAGACGGTGTCGAAGGCCGAGAAAAGCGCCGCGTTCAGCCGCTGGCCGGCGGGGCTTTTCCAGAACCTGATGTAGCTTTCCATCTCGGCCTCGGTCAGGGGCGAATAGGCAAGGCCGAGATAGGAATAGAGCCAGGTCGAGGTATCGGCACGGATCTGGTCCTCCTGCCCCCAGACATCGGACAGGATCTGGTCGTCCGGCACCGCGCCATAAACTCCGGTCGAGGCCATGCCGGTCATGAAGGCGAGGTTGCCCGACAGCGTCCCCGCGACGTTCATCTCCAGAAGATCCGCCGCCTCGATCATCCGGCGCAGCTGGGCGACCCTCGGGTCCTTCGCCGCGGCGGCGTCGTCGGCGGCCACCTGCGCGGCCTCTTCCGTGGCGGTGTCGAGGAAGGCGCGCCGCGCCTCGATCTCGAGTCCCAGGATACGCTGGCCCAGATCCGACGCGAAGAAATCGGTGATCTCGGCCACGGCTCCGGGTTCCGGACCGAGCGAGGTCTGCAACGCCGCCGCGAAGGCCGTCCGCAGCCGCGCGACGTCGTAGATGCGCGAGACCGTCGCATCCCAGTCCTCCCCGCCACCCGCCGGGAACATGTCGGTCTTCAGCGTCCCGCCATGCGCAAGCCCCTCCTCGCGCAGGACCTGGAACAGCGCATCCAGCTGCAGGACCTCTCCCAGATGATCGACCGAGGCTTCGACGACCGGCGCTTCCGCCGTGGTCTGGGCGAAGGCGGGGGGCGCGACGGCAAGCAGAAGAACCAGGGCAAGGCGCGTCAGGGGCATGGGAAGGCCTTCCGAAAACCGGTGCCCCGAGAGGTAGCGGGTCGCAGCGCCCTTGCCAAGCCGCACCGGCGCAACTGACCGTGATGCACCTGCAGAAGGACCAGCGATTTCCCCTTGCGCATCGCCCGAGGCCCGGCTATCCACCCCCCTCACATAGACGACCCCTGAAGCGCGGAGAGGTGACGGAGTGGTCGATCGTGGCGGTCTCGAAAACCGTTGTAGGTTTGCGCCTACCGTGGGTTCGAATCCCACCCTCTCCGCCA
>NZ_DAIQAT010000169.1:0-7575 GCF_036781545.1 Tabrizicola sp.
CGGTTGCGCGACATTTCGGCGTAGAAGCGGGCGAAGGTCAGGCCCATCGTCGTCGGCTCGGCATGGATGCCGTGGCTGCGCCCGATGCGCAGCGTATCCTTGTGCTCGAAGGCCCGGGCCTTCAGCGCCGCCAGCACCCGGTCCAGCCCCTTCAGCAGCAGGTCCGCGGCCCGGCACAACTGGATGTTCAGCGTGGTGTCCAGGACGTCCGACGAGGTCATCCCCTGGTGCACGAAGCGCGCCTCCTCGGCGCCGATATGCTCGGCGAGGTGAGTCAGGAAGGCGATCACGTCATGCTTCGTCACCGCCTCGATCGCGTCGATGCGGGCGACGTCGAACTCCACATCCTTCGCGCGCCAGACGGCTTCGGCATTGGCCTTCGGGATCACCCCCAGCGCGGCCTGTGCGTCGCAGGCATGGGCCTCGATCTCGAACCAGATCTTGAAGCGGGTTTCCGGGGACCAGATCGCCACCATCTCGGGGCGGGAATAGCGCGGGATCATCGGCGGCCTCCAGGCAGGACATCTCGCGCCCCCTTACGCCGCGCACAAGGGGGGTGCAAGGCAGGCGCCAGCCCGGCGGTGGAACTGTGGCGGGGAGAAAGACCGAACTGTTGCCAAAGGCGCAACGCATTTATGCCGCAGTGATCGGGCTAGTGGGACGACATGGCGGATCGACCGCCGCTGCGCCCGGCTTGGGGGAGGCGAATGGAAGACAAAGGCAGGATCTGGCAACAGCTGATCGGGATCGGGCTTGGCCTTGCGGTGCTGGGGCTGGCCGGGGGCTACCTGGGCTGGCTGCACCCCTTGGGCGATTCGCTTGCGGTCGGGCGCGCGGTCGCGGCGGCGGCGGTGCTGGTGCTGGCGGTCTTCGCCAGTTTCGCCGGGCTCCGGATGGCGGCCTTCGTCTCGATGCTGCTGGCGTTGCTGACCGGGGGCCAGGTGCTTCTGGCCTACAGCTGGCCGGGGCTTGCCGGACAGTACAGCGTCTATCAGAAGAACGTGCTTTTCCGGAACGCCGAGCTTCCGGCGCTGGCTCAGGACATCCGCGCCGCGGATCCGACCCTCGTCACCCTGCAGGAAGTGCTGCCGGAAAACCGGGCCTGGATGGAAGGGCTGCAGGACGTCTGGCCGCACCAGCTCCTCTGCCCCGGCGGGGCGGTCGGCGGCGCGGCGATCCTGTCCCGGCTGCCGACCGTCGAGGGAACCGCCTTCTGTGGCCCCGGTCTTGCCGCGATGCAGGTGGTGGGCGGGACCGCGGACAACCCCGAGCGGTTCTGGGTCGTCTCGGTGCATCTGCACTGGCCCTGGCCCTATGGGCAGCCGGACCATGTGAAGCTCTTGCTGCCGATCCTCGACAAGCTTGAGGGACCGGCGATCATGGCGGGTGACTTCAATATGGTGCGCTGGGCGAATTCGGTGCGGAACATGTCCGACATCCTGGGCGTCCGGGCCGCGGGGCCGATGGTGGGCAGCTATATCGGCCTGTCGCGCATCTTCCCCCTGCCGATCGACCACATCTTCGCCACCGGCGGCGGCCGAGTCTCTCTCCGCCCGGCGGCGGGGTCGGACCATCTGGGTCTGCTGGCGCAGGTGGTGCTGTAGCGGTGGGGGCGGCTGGCGTGCGGGGCCATCCAGGCGCCGTTGCCATGACGGACCTGACCGCATCGTAGGGTGCGCTGTAGCACACCCTACGGGTTGGGAAGCTATGCGCCTCGCCGGAGGGGTCAGCCGCCCATCAACCTCTCGTCGAACGGATAGGTCGTCAGCGTCTCGCACCCCGTCTCGGTGATCAGCACCTGGTCCTCCAGCTTGATCGAGAAGCTGCCCCCTTCCGGCGAGACCAGCGCCTCGACACACAGCACCATCCCCGGCTCCAGCGCCGCATCGAAGGCGCCGGGCATCCAGCCATCGGGATAGTGGACATAGGGCCATTCGTCGCAAAGCCCGACCCCGTGCATCTTGCAGCTGTATTTCTGCGCCCAGTATTCGGGGGCCAGCTGGTGCCCGCCCTTCACCAGCTCCTCGATGGTGACGCCGGGCTTCAGGCGGGTCTTGTGGTCGGCGATATGGTCCAGCGCATGGTGGAAGGCGCTGACCATCGCGTTCGAGGGCCGCGCGTCGCCCACCCACCAGGTCCGGCTGATGTCGATGCAGAAACCGTAGGCCCCGATCAGATCGGTGTCGAAGGCCACGATCTCGTTGTTCTGCACCAGCCGCGGCCCGCATTCCTGGAACCACGGGTTCGTCCGGGGGCCGGAGGCTAGGAGCCGCGTCTCGATCCACTCCCCCCCGCGCCGGATGTTGGCGGCGTGCAGTTCCGCCCAGATCGCATCCTCGCTGACCTTGCCCCCCGGCACATTCGCCCGCGTGAACGCCTCCATCTCGGCGATCCCCGCCTCGCAGGCCACATGCGCACAACGCATCGCCAGAATCTCGTCCGGCGTCTTCACCGCGCGGACCCGTTCCGTCACCTCCTCGCCTTCCTCGACCGTGAACCCCGCCGCCTCCAGCGCCCGCAGCCCGTGGACCATGATCTTGTCCACCGCCAGCCGCCGGTTCACCCCCGCATGCGCCCGCATCACCTCGTCCACCTGCGCCGCGAAGCCTTGCGCCGCCTGCACCCCCCGGTCGCCGGTCGAGTTGTAGAAGAAGGTCGCCCCCGACCGCAGCTCCTTCACCAGCGGGTTGAACGTCACCAGGAAGGGCGAGTTCTTGTATTCCCACATCACCATATGCCCGTCGGCGCACAGCAGGCAGGCGCGGAACGGGTTGTGCGTGTTCCACAGCTGCATGTTGGTGGTGTCGGTCGCATAGCGGATGTTCAGCGGGTCGAACATCAGCAAGCCGCCGTAATCCCGCGCCACCAGCCCCGCGACCAGCTTCTTCCAGCGATCCTCGCGCATCCGCGACAGGTCCGGCAACACCAGCCCCGCCGCTGCCCATTCCGCGAAGGCCAGCTGTGTCGGCCCGATCTCCACCCGGTCGTTGTCGTTCGGGGTCCCGTCCCCCAGCACCGCCCCGCGCGAGGGGTCGATCTTGCGGCGGTCGCGGTGATAGCTGGTCATCCTGGCTCTCCGGTTTTCCGGCAACTTGCCCCGGCGGCAAGGCTCCGCCTGATCCAGCCGCGACGCGCCAGGTCGCAAATGTGTTGGTTGCAGCCGCTCCGCACCCATGGTCAAAGACCGCCATGGTGAACCCGATGCAAGATGCGCCGATCCTGCAGGACCGGCTCCCGCTCCAGCCCTGGGCCGAACCCGCCACCCGGCGCCTGCCCGGCATCCAGCCGGTCCAGGGCCGCGACTGGCTGCGGGTGGACGAGGCCTATGCCGGCCAGATGGCGCTCCGCGACCGGCTGATTGCCGCGCAGGCAGAGGTTGTCCACACCACCCTGCGGCAGGCCGAGGCCGCCGCCGCAGAGCTTTACGCCACCGTGCTCGACTGGCTGCGCGAGGAGCCGGGCTTCACCGTCGCCGCCGCCCGGGTCACCCGCCCCGACGGCGTGACCGTCCCCCTCGACCCGGAGCAACCGCTCCTCACCCTCGGCCGCCTCGTCCAGCAGGATCTCTGCCTGATGCAGTCGAATGGCGCGGAATACGACCTGACCGCCGCGATCCTGTGCTTCCCCGCCAGCTGGACGCTTGCCCAGAAGGTCGGCCGCCCGATGCTGGCCATCCACCAGCCGGTCGAGATCTATGACGACGCGCTCGCCGCCCGCGTCCACCGCCTGCTGACGGCGATCAGGCCCGAACAGCCGCTCTGGCGGATGAACTTCTTCACCTATGACGACTACATGCTGCACCACCCGCGGGTGGAGGGCGACTGGCGCAAGCAGCCGACCGGCAAATCCTATGTCCGTTGCGAACGCCAGACCCTCATGCGCCTGCCGCGGACCGGGGCCGTGCTCTTCGCCATCCATACCATCGTGGTCGACGCCAACCAGCTTGCGCCCGAAGACTATGCCGCGCTCCGCGAGGCGATGCATTGACTCGCTGCCTGATGGTCTTCGCGCATCCCTTGGGCGACAGCCTGAACGCCCGGCTCGCCGCCACGGTCGAGGCGCAGGCCCGCGCGAAAGGCTGGCAGATGACGCGCCGCGACCTCTATGCCGAAGGCTTCGATCCGCGCCTGACGCCGGAGGAACGCCGAGGCCACTACGACACACCCCCCGCCACGCCTCCCGCCACCCTGCCGCAGGAAAAGCAGGAACTGACCGAGGCCGAGGTGCTGATCCTGGTCTTCCCGACCTGGTGGTTCGGCTTCCCCGCCATCCTGAAGGGCTGGTTCGACCGGGTCTGGTCCCCCGGCACCGCCTATGACAATTCCCCGGACTTCGGCCCGATGCTGCCCCGGCTGCACAGCCTGCGCGAGGTGCTGGCGGTCACCACGATGGGCGCGCCGGCCTGGGTCGACTGGCTGGTGCTGCGCCGTCCGGTCCGGCGCATCCTGCGCCTGTCCATCCTCAAGCCCTGTGCCCCGAAGGCCCGTCTCACCTGGCGCGCGCTCCACAGCGCCGAGGCCATCGCGGCCGGGCGGGTGTCCCGCTTCGAGGCGCGCCTTTCCTCCGACATCACCCGCATCGCAGGGAGGCTGACATGCCCGGACTGATCCGACGGACCCTGCTGATCGGCGGTGTCGCAGCGGCGGCGGGGGGGCTGGCCCTCTGGCGCTGGCGCATGCCCGGCGATGCGGAGCTGGACTATGGGACCGATCCGTCGCAGGTGCTGGATATCCGCTATCCGAGCGGGGGGAATGCGGCCCCGGTTCTGGTGATCTTCCACGACGGCGATTTCGCGACCGGCGACAAGTCGGACACGGCGGTCTGGCCCGAATGGCTGGAGGCCGGGATCGCGGTGGTGCGGGTCAACACCCGGCTCTCGGACCGGGCGAAATGGCCCGCACAGGCCGACGATGCGCTGGCGGCAGTGGTCCATCTGCAAAGGAACGGTGCCGATCTGGGGCTGAACCCCGCGCATATGGTGCTGATGGGGCAGGGGGCAGGGGCCTATCTGGCGGTGACGACCGCCCTCAGCCTAGTCGAGGTCGGCCTGTCCCCGAAGGGCGTGGTCAGCCTCTATGGCCCGATGGATTTCTCGACGCTGGACGCCGATCTGAAGACCCTGGGCCGGGCGCCCTCGCGCGGTCCGGCGGACGATGCCGCCAGCCCGGAAAGCCGCCTTCTGGGCTTCCCGGTCGGCGAAAAGCGCGCCGCGGCACATGCCGTCAGCCCCTTGGCCCGGCTCGACCGGATGCGCGAGCCCCTGCCGCCGATCCTGATCCGGCACGGCGATGCCGATACCATGGTCGCCGACCTGCAGGCCAAGCGCCTGCGCGAGGCCTGGATCGCCGCCGATCCCAAGGCCGCCATCGACTACAAGCTCGTCCCCGGCGCAGGCCATGGGGGTCAGGCCTTCGAGACCGATCCGGTCCGGGCGGATGTGTTGGCCTTCGTGCAAGCCAGGCTGGCGTAGGGTGGGCGCGACCCACCAGTCGGGGTGATGGTGGGTTGGCCCCACCCTGCTCAAAGGCGCCCGCGCGCCCTCCCTCAAGCCCTTTCACTTGGCACCAAATATCCCCGCCGGAGGCACGTCCGAGCGGGTTTGCGTCCTTCACGCAAACCCGCGAGACGAGGAGTCTTCGCGCGTCAGCGCTCATTTTGAGAACCGTCCCGATCCGCGCGGCGCTCAGTCCTCGGCGCGGATGCCTTTCAGGTCGCGCCCGTTCGCCCAGAGCCACAGCGCGCGGACCAACCCGTAGGGCAGCGCCACGGCCGTCGTCGCCCAGCCGAGCAGCCAGCCCACGACCTGGATCGCGCCTTCCGCCACCGGGCCGGGCGGCGCCGGGGGGGCGGTCGGGCCGACCGGGGGGGCCCAAGCCGCACGGGGCGCCTTGCCCGTCTGCGGCGCCCGTCCCGCCAGATCGTCGCGGATCGCGGCGAGCGGGTCGTCCTCCCGCGGCTTCGGTTCGGCCAGCACGACGGGCGGAGTGTCGGACGGGTCGGGTGCAGGCACGGGCGGCGGTGCCGGCTCGGCGACGGCGGGTGCTACCTCCCAGAGATGCGGTGCGATTTCCGACACCAGCGCATTGCCGCGCGTCACATCCTCGTCGGCGGTGGCGCTGGCATGGGACAGCGTGGCGGCAAGGTTCCTGATCCATCCCGCGACCCGCAGGTGCGACGGCACGAAGCGCTCCGCCCGGCCCAGCTTTCCCGACGGGATCCGCCCCGCGCCGTTCTTCACGTTGATCGCCGCCCGCCGCAGGCCTCGTGCCGCCCAGGCATGGACCCTTGCGACGCCCTCGCGTGACAGATGCAGGCTGGCCCGCCCCAGCGCGCGCAGATCGAACGGCGGCCGCTGCCCGCCCGAGGCCCAGATGTCCGGGCGCGCCTTGCCTGGCTTCTTCCGGAAAGGGTTGTCCGCCATGGCTCTCCCGCCGCCTGTTGCAACCGCAGGTTAGCCGCGTGCAGCATGGTTTCCAAGACGTGAATGCCCGAAGCCAAGCGCTTGATTTCACAGGAATCGAAAAGCTGCCCGCGCGTGGGCACCCAAAAGAAAAGGGCGCCCGCAGGCGCCCTTTTCGTCCCTGCTCCGAAGGCTCAGCAGGAGTAGTACATCTGATACTCGATCGGGTGGGGGGTATGCTCGTAGGCATAGACCTCCTCCCATTTCAGCGCCATGTAGGCCTCCAGCTGCTCGCGGTCGAACACGTCGCCCGCCAGCAGGAAGTCCATGTCCTTCTCCAGCTCCTCCAGCGCCTCGCGCAGCGAACCGCAGACGGTCGGGATCTCGGCCAGCTCTTCGGGGGGCAGGTCGTACAGGTCCTTGTCCGAAGCCGGGCCGGGGTCGATCTTGTTCCGGATCCCGTCAAGGCCAGCCATCAAGAGCGCCGCGAAAGCCAGGTAGGGGTTCGCCGACGGATCGGGGAAACGGGCTTCCACACGCTTCGCTTTCGGCGATTCCGTCCACGGGATCCGGACGCAGCCCGACCGGTTGCGGGCGGAATAGGCGCGCAGGACCGGGGCTTCAAAGCCCGGGATCAGCCGCTTGTAGCTGTTGGTGCCGGGGTTGGTCAGCGCGTTCAGCGCCTTGGCATGCTTCAGGATGCCGCCGATGAACCACAGGGCTTCCTGGCTGAGGTCGGCATATTTGTCGCCCGCGAAAAGCGGCTTGCCGCCCTTCCAGATCGACATGTTGACATGCATCCCCGACCCGTTGTCGCCCTTCATCGGCTTCGGCATGAAGGTCACGGTCTTGCCGTAGGCGTGGGCCACGTTGTGGATGACGTATTTGTACTTCTGGATGTTGTCGGCCTGCTCGACCAGCCCGCCGAAGATCATCCCCAGCTCGTGCTGGCAGGTCGCGACCTCGTGGTGGTGCTTGTCGACCTTGATGCCCATCCGCTTCATGGTGGACAGCATCTCGCCCCGGATGTCCTGCGCCTCGTCCACCGGGTTGACCGGGAAATAGCCGCCCTTGTGGCCCGCGCGGTGGCCGTAGTTGCCGCCCTCGGTCGGGGTGTCGGTGTTCCAGGCGGCGGCTTCCGCGTCGATCTCGTAGGCCACCTTGCGGGGGGTCAC
>NZ_DAIQAT010000170.1:0-7453 GCF_036781545.1 Tabrizicola sp.
CCAAGCCCTCGGGCGAGATCATCGAGACGCCGATCATCTCGAACTTCAAGGAAGGTCTGACCGTTCTTGAATACTTCAACTCGACCCACGGCGCCCGCAAGGGTCTGGCCGATACCGCGCTGAAGACGGCGAACTCGGGCTACCTGACCCGCCGTCTGGTGGACGTGGCGCAGGATTGCATCGTGCGCTCGGACGATTGCGGCACCGAACGCTTCATCACCGCCTCGGCGGCGATCAACGACGGTGAAATCGTCGCCTCGCTGGCCGAGCGCGTGCTGGGCCGTGTCGCGGCCGAGGACGTGGTGCATCCGGCGACGGGCGAGGTTCTGGTGGTCAAGAACCACCTGATCGACGAACGCGACGCCGACATGATCGAAACCGCGGGCCTTGCCACGGTCAAGATCCGCTCGCCGCTGACCTGCGACGCCGAAGAGGGTGTCTGCTCGAAATGCTACGGGCGCGACCTCGCGCGCGGTACGCTGGTCAACAAGGGCGAGGCGGTGGGTATCATCGCCGCGCAGTCGATCGGTGAGCCGGGCACGCAGCTGACGATGCGGACCTTCCACATCGGCGGCATCGCGCAGGGCGGTTCGCAGTCGTTCCAGGAATCGGGCTCGGCCGGCAAGGTCGAGTTCCGCAACACCAACGTGCTCGAGAATGCCTCGGCCGAACTGGTGGTCCTGGGCCGCAACATGCAGATCGCCATCATCGACGAGAACGGCATCGAACGGGCGGCCCACAAGCTGACCTATGGTGCCAAGCTCTTCGTGCGCGACGGCCAGGAAGTGAAGCGCGGCGACAAGCTCTACGAATGGGACCCCTACACCCTTCCGATCATCGCGGAACGGGCCGGTACGGCGAAATTCGTGGACCTGATCGCCGGTCTGTCGGTGCGCGAGGACACGGACGATGCGACGGGCATGTCGCAGAAGATCGTGACCGACTGGCGCTCGGTTCCCCGTGGTGGCGATCTCAAGCCCGAGATCATCATCATGAACAAGGAAACCGGTGAGCCGATGCGCAACGACGCGGGCAATCCGATCACCTATCCGATGTCGGTCGATGCCATTCTGTCGATCGAGGACGGGCAGGAGGTCCGCCAGGGTGACGTCGTTGCCCGGATCCCGCGCGAAGGCGCCAAGACCAAGGACATCACCGGGGGTCTGCCCCGCGTGGCGGAATTGTTCGAGGCCCGTCGCCCGAAGGATCACGCGATCATCTGCGAGATCGACGGTTATGTGCGCTTCGCCAAGGACTACAAGAACAAGCGCCGCATCACCATCGAACCCGTGGACGAGAATGTCGACGCGGTGGAATACCTGGTGCCGAAGGGCAAGCACATCCCCGTGCAGGAGGGCGATTTCGTCCAGCGCGGCGATTACATCATGGATGGCAACCCCGCGCCGCATGACATCCTGCGGATCCTGGGCATCGAGGCGCTGGCGAACTACCTGATCGACGAGGTGCAGGACGTCTACCGCCTGCAGGGCGTGAAGATCAACGACAAGCACATCGAGGTCATCGTCCGTCAGATGCTGCAGAAGCTGGAGATCCTCGACAGCGGGGATACGACGCTGCTGAAGGGCGAGACGGTCGACAAGTTCGAGTTCGACGAGGCGAACGACAAGGTTACCGCCATGGGCCTGCGCCCGGCGCGGGGCGAGCCGATCCTCCTGGGGATCACCAAGGCCTCGCTGCAGACCCGGTCCTTCATCTCGGCCGCCTCGTTCCAGGAGACCACGCGCGTGCTGACCGAAGCCTCGGTCATCGGCAAGCGCGACAAGCTGGTCGGTCTGAAAGAGAACGTCATCGTCGGCCGGCTGATCCCGGCTGGTACCGGCGGCGTGGCCACGGCGACCCGCAAGATCGCCACGGATCGTGACGATGCGGTGATCGAACAGCGCCGCGCCGAGGCCGAAGCGGTCCTGGTGGCGCCCGATATGGAGCCGATGTTCCGCGAGATGCCCGCGGACGACGACGACCGCTGAGGCCCTCGGGCTGAGAGACGAGACCCCCCGCAACGCAGGTTGCGGGGGGTTTTTCGTTGACCAGCCGGGAGAGGGGTTTCGCCCTCGGCCGCGACGCCTCCGGCGCCGAGCCCTCGGGCGACCAGCGGCGCCGCGTTCCGCGGCGCCGGAAGCCGGGGGGCATTCTGCGCGCCCCCCGGACCCCCCTGAGGATAGGTGAGGAACGAAGAGGAGGGGGCGGCGCGCCTGCCTGCGGCCTCTTCCCCCTTCACCTGTTAAATGATACCGCCGCAGCAGGAGCGGGGGACGAGGGGTTTTCATGCTGTCCGACAATGCACGGGGCGCGCTGCTGATGATGGCGGGGATGGCGTCGTTCACCCTGTCGGATGCGATCATGAAACTGCTCGCCAGCGAATTGCCGCTGTTTCAGACCCTTCTGTGGCGCGGGCTGGCGGTAAGCCTGGTGCTGGGGCTGCTGGTCTGGCGCCGGGGCGTCTTTCGCATCGCCATCGCCCGGGGCGACCGCTGGCTGGTGGCGCTGCGGACGCTGGCGGATACGGCGGCAACCTGGTTCTTCCTGCAGGCGCTTTACCACACGCCGATTGCCAACCTTACCGCCATCATGCAGGCGCTGCCCCTGACCGTGACGCTGGGGGGCGCGCTGTTCCTGGGCGAGCGGGTCGGCTGGCGGCGGATGACGGCGATCGGCGTGGGCTTTCTGGGCGTCTTGCTAATCGCCCGGCCCGAGGCCGGAGGCTTCGACATCTACGCCGTCTACGCGCTGATTTGCATCGGCCTGGTTACCGCGCGCGACCTGCTGACGCGGCGGATGTCGCGCTCGGTGCCCTCGCTGATGGTGGCGCTGGCCAATGCCGCGGCGGTCATGGTCTTCGGTCTTGCCGGCAGCGTGACCGAGGTTTTCGTAACGCCCGCGCCCTATGCGGCGATGCTGCTGGCGGGAACCTCGCTTTTCATCGTCGGCGGCTATGTGCTGACGGTCAGCGCGGTCAGGACCGGCGAACTGGGCTTCGTCACGCCCTTCCGCTACACCGGGCTGATCTGGGCACTGGTGCTGGGCTTCGTCCTGTTCGCCGAATGGCCCGACACGCTGACCCAGCTGGGCGCGGCGCTGGTGGTGGGGACCGGGCTTTTCACCTTCTACCGCGAGCGCGTCACCGTCCGGCGCGGGCGCGCACCCATTCCGCGTTGACGCCGAAGGCGCGCTGGAACCGGTCTTCCTGCTCGCGGGTCAAAAGCGTCATCTCCTGCCCGATCCGGTCGCCGGAATCGTTGAAGCCGTTCACGCCGCGGATGAACATGTCGTTGTCCACCCGGGTGATGGTGGGCATGTGCTGCCAGACCTCGTGATGGGCGAAGTTCATCACCGTCAGGTCGACATCGGGGCGGAAGACGATGGCCAGCGCCGCGGTCGGGTAATTGGCCTTGGCGGGTTCGGCCAGGATCCCCTCGGGCGTGCCGGTCGCGTTCCAGCCACGGGTAAAGGCCAGCGCGACATGGCGCGAGCCCTCGAACAGCGGGAAATGCTGGAACAGCATGTTGCGGACCTTGTGCACGAAGCCCACGCCCATCGCGTCGTCGTCGTCGAGGCGGAACTGGATCGAATACTTGCCTTTGTCGCGCACCGAATTGATGGCGCGGGCCATGACCTCGCGGTGGCGGCCGGGGGGATGGGCCTGGATGACGATCTGGGGGATATCGGCAGTCAGCGCGCGCAGCTGTTCCTCGCGCTCGGCCGGGAAATCCGTCCCGATCACGATGAGGAAGGTGAAATCGTCATTGGTCTGGGTACGGATCGAGGGCAGGGTGAACATCTCGAACAGGCGAAACCGCTCGTCCAGACGCTCGGGCGCATAGAGGAAGCGGGCGCGTTCCTCGGGGCTGTCGTGTTCGGTCTTGAAGCCGCCGATGGCGGGATAGGAAAAGCGGCAAAGGCCGATCACCTGGGCATTCTGTGCCACCCGGCGCCGGGAAAAATAGCCTGGTAGACGCATGCCGCTGCCCCTTCATTTTTGCCCCAGCCTAGCAGCGCGGCGCGGCACGGGCAACGCGGCGCGGGGCAGGGGGGCGGGGCCCGGCGAGCCATGTTGACAAGCCCCGCGACTCCCCCTATACGGCGGCCACCCGGGATCGGCATGCGCTGGTCGCGGGGCTTAGAACACAGTTGTGGTCATGATCCGGGCGGTGCAAGCCCCGATCCTCTGAGATTCCACCGCGATGCCAACCCTCGGAATGGGCGCATCGGCGGTTTTGTGCTTTGCGGACGCGCAGGGTGCGAGACGAAGAACTGCCCCCGGATACCTCGCTGACGAGCGGTGGTTGAACGGGCCGCAAGATAAGGCGATGTGAATGCCTACGATCCAACAGCTGATCCGCAAGCCGCGGCAGCCGAAAGTCCAGAAGTCCAAGTCCCAGCACCTGGAGCAATGCCCGCAGAAGCGCGGCGTCTGCACCCGCGTCTACACCACGACCCCGAAAAAGCCGAACTCGGCGATGCGGAAGGTGGCCAAGGTCCGCCTGACCAACGGTTTCGAGGTGATCAGCTACATCCCCGGCGAAAAGCACAACCTGCAAGAGCACTCGGTGGTGCTGATCCGCGGCGGCCGCGTGAAGGACCTTCCGGGTGTCCGTTACCACATCCTGCGCGGCGTGCTCGATACGCAGGGCGTCAAAGACCGTCGTCAGCGCCGCTCGAAATACGGCGCGAAGCGTCCGAAGTAAGGAGAGACCCCCATGTCGCGTCGTCACGCTGCTGAAAAGCGCGCTGTCCTGCCGGACGCCAAGTTTGGCGATACCGTGCTGACGAAATTCATGAACAACCTGATGGTCGACGGCAAGAAGTCGGTGGCCGAATCGATCGTCTACAACGCGCTCGACCGCGTTGAGAAGCGCCTGAAGCGCGCCCCGATCGAGGTGTTCCACGAAGCCCTCGACAACATCAAGCCGTCGGTCGAAGTGCGCTCGCGCCGCGTCGGCGGTGCGACCTATCAGGTCCCCGTCGAAGTCCGCACCGAGCGTCGTGAGGCCCTGGCGATCCGCTGGCTGATCACCGCCGCCCGCAAGCGCAACGAGAACACCATGGAAGAGCGCCTGGCGGGCGAGCTTTCGGACGCGGTCAACAACCGCGGCACCGCGGTGAAGAAGCGCGAAGACACCCACAAGATGGCCGACGCGAACAAAGCGTTCAGCCATTATCGCTGGTAAGGAAATCCGATCATGGCCCGCGTATATCCGCTCAAGCGATACCGCAACTTCGGCATCATGGCCCACATCGATGCCGGCAAGACCACCACGACCGAGCGTATCCTCTACTACACCGGCAAGTCCCACAAACTCGGCGAAGTCCATGACGGCGCCGCGACCATGGACTGGATGGAGCAGGAACAGGAACGCGGGATCACCATCACCTCGGCCGCGACCACGACCTTCTGGCAGCGCCAGGAAGATCCGACCGCTGATGGCACCTCGGATACCAAATACCGCTTCAACATCATCGACACCCCCGGCCACGTCGACTTCACCATCGAAGTCGAGCGTTCGCTGGCCGTGCTCGACGGGGCCGTCTGCCTGCTCGACGCCAACGCCGGTGTCGAACCGCAGACCGAAACCGTGTGGCGTCAGGCTGACCGCTACAAGGTTCCGCGGATCGTGTTCGTCAACAAGATGGACAAGATCGGCGCCGACTACTTCAAGTGCGTCGAGATGATCAAGGACCGTACCGGCGGGACCCCCTGCCCGGTCTGCCTGCCGATCGGCTCGGAAGACAAGCTCGAAGGCCAGATCGACCTGATCAAGATGGAAGAATGGGTCTGGAAGGGCGAAGACCTCGGCGCGAGCTGGGTCCGTCAGCCGATCCGTGACGAGCTCAAGGACCTGGCCGACGAATGGCGCGCCAAGCTGATCGAGCTCGCCGTCGAACAGGACGACGACGCGATGATGGCCTATCTCGAGGGCGAAGAGCCCGACGAGGAGACCCTGCGCCGCCTGATCCGCAAGGGCACGCTGGCCATGGCCTTCTTCCCGGTCTTCGCCGGCTCGGCCTTCAAGAACAAGGGCGTGCAGCCGCTGCTGAACGCGGTGATCGACTTCCTGCCGGGTCCTCTGGACGTTCCGGCCTATGTCGGCTTCGCCCCGGGCGACGAGACGGAAACCCGCAACATCGAGCGTCACGCCGATGATGACGAGCCCTTCTCGGCGCTGGCGTTCAAGATCATGAACGACCCCTTCGTCGGTTCGCTGACCTTCACCCGGATCTATTCGGGCGTCCTGAAAAAGGGCGACTCGATGCTGAACTCGACGAAGGGCAAGCGCGAGCGCGTCGGCCGGATGATGATGATGCACGCGATCAACCGCGAGGAGATCGACGAAGCCTATGCGGGCGACATCATCGCGCTGGCGGGTCTGAAGGAAACCACCACCGGGGACACGCTCTGCGATCCGTCCAAGCCGGTCGTGCTGGAAACCATGACCTTCCCCGAGCCGGTGATCGAGATCGCCGTGGAGCCGAAGTCGAAAGCCGACCAGGAGAAGATGGGCCTCGCCCTCGCTCGCCTTGCGGCCGAAGACCCCTCGTTCCGCGTCGAGACGAACTTCGAATCGGGTCAGACGATCATGAAGGGGATGGGCGAACTCCACCTCGACATCCTCGTCGACCGCATGAAGCGCGAGTTCAAGGTCGAGGCCAACATCGGTGCCCCGCAGGTGGCGTATCGCGAGACCATCAGCCACAAGGCCGAGGTCGACTATACCCACAAGAAGCAGACCGGCGGTACCGGCCAGTTCGCCCGCGTCAAGCTGGTGATCGAACCGACCCAACCGGGCGAGGGCTATTCGTTCTCGAACCAGATCGTCGGCGGCGTGGTTCCGAAGGAATACGTGCCGGGCGTCGAGAAGGGCATCAAGTCGGTGATGGACTCGGGTCCGCTGGCGGGCTTCCCGGTGATCGACTTCAAGGTGGCGCTGATCGACGGTGCCTATCATGACGTCGACTCCTCGGTTCTCGCCTTCGAGATCGCGGCCCGGGCCGGCATGCGCGAAGGTCTGAAAAAGGCCGGCGCGAAGCTGCTGGAACCGATCATGAAGGTCGAGGTCGTGACGCCGGAAGAATACACCGGGTCGATCATCGGTGACCTGACCAGCCGTCGTGGCATGGTCCAGGGCCAGGACAGCCGCGGCAACGCGAACGTCATCAACGCGATGGTCCCGCTGGCGAACATGTTCGGCTACATCAACAACCTGCGCTCGATGTCCTCGGGCCGCGCGGTGTTCACGATGCAGTTCGACCATTACGACGCCGTGCCGCAGAACATCTCGGACGAGATCCAGAAGAAATACGCTTGACGGTGTGGCGGGGATAACCCCGCCCTACCAAACCCGTAGGGCGGGGCTTCCCCGCCGCCCGTAACACCGACTTAGGAGAAGCCATCATGGCGAAGGCAAAGTTTGAACGGACGAAACCGCATGTCAAC
>NZ_DAIQAT010000171.1:0-7380 GCF_036781545.1 Tabrizicola sp.
CATGAGGAAGGTGACGATGGTGGTGCCGGTGTTGATCACCAGCTGCCAGGTGTCGGAAAAGCCGAAGACCGGGCCCGAGACCATCCAGACCACGACGGTCGCGACGGCCAGCAGGAAGGTTATCGGGCGCCCGGACAGCTGGGCGATCCAGCGGGCGGCGCGGGTGTAGATCGAGGATTTGCCGGTCATGGGGCACCTTGAGGTTGCTGACCGGGGCAACGCGGAAGGTGGCAAACGGTGCCCAGCAGACAGCGCGCCGGCGAGGCGAGATCAGCCGCGGGTGATCCGGTTCACATGGCCCATCTTCCGGCCCGGTCGCGGCGCGCCCTTGCCATAAAGATGCACCGCCGTATCGCGGGCCTTCAGCAGATCCGGCACCCGCAGCACATCGTCGCCGATCAGGTTTTCCATCACCACATCGGCATAGCGGTTGCCGTCGCCGAGGGGCAGGCCTGCCACCGCGCGGATATGCTGTTCGAACTGGTCGACGGTGCAGCCTTGTTGCGTCCAGTGGCCGGAGTTGTGGACGCGGGGGGCGATCTCGTTGACCAGAAGGCCCTGGGCGGTGACGAAGAGCTCCACCCCCATGACGCCGACATAGTCGAGCGCGTTCAGGATGCGGGCGGCGATCAGCACGGCATCGGCGCGGCCCGCCGGGGACAGGCGCGCGGGTACGGTGGTGGTGCGCAGGATACCCTCGCGGTGGACGTTCTCGCCGGGGTCGAAGCAGGCGACCGACCCGTCGAGACCACGGGCGGCGATGACCGAGACCTCGCGGTCGAAGGCGACGAAGCCCTCCAGCACGCAAGCGGCGCCGTTCATCGCGGCCCAGGCGGCGGGAATGTCGGCCTCGGCCTCCAGCTTGACCTGGCCCTTGCCGTCATAGCCCAGCCGCGTGGTCTTCAGGATCGCCGGATGGCCAAGCGTCTCGGCGGCGGTGCGCAGGTCGGCCTCGGAGTTCACCGCAGCCCAGGGGGCGGTCTGCAGGCCGAGATCGTTCAGGAAGCTCTTCTCGCTGATCCGGTCCTGGCTGACGGCCAGCGCCCGGCGGTTCGGGCGGATCGGCTTCAAGCTTTCAAGCAGATCGAGTGCCGAGGTGGGCACGTTCTCGAATTCATAGGTGATGACGTCGACCGAGGCCGCGAAGGCCCGTAGCGCCGTCTCGTCCTCGTAAGGCGCGGTGGTGACGCTGTGGGCAACGTCCCCCGCCGGGGCCGCGCCCGGCTCGAAGATATGGCAGCGATAGCCCAACCGGCTGGCGGCGACCGAGAGCATCCGGCCCAGTTGCCCGCCGCCCAGGATGCCGATCACCGCGCCCTGCGGCAGCTCACTCATCCTTCGGCTCCTCGGGGATCGAGGCCGACAGCGCCGCGCGCCAGGCGTCCAGCCGCTTCGCCACGGCTTCGTCCGAGACGGCAAGGATCGCCGCCGCCATCAGCCCGGCATTCGCCGCCCCGCCGATGGCCATGGTGGCGACCGGATAGCCCTTGGGCATCTGCAGGATCGAATAGAGCGAATCGACGCCCGACAGCGCCTTGGTCTGCACCGGCACGCCGATCACCGGCACCCGGGTCTTCGATGCCATCATCCCCGGCAGATGCGCCGCCCCGCCCGCGCCCGCGATGATCACCTTCAGCCCGCGGGAGACGGCGGTCTTGCCATAATCCCACAGCCGGTCGGGGGTGCGGTGGGCGCTGACGATCTTCGTCTCGTAGGCCACGCCAAGCTCATCCAGGATTTCGGCGGCGGCCTTCATCGTCGGCCAGTCGCTTTGCGACCCCATGATGATTCCGACGGATACGGCCATGCCGATGGTCCTCGCTGCCCCTCAGGGCGCGCATATACCGCCCTGCCGAAGACGGCAAGGCGGCACATGTCCGGGATCGGCCCGTCAGAACTTCATCACATAGGAGACACCAGCAACCACCGGGTCGAGGTTCACCGTGCCGATCGGCGCGCCGTCCAGCGTCACGTCCGAGTCGATGTCGATGTAGCGCAGCTCCAGCCGCAGGGCGCCCTTGTCGCTGAGCGCATAGTCGGCGCCCAAGGTCGCCGCGAGGCCCCAGCTGTCCTTGATCTTCAACTCGCCCAGATCGGAGGATTCCTCGAAGAAGGTGGTGTAGTTCAGGCCGACGCCGACGAAGGGCGTCACCTTGCCACCGGTCGGGATGTGATAGTTCAGCGAGACGGTCGGCGGCAGCTGCTTGGTCGTGCCGACGAAGGCGCCGCCCAGGGCGATGTCATGCTTGAAGGGCAGGGCGCCCAGGACCTCGATCCCCAAGTTGTCGCGGATGAAATACTCGAAGGTGATCGAGGGCCGGACGCTGTTGCCCACATCCGCCGCCGCACCGGCGAGCGTGCCGTTGCCATCTTTCGGCATCACGCTGGCCACGCCAAGGCCCAAGGTCATGTCCCCCGCCGATTGCGCCAGCGCGGGAAACGCCAGCGCGGCCGAGGCGAGGAAGGTAAACACGGAAATCTTTATTCTGGTCATCTTGCCACTCACTGCTTGTTGCCAAGCCAGTTTCTGCCTCGCGGCGACAGAAAAGATTGAGGTGGATCAAACGGCTCTCATATGGACCGCGGCATTGTGCCGCGAAGCGGCAGCGCAGGCTGTCCGGTCAGGCGATGATGTCGGGGATCATCATGTCCTCGATCTTCACGATCTGGTCCTTCAGCGCCAGCTTCTGCTTTTTCAGCCGGCGCAGGGTCAGCACGTCGGGACGGCCGGTTTCCTCAAGCGCATGGATGGCCTGATCGAGATCGCGATGCTCGCGCCGCAGGACTTCGAGCCTGATGCCAAGCATCTCGACATGGTTGAGTTCGGTGGGGGCGTTCATGGTCTGGCGAATCGGTTCCTGCCTTTCCACAAGGATATAGGAAAGCGTTCATCAAGGGTGAAGGTTTCTGCGCGAAATCGCGGCAAACGGGTGCCGGTCCCGCCTGTGCCGGGCCTTGCGGGGCGCGGCGGCGGGCCCCATATTCACTTCATGCGGTGCCTCAATGCGGGGCCGCGAAGACCGAACCGTCGCTTATGCCAAGGACTGTCCGATGACGAAACTGAGCTTTGGGGCCCATCCCTATCTTCTGGGGTTCGAGCAGCTGGAACGGCTGGTGGAACGTACCGCGAAATCGGGGGCCGAGGGCTACCCTCCGTTCAACATCGAGGCGGTGGCGGAAAACGCCTACCGGATCACGCTTGCCGTCGCGGGTTTCCGCGAGGAGGACCTGTCGATCACGGTCGAGGACCGGCAGCTGGTGGTGAGGGGCCGTCAGGCCGAGGATGCGGGGGACCGCGTGTTCCTGCATCGCGGCATCGCGGCCCGGGCGTTCCAGCGCAGCTTCGTGCTGGCCGACGGGGTCGAGGTTGCGGGGGCCACGATGGAAAACGGGCTTCTCCACGTCGATCTGCGCCGCCATGTGCCGGAGACCGTGGTGCAGACGATCCGGATCGGTCGCAAGGATGCCAGCCACAAGGAAGGGGGCAAGTCATGAACACGCCATTCAACGGGCTGCCGCAAGGGGCCGACCGTATCGTCTATGTCCGCGAGATCGCGGTGGGCGATCTGCCGGACGAGGTGCGCGAACAGGTGGGCGATGCGCAGGTGATCTGGTCGGTCCACGGGGCCGATGGTCGCCAACTGGCGCTGGTCGCCGACCGCAAGCTCGCCTTCCATCTGGCGCGGGAGCACGACTTCACGCCGGTCAGCGTGCATTGATCCCGCGTGGCGTCAGCGGCTGCTGACGGGCTTTTTGCGACGGAACCGTTACGCTCGGACGTGTCTGTTTTGTCTTGAACGGAGATCGTCGTGAAAACTACAACCGGATATTCGGGGCTGCAGATCGCGCTCCACTGGCTGATCGCCCTGCTGATCCCGCTGGCCTGGTTCTCGGGCGAAGGTGCGGAAGACGCGCTGGACGCGATCCGCGACGGTGGCACGGCAGGCTTTGTGCCGCATGTAGCCTTTGGCCTTGCGATCCTGGTGCTGGTCCTTGTGCGGCTTCTGGTCCGTCTGTCGCGGGGCGCCCCCGCGGCACCGGGTGTGCCGGGCAGTCTGGCGGTGCTGGCGGCGGACTGGGGCCACCGGCTGATCTATCTGCTGATGATCGCCGTGCCGCTGGGCGGGGTCAGCGTCTGGTTCCTGGGGCTGAGGGTTGGCGACATTCATGCGCTTGCCGCCAACCTTCTGATGCTGGTCGTGCTGGGTCATGCGTTGATGGCGCTGTTCCACCAATATGTCCTGAAGGACGGGTTGCTGCGCCGCATGATGCGGGCGGGGTGATCCGCGTGGGCAAGGGCGAGACGTGCCCGCCCTGCGATCCGTCGGGTTGAAACCAAAAGGCCGCGCCCGGAAGCGCGGCCTTTTCCATTCGCTACCGGTCAGGCCCGGATCAGACCCATCTGTTCCAGCTTCAGCAGAACCTGATGCGCGCAGTGGTCGACGTCGACATTCTCGGTGTCCACCACCAGTTCGGCTTGGGTCGGCGCCTCGTAGGGGTCGGAGATCCCGGTGAATTCCTTGATCTTGCCTTCCCGCGCCAGCTTGTACAGGCCCTTGCGGTCGCGACGCTCGCATTCCTCCAGGCTGGTCGCCACATGCACCTCGACGAAGGCGCCGAAAGCCTCGATCATCTCGCGCACCGCCCGCCGGGTGGCGGTATAGGGCGCGATCGGCGCGCAGATCGCGATGCCGCCGTTCTTGGTGATCTCCGACGCGACATAGCCGATGCGCTTGATGTTCAGGTCGCGGTGTTCCTTCGAGAAGCCCAGTTCCGACGACAGGTGCTTGCGCACCACATCGCCGTCCAGCAGCGTCACCGGGCGACCGCCCATCTCCATCAGCTTGACCATCAGCGCGTTGGCGATGGTGGACTTGCCGCTGCCCGAAAGCCCGGTGAAGAACACCGTGAAGCCCTGCTTCGACCGCGCCGGGCTGGTCTTGCGCAGTTCCGACACGACCTCGGGGAAGGAGAACCATTCCGGGATGTCCAGCCCCTCACGCAGGCGGCGGCGCAGTTCGGTGCCGGAGATGTCCAGCACTGTGGAGCCTTCCGGGATCTCGTTCGCCGGGAAATACTGCGCCTTTTCCTGCACATAGACCATGTGCTTGAAATCGACCATCTGGACGCCGATTTCTGCCGCGTGCTTGCCGAACAGTTCCTGCGCGGCATAGGGATCGTAGAAGTCCTTGCCCTGGCTGTTCTTGCCCGGCCCCGCATGGTCGCGGCCCACGATCATGTGGGTGCAGCCGTGGTTCCTGCGGATCAGCCCGTGCCACACCGCCTCACGCGGGCCGGCCATGCGCATGGCAAGGTTCAGCAGCGACAGTGCCGTGGTCTGGGCCGGATATTTGTCCAGCACCGCCTCGTAGCAGCGGACGCGGGTGAAATGGTCCACGTCGCCCGGCTTGGTCATGCCGACGACCGGGTGGATCAAGAGGTTCGCCTCGGCTTCGCGCGCGGCGCGGAAGGTCAGTTCCTGATGCGCGCGGTGCAGCGGATTGCGGGTCTGGAAGGCCACGATCTTGCGCCAGCCCAGCTTGCGGAAGAGGGCGCGCAACTCGTTCGGCGTGTCGCGGCGGGCCTTGAAATCATAGTGCACCGGCTGCTGGATGCCGATGACCGGCCCGCCCAGATAGACCGGTCCGGCCACGTTGTGCAGGTAGTTCACCGCCGGATGGGCAATGTCGTCGGCGCCGAAGACGCCCGCCGCTTCCACCGCCTTGTCGGGGCTCCATTTGTCGCTGATCGACAGGATGGCAAGGATCACGCCCTCCTGATCCCTCAGCGCGATGTCCTGGCCGGGCTCGACCTTCTCGGCGAAGGCCTCCGACACATCCAGCGTGATCGGCATCGGCCAGAGCGAGCCGTCCGCCAGCCGCATGTTGGCGACGACGCCGTCGTAATCCGCCTGCACCATGAAGCCCTTCAGCGGATGGAAACCGCCGTTCATCAGCAGCTCCAGATCGCAGATCTGGCGCGGGGTCAGGTCCCAGGACGGCAGTTGCGCAGCCTCGACCTTCAGCTTCTGAGCCGAGTCGTAGGAGACGTAAAGCTCGGGGATCGGGGCGTGGTTCTGAAGCGACATGGGGACAACCTTTCAGCGCGGAGCAGCCGCATTTGCGCGGGTCCGTAGCCCGGACAAGGGGCCGGATTCAAGCGGATGCCGGGGAGTCGCGGAAGATAAGGCGGAAATCGCGGGGCCTCCGGCGCTGGCGGGCAACGGTTCTGCGTTGCGGCAAGGGCGCGGGCCAAAATTCTGCGAGCTGGCCGCTGGCGTCCCCTGGGGCGGAACGCTGTCCTTCGGGGCGGTCTGGAAGGAAGGACTTGCCAAGCGCAGAGGACAGGCGCCCAATGGTCCGGCAACCCGGAGGCCGCCATGATCGCCCCCTTTACCGGTCGCTGCCTGTGCAGGGCGGTGACCTTCCGCTGCGATGCCCTGCCGCTCTGGCAGTCGCATTGCCATTGCGAAAGCTGCCGCCGGGCGACCGCCTCGCCCTTCACCTCGTTCCTGGGGGTGCGCAACGGCACCTGGGCTTGGACTGGCGAGACGCCTGCCAGCTATACCTCCTCGCCCGGCGTCTGGCGCGACTTCTGCCCGCATTGCGGCACGCAGATGGCCTATCGCAGCGACCGCTGGCCGGATGAGATGCATTTCTACGCAGCGACCCTGGACGATCCCGCAGCCTACCAGCCCACGGCACATTCCCATGCCAGTGAAAGGCTGCCCTGGATTCATCTGTCCGACGGGCTGGCGCTGGAAGAATGACCGCCCGTCAGGCCAGATAGGCCCGGAAGCTGCGGATGACGGCCTCGTAGACCGCGCGCTTGAAGGGAACGATGCTTTCCACCATCTCGTCGGCCAGGATCCAGCGCCAGGTGGAAAACTCCGGATGCTCGGTCGCGATCTTCACGTCCGCATCCTGCCCCGTGAAGCGGAACAGGAACCATTTCTGCTTCTGCCCCCGATACTTGCCGCCCCAGACCTTGCCCAGCAACTCGGGCGGCAGGTCGTATGTCACCCAGCCATGGGTCTTGCCGACGAATTCCACCTTGTCGCGGGTGACGCCGGTTTCCTCCCACAGCTCGCGATAGGCGGCCTCGCGCGGCTTCTCGCCCTCGTCAATCCCGCCCTGCGGCATCTGCCAGGCGGGGTTGGGGCTGTCGATCCGCTGGCCCGCGAAGACCATGCCGCGGGCGTCGATCAGCACGACGCCCACGCAGGGCCGGTAGGGCAGGGTTTCCGGATCGACCAAGCTTATTTCTCGCCTTCCGGTGCGATGGCGGTCAGGCCCTTGATGATGTCGACGGCATAGGCCAGCTGATAATCCTCGTCGCGCAGCTTGGCCGATTCCTCGGCATGCTGCTGCTCTTCCAGAT
>NZ_DAIQAT010000172.1:0-7316 GCF_036781545.1 Tabrizicola sp.
TGATCGTGATGGACCAGTCGACCGACGTGATCAAGGCGATCTGGCGGCTGTCGAAATTCTACAAGCACGAAAGCTGCGGCCAGTGCACCCCCTGCCGCGAGGGCACTGGCTGGATGATGCGGGTCATGGACCGGCTCGTCCGGGGCGAGGCCGAGGTCGAGGAGATCGACATGCTGCTGTCGGTGACGAAGCAGGTCGAGGGCCATACCATTTGTGCGCTTGGCGATGCGGCGGCTTGGCCGATCCAGGGCCTGATCCGCGCCTTCCGCGACGAGATCGAGGACCGGATCAAGGCGAAGCGCACCGGCCGGATCACGGCGGTCGCGGCGGAGTGATGCGGATGGCGCTGGCCCTTTCGGTGACTTTGGCGCAGGCGGCCTGCGTGGGAACGGCTGCGCCCGTGCCTGCGTCGCGCGAGCCGGTGCGCGTCACCAACAATGGCCAGCCGTTCCAGATGTGGGAGGGCGCTGCGGCGCGGAAGGCTGCGGATGCGCAATGCGGCGCGAAGGGGGTCAGGGTCTCGATCTACGACCGCTATGACCGGGCCACCGGCGCATGGGTCTATCCGGAGGGCTGCGCATGACGAAGGCGGTCATCCGGGGTCACAAAGCGCTGAAACGGGCGGTTTGTCATGGCATAGCAAGGGGTCTTGCCCCCATCTCCTGCGCACGAGCAGCCAAGGAGGCCAACATGCTTCGCAATCTGACCATCGCCCTGACCCTTGCCGTCGCCGCCACGCCCGCGCTGGCGCTGGTGCCGATCAACGAAGAGCCGGTGATTCACGCCAAACTTCTGAATGGCTTCATCGGTGATGCGATTGCCGACAACTGCCCGACGATGGAGGCGCGGAAGCTGCGCGCCCTGGGCGAGCTGAACAACCTGCGCGACTATGCCCTGAAGCAGGGCTATGAGGCGAAAGTGGTGCGGGAATTCGTCACCTCGAAAGAGGAGAAGGCGAAGTTCAAGGCCGAGGCCGCCGCATGGCTGAAGGCCAAGGGCGCCGAGCCGGGCAAGCCGGAGGCCTATTGCAAGATCGGCGAAGAGGAAATCGCCAGGAACAGCCTGATCGGCTATCTTTTGAGGTCGAAGAAGTGAGCCAGTCGCCCGTCATGCACTTGGCCGAGTTGAACGTGGGGCGCCTTCTGGCCCCCACCGACGACCCGCGCGTGGCCGAGTTCATGGCGGCGCTGGACCGGGTGAACGGGCTGGGCAAGCGGATGCCGGGCTTCGTCTGGATGATGGAGGGCTCGGGCGAGCCCGGCACCGGGAACACCGAGACCAAGATCGGCGGCGACCCTCAGTTCGTGTCGAACCTGACCGTCTGGGAAAGCGTGGAAACGCTGGAGCATTTCGTCTGGAACACCGTCCACCGCGCCTTCTATGAACGGCGGGCGGAGTGGTTTCAGGTGCTGGGCCGGATGCATTTCGTCATGTGGTGGGTGCCTGCGGGCCACCGCCCGACGCTGGACGAGGCGCTGGAGCGGCTGGCGCATCTGGAGACGCATGGCGACAGCGACCATGCGTTTGGCTGGACATATCTGAAAGAAGCGCAGGCGTGGAAGACCCACGGTTGCGCGCAAGTGGCGGCGGAGTAGGGCCATGACCAACCTCAAGAAAATCAGCATCGACGGGATCGAGGTCGAGGTCGATGGCGCGATGACCATCATCCAGGCGGCGGAAGTGGCCGGGGTGGAGATCCCGCGCTTCTGCTACCATGAGCGGCTGTCGATCGCGGGCAACTGCCGGATGTGCCTGGTCGAGGTGGTCGGCGGCCCGCCGAAGCCTGCGGCCTCCTGTGCGATGCAGGTGCGCGACCTGCGGCCGGGGCCGGAGGGGCAGGCGCCGGTGGTCAAGACCAAGTCGCCGATGGTGAAGAAGGCCCGCGAGGGGGTGATGGAGTTCCTGCTCATCAACCACCCGCTCGACTGCCCGATCTGCGACCAGGGCGGGGAATGCGACCTGCAGGACCAGGCCATGGCCTATGGCGTCGATTTCTCCCGCTACCGCGAGCCGAAGCGGGCGACGGAGGACCTGAACCTGGGGCCGCTGGTCAAGACGGCGATGACGCGCTGCATCAGTTGCACCCGCTGCGTGCGGTTCACCACCGAAGTGGCTGGCATCACCCAGATGGGCCAGACCGGCCGGGGCGAGGATGCCGAGATCACCAGCTATCTGAACATGACGCTGGATTCGAACCTGCAGGGCAACATCATCGACCTGTGCCCGGTGGGCGCGTTGACCTCGAAACCCTATGCCTTCACCGCGCGGCCCTGGGAGCTGACCAAGACCGAGAGCATCGACGTGATGGATGCGCTGGGGTCGAACATCCGGGTCGACACCAAGGGCCGGGAAGTGATGCGCTTCCTGCCGCGCAACCATGACGGCGTGAACGAGGAGTGGATCAGCGACAAGACCCGCTTCGTCTGGGACGGCCTCCGCCGCCAGCGGCTGGATACGCCCTATGTGCGCGAGAACGGGCGGCTCAGGAAGGCGTCCTGGGGCGAGGCGCTGGAGAAGGCCGCCGCCGCGATGCGGGGCAGGAAAGTGGCCGGGCTGGTGGGCGATCTGGTGCCCGTCGAGGCCGCTTACTCCTTGAAGACGCTGATCGAATCCATCGGTGGCCATGTCGAATGCCGCACCGACGGGGCGAAGCTGCCGATCGGCAACCGCTCGGCCTATGTCGGCAACGCGCGGATCGAGGATATCGACACGGCCAAGGTGATCCTGTTGATTGGGACCAATCCGCGCGTCGAATCCCCGGTGCTGAACGCCCGCATCCGCAAGGCCTGGACCAATGGCGCGACGGTGGGCCTGTTCGGCGAGAAGGTCGACCTGACCTATGACTACAAGCACATGGGGTCGGACCGCGCCGCGCTGGTGGAATTGGTCGGCCGTGTGACCGAGAAACCGGACACGCTGGTCATCATCGGCCAGGGCGCGATCAACGAGGCGGATGGCGAGGCGGTGCTGAGCCAGGCGATGGCCTATGCGCAGGGTGCGGGCGGCAAGCTTCTGGTGCTGCACACGGCGGCGGCGCGGGTTGGCGCGATGGATGTGGGGGCCGTCACCGAGGGTGGGCTCGCCAAGGCCACGGACGGCGCGCAGGTGATCTACAATCTCGGCGCCGATGAGGTCGAGATCAGCCGCGACGGGGCCGATGCGCCCTTCGTCATCTACCAGGGCAGCCACGGCGACCGGGGCGCGAACCGGGCCGACATCATCCTGCCGGGCGCGGCCTATACGGAAGAGAACGGGCTTTTCGTCAACACCGAGGGGCGGCCGCAGCTGGCCTTCCGCGCAGGGTTTGCCCCCGGCGAGGCGAAGGAGAACTGGGCGATCCTGCGGGCGCTTTCGGCGGAACTGGGCGCGCAACTGCCCTGGGAGTCGCTTGCCGGGCTGCGTGCTGCGCTGGTCAGGGCGCATCCGCATCTGGGCCGGATCGACGAGGTGCCAGAGAACGTGTGGCAGCCGCTGGAGGTGAAGCTTCCGGCCAAGGCCACCTTCCGCAATGCGATCCGCGATTTCTACCTGACCAACCCGATTGCCCGTGCATCGGCGGTGATGGCGGAACTCAGCGCCATGGCCAAGGCGCGGGCTATGGCCCCGATTGCGGCGGAGTAGACGCATGGCGCAACGCCTCTCCCTGCTGGCCACCCTTGGCACCGCGACGGCGGCGCTGGGGGCTTGCGCGCCCGGCGGAGAGGTGCCACAGGAGCGCGGCAGTCAGGCGGTCTATCAGGGGGTGTCGACCATCCTGCTCGACAAGGACATGGTCAGCTTCACCGTCGCGATGACCGGTGCGAAGGACCGGTCGGATGTCGAGGCCTATGGCCGCTGTGCTGCCGCGCAATATGCGCTGGATCAAGGGTTTGGCTTCGCGCGGCAGGTGCGGACCATCGTAAGGAAGGACGGGCGGACTTGGGTCGGGGATGCGGTCTACCTCGTCTCGGCCACGCTGCCCGAGGGCTTGCGCACCATCGACGCCGAAGTGGTGGCGACCGAATGCGCCGAGTTGGGAATACCGGCGAAGTAAGGCTGGCGGTTTGAGGATGAGGGGCTGACATGGACGGGTTCTTTGCCACGGGGTTCGGAACGGCGGTGCTGATCGCGGCGCAGTCGCTGCTGATCGTGGCTTTCGTGATGATCAGCCTCCTGTTCCTGGTCTACGGCGACCGGAAGATCTGGGCCGCCGTGCAGATGCGGCGCGGCCCGAACGTGGTGGGCCCCTTCGGCCTGCTGCAATCGGTGGCCGACGCGCTGAAATACGTCGTCAAGGAAATCGTCATCCCCGCCGGGGTGGACCGCCCGGTCTTCTTCCTGGCGCCGATGCTGTCCTTCGTGCTGGCGATCCTGGCCTGGGCCGTGATCCCCTTCGACCAGGGCTGGGTCCTGGCCAATATCAACGTGGCGATCCTCTTCGTCTTCGCCGTCTCCTCGCTGGAGGTCTATGGCGTGATCATGGGCGGCTGGGCGTCGAACTCGAAATACGCCTTCCTGGGGTCCCTGCGGTCGGCGGCGCAGATGATCTCCTACGAGGTGTCGCTGGGCCTGATCATCATCGGGGTGATCATCTCGACAGGCGCGATGAACTTTGGCGCCATCGTTCAGGCGCAGGAGGGGGACTGGGGTCTTTTCAACTGGTACTGGCTGCCGCACCTGCCGATGGTGGTGCTCTTCTTCGTCAGCGCCTTGGCCGAGACCAACCGCCCGCCCTTCGACCTGCCCGAAGCCGAATCCGAACTGGTGGCGGGGTTCATGGTGGAATATTCCTCGACCCCCTACCTTCTGTTCATGGCGGGCGAATACATCGCCATCTTCCTGATGTGCGCGCTGATTTCGCTGCTGTTCTTCGGCGGCTGGCTGTCGCCCCTGCCGTTCCTGCCCGATGGCTGGTGGTGGATGGTCGGCAAGATGTGGCTCTTCTTCTTCATGTTCGCCATGGTGAAGGCCATCGTCCCCCGCTACCGCTATGACCAGCTGATGCGGATCGGCTGGAAGGTCTTCCTGCCGCTGTCGCTGGGCTGGGTGGTGATCGTGGCCTTCCTCGCCAAGTTCGAAGTGCTGGGCGGCTTCTGGGCCCGTTGGGCCGTGGGGGGCTGAGGGATGTACTGTCGTCCTTTCGCAGTCGTTCCTGCTCTGGCGGTGACAAGCTTGGCGTCTGCCGGGTTTGCGGAACCGTCGGAGCGTGAGTGCAAGGATGCTGCGGCAGCCTTTGCCGAAATGCTGAACCCGAAAGAGGTGACGACCTCTAGCGGAATTGGCTGGGTTCTCCTCCCCCCTGCCGTAGACTTCTACAGTCTCGACGCGGTGGAGCAGTGGAGAGCGGTCGCAGAGCGCTTCGTGAATCTTGGCCCGATGTTCCGATGGAAACTTGTCAAAGACGGAAAATGGTCTGACGAGATCCAGCCCGAGCATCGAAGTGCCTATGCAGCGGCCTTTCTGATGGATGATACGCTGGAACAGTGCCTGCGTCCCTTGGTAGTGGCGTCATCGAAAGAACTGCAAAGCGAAATCGCCAAATTTGATTCCGAGTTTCCTTCCGACGAGCGGGAAACTCTGCGCCCACTGATGAAGGCAAGCCAATGAGCAACATCGACTGGACCCGCGCGACGCGCTACTTCCTCTTGATGGATTTCATCAAGGGCTTCGGCCTGGGCATGAAATACTTCTTCGCGCCGAAATCGACGCTGAACTACCCGCATGAGAAGGGGCCGCTGTCGCCCCGTTTCCGCGGCGAACATGCGCTGCGCCGCTATCCCAACGGCGAGGAACGCTGCATCGCCTGCAAGCTGTGCGAGGCGGTCTGCCCGGCGCAGGCGATCACCATCGACGCCGAACCGCGCGAGGAC
Source organism: Tabrizicola sp. (assembly GCF_036781545.1). Lineage (GTDB taxonomy): Bacteria > Pseudomonadota > Alphaproteobacteria > Rhodobacterales > Rhodobacteraceae > Tabrizicola. The sequence continues at coordinate 5,850 of NZ_DAIQAT010000172.1, forward strand.
GGCTCCCGCCGCACCACGCGCTACGACATCGACATGACCAAATGCATCTACTGCGGCTTCTGCCAAGAGGCCTGTCCGGTCGATGCCATCGTCGAAGGCCCGAACTTCGAATTCTCGACCGAGACCCGGGAAGAGCTGTTCTACACCAAGGAAAAACTCCTTGAGAACGGCGCCCGCTGGGAGGCCGAGATCGCCCGCAACCTCGAACTCGACGCGCCCTACAGATGACCGAGGATTTCGCCAAGATGTTCGCCGCGATGATGGAGCAGGGCCAGAAGATGGCCAATGCCTTCATGCCCGGCATGGAGAACATCGACGCGAAGGCGTTCGAGAAGTTCTTTCCGCCGATGCCGAAGGAGCTTCTGGAGATGTGGTTCGGCAAGACCTTCAACCCCGAAGGCCTGGACGCGCGGACCCGCTTCCTCGTCACCATCGCGGCGCTGACCGTGCTGGGGCCGGTGGGCGAGCCGCAGCTGCGGATGGCGATCAAGAACGGTCTGTCGGCCGGGGCCACCAAGCGCGAGGTCGCGGAAGTGATCTGGCAGATGTCGATGTTCGGCGGGATGCCCGCCATGCAGAAGGCGCTTGAGATCGCGCAAGCGGTCTTCGCCGAGATCCCTGAGGAGAAAGACGCATGACCGTCTTCAGCTTTGCCTTCTACCTGTTTGCCGTGATCACGGTGACGGCGGGCCTGATGGTCACGCTTTCCCGCAACCCGGTGCATTCGGTGCTGTGGCTGATCCTGGCGTTCCTCTCCACTTCGGGGTTGTTCGTCCTTCTGGGGGCGGAGTTCGTGGCGATGCTTCTGGTCATCGTCTATGTCGGCGCGGTGGCGGTGCTGTTCCTGTTCGTCGTCATGATGCTGGACATCGACTTCGCCGCGCTGAAGGGGGAACTGGCGCGCTACATGCCCTTGGGCCTCCTCATCGGCGTGGTCCTCCTGATGCAGGTCGCCATTGGCGTGGGCGTCTGGACGGTGGCCGAAGGATCGCAGGGCCTGCGGCAGGCGGTGGCGCCTTCGGAGATCGAGAACACCCGGGCGCTGGGGCTGCTGATCTACGACAAGTATTTCCTGCTGTTCCAGCTGGCCGGGCTGATCCTGCTGGTGGCGATGATCGGGGCGATCCTGCTGACGCTTCGGCACCGCAAGGACATCAAGCGGCAGAACGTGCTTCAGCAGATGTGGCGCGACCCGGCCAAGGCGATGGAGCTCAAGGACGTCAAGCCGGGGCAGGGGTTGTGATCAAGGTGGGGTAAAACCCCACCCTACGAATGCCGGGTAGGGTGGGGTTCCACCCCACCGAAACGACAAGGGCCAAACGGCCACGAGGGACGGAAAGATGATCGGACTTGAACATTACCTGACGGTGGCTGCGGCGCTTTTCGTCATCGGGATCTTCGGGATCTTCCTCAACCGGAAGAACGTGATCGTCATCCTGATGTCGATCGAGCTGATGCTGCTGGCGG
>NZ_DAIQAT010000173.1:0-7240 GCF_036781545.1 Tabrizicola sp.
GTGGCCATCTGACTGCTCCGTTCGCTGGCTCTTTTTCCGATATTGCGCGGGCCTTTGGCCGCAACAAGCCGGGTTCATGACGATTTTACGACGATATGGCGAAAATGTGCGACATCGGCAACAGGTCTCCGATCACATTCCGGTTTTCCTGACCCTGGCCCAAGGGCTTGCCGTTTTCCGGCAATGGGTCCACCCTGCCGGGGCAAAGGAGACCACCCATGCCCGTCAAGAACCGCTTCGCCGAGCTTCTGCCCGAGATCACCGCCTGGCGCCGGGATTTCCACCAGCACCCCGAGCTTCTGTTCGACGTCCACCGCACCGCCGGGAAGGTCGCCGATCTTTGCCGCTCGTTCGGCTGCGACGAGGTGGTGGAAGGCATCGGGCGCACCGGGGTCGTTGCGGTGATCAAGGGGCGCAGCGACAGCCGGGGCCGGGTCATCGGCCTGCGCGCGGACATGGACGCGCTGCCGATCATCGAGCAGACCGGGGTGCCCTATGCCTCGCAGACGCCCGGCAAGATGCACGCCTGCGGGCATGACGGGCATACGGCGATGCTCTTGGGCGCGGCGAAATACCTTGCCGAGACGCGGAATTTCGACGGCACCGTGGTCTGCATCTTCCAGCCAGCAGAGGAAGGCGGCGGCGGGGGCCGCGAGATGGTGAAGGACGGGATGCTGTCGCGATGGAACGTGCAGGAAGTCTACGGGATGCACAACATGCCTGGGATTCCGGTCGGCCATTTCGCCATCCGCCCCGGCGCGATGATGGCCGCCGCCGACCAGTTCGAGATCGTGGTGACGGGGAAGGGCGGCCATGCCGCCAAGCCGCATGACTGCGTAGATACCACCGTGGTCAGCGCGCATATCATCGTGGCCTTGCAGACCATCGCCAGCCGCAACGTCGACCCGCTGAAGCAGATCGTGGTGTCGGTCTGCACCGTGGAAACCGATTCCACCGCCCACAATGTCATCCCGCAGGTGGTGAAGATGAAGGGCACCGTCCGGACCATGGACCATGCCGTGCAGGACTTCGTCGAGGCCCGTATCGCCCAGATTGTCGAGGGCACCGCGCTGGCGCTTGGGGCGCGGGCCGAGGTGAGCTACCAGCGCGGCTATCCGGTCACCATCAACACGCCGGAGAACACCGATTTCGCGGCGGAGGTGGCGCGCAAGGTCTCGGGCGTCGTTGACACCGACACCCCGCCGCTGATGGGGGCCGAGGATTTCAGCTTCATGCTGAACGAACGCCCCGGCGCCTATATCTTCATGGGCAACGGCGATACGGCGATGGTGCACCACCCCGCCTACAACTTCGACGACAGCGCGATCCCCTTCGGCTCCAGCTGGTATGCCGAGATGGCCGAGACCCGGATGCCTGCCGCATGATCGGGGCGGCGCTGGTCGGGTTGGTGGCGCTGATCCACCTTGTCATCCTGCTGATGGAGATGGTCCTGTGGGAAACCCCGCAGGTCCGCCGCATCTTCGGGGTCAGCGCGGAATTCGCCGCCAATACCCGGGTGCTGGCGGCGAACCAAGGTCTTTACAACGGCTTTCTCGCAGCGGGTCTCATCCTTGCGCTTGTCCGTGGCATCCCCGGCGCGGGGGCAGAGCTTGCGCATTTCATCCTGGCCTGCGTGATCGTCGCCGGACTTTACGGGTCGGCGACTGTGGCGCGGCGCATCCTCTATGTTCAGGCACTGCCCGCGACCCTTGCGCTGGCGGCGGTGTTGACCGGCTTCTGACGGAGGGGTTCTGTCAAGGCGTTCTGCTGCGACCCTCCGGCCCGGCGCGCGCTTGCCATGGCCGCAGGGCGGATATCGCGCTGATGCTGCAGAGCTGCAAACGGTTGAAAGCGGTTTTCACCGGGAGACTGTCATTTCGGGGCACGTGCCGTCGGTCGATACCGGCGCGGTCTCACCCTTCGGTGCAGCGGTCTCTGCGGTTGAACGCACTCCCGGAGAAGCCCGCTTGCGGGAAAGGCGCTTCTCGCGGATAATCCCGTTGAAATGCAGGGGATCTATGGGACACGCAGGTCAGCCCGACTCTGTGACTGCACAACCTGCGCGGGTCGAATTCCGCGTGGTCGAGCTTATGAACCGCCTGCTCGACGTGACTCCCGACAGCATGGACAGCGAAATCCAGGCGGTGCTGGCGACGCTGGGCCAGACCTACGGTTTCGCGCGGACCTTCCTGTTCCGCTACTCCCCTGCGACCGGGTATACCAACACGCATGAATGGGTCGGGCCAGGCGTTCTGGCGATGAAGCCCGTCATGCAGGGTCAGCCACAGGTCGTCCGCCCCGCCTGGCATCAGGCCTTCATCGAGGGCCGGGTCGTCGCCGTTCTTGATCGTAGCGAGCTGCCCGAAGGGTCGCCCGAACGCCTGTTCCTGACGGAGATCGGTTCCCATTCGACGCTGATGGTGCCGCTTTGCGAGGGCGACCGGCTCTTCGGCGTCCTTGGCTTCGACTGTTCCCGCAGCGACCGGCATTGGGGCCAGGACGTGGTGTTCCTGCTTACCTCCGTCGCCCGGGCCGTATCTTCCGTCCTGTTGCGGGTCGAGGCCGCCCGGGCGCTGAAGCTGGAAAGCGACCGGCTGGAATCGACCAAGTCGCGGTTCCTCGCCGCCATCGAGGCGCTGGACGACGGTTTCGCCGTGTTCGACGCCGAGGACCGGCTGGTCTTGTGGAACACGCCCTATGTCCGTGTCTTCGCCGAGATCGCCGACCTGATCCGCGAAGGCGCGCTCTACGACGACCTTCTGCGCGCCGCCATCGCGCGGGGAACCTTCGGCGCTCCGGGTGAAAGAGACGACGCGAACCTGCAACGACGGCTGGACCGCCCGCTGACCGAGGTCTGGGACAACGAGGACAAGCTCGCCGACGGCCGCCTGATCTGGGTCCGCGAGCGCGCCACGCCGTCCCGCGAAACCGTGGGCCTTTACGAGGACGTGACCGCCCGCCGCCTTGCCGACCGCCGCTTGCAGCAGGTGGTCGAAGGCGGCGGGATCGCGGTCTGGGACTGGGACGCCGAACACGGTTTCAGCACGATCAACGATTGCTGGGAAACCATGCTTGGCTTGACGGCCTCCCCCGCGCTGGACGGGTTGATCGACCTGGTCCACCCCGAGGACCGCCGCGCCGTGCTTGAGGTGCAGCTGTCGCTTTTCCTGCAGGGCGGCGACGAATTCGGCCTGCGCTGCCGGATGCGGCACCAGTCGGGCAGATGGGTCTGGCTTCTGACCCGTGGCCATGTGGCCCTTCGCTGGGCTGATGGCAGCCCGCGTCGCATTTCCGGGATCACGCTGGATGTGACCGTCCAGTCCGAGGCTCAGGAGCGGTTGAGCCAGGTGATCGACGGGACCCAGGTCGGCACCTGGGAACACGACATGCGCAGCGGGGTGACGCTGGTCAGCGACCGCTGGGCGGAAATCCTCGGCTACCGGGCGGTGGAGCTGAACCCGATGCCGCTGGTCCGCTGGTTGGGGATGCTGCACCCCGATGATGCCGCGGCGCTTATCGCCCATGAAGCCGAAGCCTTCGATGCCGGCCAGTGGCAGGTCGAGCACGAGGTGCGCCTGCGCCACCGCGAGGGGCACTGGGTCTGGGTCCTGACCCGGACGCAGGTGGCAGAATGGGACGAGACGGGCCGGCCGGTGAAGACCAGCGGCATCAACCTCGACATCTCGACCGCCAAGGCGCTGGAGGCGGCGCTGGCCCGCGAACGCGACACGCTGGCGCGGGTGATGGAATCCTCGGTCTCCGGCATCGTCGTCGTCGACGAACGCGGCGGCGTGGTCTTCGCCAATGCCGCTGCCGAACGGGTGCTGGGGCGCCGGGTCTCGGCGGGGGATTGCCTCTTGAAGCTGCTCGGCTCGGCCGAAGTGTCAGACCTGGAGGGCAACCGCGTCAGCAGCGGGAACCTGCCGGTAAGCCGCGCCCTGGCCGGCGAACCCGGGATGCACGCCCTGCGCCACGACATCTACTGGCCGACCGGCGAACGCCGCGCCGTCGCCGTCACCTCGGCCCGGCTGACCGCCCCCGGCGTCGACCTCGCCGTCGTCTGCACCTTCACCGACATCACCGACGAGGTGCAGAACGAAGTGCGCCTGCGTGCCGCGATGACCGCCGCCGAGACCGCGAACCGGGCGAAGTCCGACTTCCTTGCCGCGATGAGCCACGAAATCCGCACCCCGCTGAACGGGGTGCTCGGCATGGCGACGGTTCTGGCGGGGCGGCTCTCGGACCCGGCGGAGCAGGCCATGGTCCGGGTGATCCGCGATTCCGGCGAGCATCTTCTGGGCGTGATCAACGACATCCTCGACCTTGCCAAGATCGAGGCCGGGCGGCTGGTGCTCGATCCGCGGCCGATCCGGCTGCCGGAGATTCTGGCCCGTGTCGCCGCGCTGCACCAGATCGCCGCCAGCGACAAGCAGGTCCGGCTCGTCACCCGCTGCATCGGCGGTACTCCCGGCGAGGTGCGGCTGGGTGACGAGATGCGGCTGATCCAGATCCTGCATAACCTGCTGGGCAATGCGCTGAAATTCACCGATGCAGGTGGCGTCACCGTGGAGGTTGACTGTTCGGACCCCGACCGTCTGATGATCGAGGTGCGCGACACCGGCATCGGCATGTCCGAGGCCGAGATCGCCCGCGCCTTCGAGGAGTTCACCCAAGGCATGGGCGGCTCGCGGCGCAGCCATGTTGGCACCGGCCTGGGTCTGCCCATCGTCCGTCGCCTCGCGCGGCTGATGCGGGGCGATGTCGGGTTGACCTCGGTCCGCGGGCAGGGCGTGACTGCGCGGGTCGAACTGGCGATCCCGGTGATCACCGGCAGGACCGCGCTGGAGGGCGAGACCACGCTGCCGCGGCTTCCCGCGATGAAGGTGCTCGCCGCCGAGGACAACGCCACCAACCGGATCATCCTGCAAAGCATGTTGCAGGCGCTTGGCGTCGAGACGTTGATCGTGGCCGATGGGCGAGAGGCGCTCAACCGGTTCGAGACCGAATGTTTCGATGCTGTCCTTCTCGATATCGCGATGCCCGGCATGGACGGGATCGACACGCTGAACGCGTTGAACGATCTCGCGGCGCGCAAGGGCAAGCCGATGCGCCCCGCGGTGGCGGTCACGGCGAACGTGATGACGCATCAGGTCAACGATTACCTCGGCCGTGGCTTCACCGCGGTCGTGGCCAAGCCCATCCGGATCGAGATGCTGTCCCGTGCACTCTGGCACTGCCTGGGCAAGCCGGTCTCGGCCTGACCCGGCTGATGCCTGCCCTGGGGCTAGGCCACTGCCCGTGCCAGGGCGCAGAAGCCTTCCAGCCCGATCTCCTCGGCCCGGGCGGTGGGGGGGATGCCGACGCCTTCCAGCACTGTCTCGATGTCTGGACGCAGCCCCTTCAGGCTGGCCCGCAGCATCTTGCGGCGCTGGTTGAAGGCCATGGCCGTTATGCGCTGCAACAGTTTGAAGTCGCACGGAAAGCGCGGGCCGGGCAGGGTGGTCAGCTGCACCACCGCCGAATGCACCTTGGGCGCGGGGGTGAAGGCCTCGGGCGGCAAAGTCATCACGATCCTTGCCTCGCAACGATATTGCGCCAGCAGGGCCAGCCGCCCGTAATGTTCGGTGCGCGGTTTCGCGACGATGCGCTCGGCAACCTCTTTCTGGAACATCAGCGTCAGCGAGGACCAGAAGGGCGGCCAGGCCGCGGGCGTGAGCCAGCGGATCAGCAGTTCGGTGCCGACATTGTAGGGCAGGTTGGCGACGACCTTCACCGGCGGGGTCAGATGCGGGGCAAGGTCCAGCTCCAGCGCATCGCGGTGCAGCACGGTAAGCCGCCCCGGATAAGCCGCCGCGATCTCGGCCAAGGCGGGCAAGGCGCGGGCGTCTTTCTCCACCGCCACCACCCGCCGCGCGCCTTCCGCCAGAAGCCCGCGCGTCAGCCCACCGGGACCGGGCCCCACCTCCAGCACGTCGCAGCCGGAAAGGTCCCCCGCCGCCCGCGCGATCTTGGCGGTCAGGTTCAGGTCCAAGAGGAAATTCTGCCCCAGCTGCTTCCTCGCCACCAGCTCATGCGCGCGGATCACCTCGCGCAGCGGCGGCAGCCCGTCTATCGTCCCCAAGACGACCTCCCGGCTTTCATACTGGCAAAGATATCCCCGCCGGAGGCGTCCAAGGCCTACACCCCACGCGCCGATGCCATCTCGCGCGCCATCTTCAGCGCAGCGATCAGGCTTGACGGGTCCGCGACCCCGCGCCCCGCAATGTCATAGGCGGTGCCGTGATCGGGCGAGGTGCGCACGAAGGGCAGGCCCAGCGTCACGTTCACCCCGCCCGCGAAGTCGATGGTCTTGATCGGGATCAGCGCCTGGTCGTGATAGGCGCAGACCGCCACGTCATACCCCGCCCGCGCGCCTGCGTGGAACATCGTGTCGGCAGGCCAGGGGCCGGTCACGTCCAGCCCTTCCGCCCGCAGCCGGTTAAGCAGAGGCTTGATCATCCGCTCCTCCTCCCAGCCCATGGTGCCGCCTTCGCCCGCATGGGGGTTCAGCCCGGCGACCGCGATCCGGGGGGCGGCGATGCCGAAATCCCGGACCAGCCCCGCGCGGGTGATGCGGATCGTCGCTTCCAGAAGCGCCTCGGTCAGCGCCGCGGGCACTTCGGACAGCGGGATGTGGATCGTCGCCGGCACCACCCGCAAACCCGGGCAGGCGAGCATCATCACCACGCGGTCCACCCCCGCCAGATGCGCGAGGAATTCGGTATGGCCGGGAAAGGCGAAGCCCGCCCCGTCCTTCAGGGCCTTCTTGTTGATGGGTGCGGTGCAGACCGCGCCCGCCTTGCCTGCGATCACCAGCCGCACCGCGCGCTCGATCACCGCCACGACGCCCGCCGCATTGGCCGCGACCGGCTGGCCCGGCGGGGCAGAGGACGCGAAATCGTGGCGCAGGACGGCCATCGGGACATCGCCCGGAACCTCGCCCTCGGCCACCTCGTGCCATGGGGTCCCCTTGGGCAGGTGCCGGGGGTCGCCGATCCAGACGAAGCGCTCGCCCGCCGCCCAGGCTTTGGCCGCGATCTCGGGGCCGATCCCGGCCGGGTCGCCGCAGGTCAGAAGGACCGGCGCGCTCACGGCTCGCGGATGATCGCGGCCGAGCGCAGCTCTTCCATGTAGCCCTCGGCCAGACCTTCCAGCTTCTGGTTGACCACCTGCTCGCGCACCTGGGCGCGGGTCGGCATCG
>NZ_DAIQAT010000174.1:0-7237 GCF_036781545.1 Tabrizicola sp.
GTGGATGGGCAATGGCAGGTCGAACATGGGAAGATCTCCGACGGCGCGGGAAGCCGCTCTCCCCGCCTCATCCGTCAAAGACCAAACCGCCGCCCTCTTCCTCGAAGGGGCAGCGGTGATGGGTCCGATGGGCCCTCAGAGCTTGCCGAGGGCCCGCAGGCTCAGCTCGGTCCCGGCCCCGACTATGATATGATCGTGCAGCATCAGACCAAGATACTTGCACCCCTTCTGGATCTCCTTGGTCATGCCGAGATCGGCCTCCGAGGGCGTCGGATCGCCTGACGGGTGGTTGTGGATCAGGATCAGGGCGCTGGCATTCAGCATCAGCGCCCGCTTGATCACCTCGCGCGGATAGACCGGGACATGATCAACCGTGCCGGTCGAGAGACGCTCATCGGAGATGACGCGGTTCTTGCGGTCAAGATAGAGGACATGGAACCGCTCGTTGGGACCTCGGACGGTCAGAGCACAATAGTCCATCAGCGCCTGCCAGCTGCCAATGACGGGGTTCTGGCTGAGATAGCGGCCGAGGATATCACGGGCCTCGAGGATGACGGTTTCTTCCTGGGGGGTCATGGGGGTTTCGCTGAATTGCGCAGGCCGAAGCCCCCTGCCCTATCGGGACGGGGCAACTGGCGTGCCTGTGGAAGGGGAAAGCGCGACCGCCGCGCATGCGGGCGGTCGCTGTGGCGGGCCCCGGCGTCAGCCGACCCGGTCGAGGAGCTTCTTCGCGCGCCCTTCCATGTCGAGGCGAGCATCCTGCTGGGTCTTGTCGCGCGCCAACCGCGTGATGCCCTGCACGAAGTCGAAGATGCTCTCCGGCGGGCGGCCCTCTTCCATCAACACCTTCTCGATGATCTTGCCCGACTCGGCCTTCGAGAAGCCGCGCCTGCGAAGGAAGTCATCCCGGTCCTCATCCGTCCGCGCGACGATCTGCTGCCGCGCGGCCTTGATGCCGTTCACGAAACCCTGCGGCGAGGAATTGGCGAACCGCGTCAGCGCCGGGGCCGCTTCATGGGCGAAGCGCGAGGCGGCGTATTTCGAGTGGCGGATCTTGATCTCCTGAAAATCTTCGACGCCCCAGAGGTTGCGGTTCTGGCAGACGGCCCGCAGGTAGAAGCTCGCCATGCCGAGTGTCTTGGCCCCGACCTCGGAGTTCCAGCAATAGAAGCCCCGGAAGTAGAGATCAGGGGAGCCATCAGGCAGGCGGCCCGCCTCGATCGGATTGTGATCGTCGACCAGGAACAGGAAGACATCGCGGTCAGAGGCATAAAGCGTGGTCGTGTCGCGGCTGATCTCGACATCTGGGTTGTAGACCCCGGTCGACCAGTCGAGCACGCCCGGCACCTTCCAGCGCGTGTCGCCGGTGCCATTGCCCGCGATGCGCTGCACCGCCTCGACCAGTTCGTGGTCATGGATGCGGCCGTAGTCGGGGCCAGTCACCGCGCGCAATTCAGTGCGGCCATCCTCGGTCTCGAAGGTCTTCACCTGCTCTGCGCGGTGGTTGGTTAGGCCGTATTGCAGGTTGATCCCCGCCAGTGGCGCGGGCAGTTGCCGCAGGTAGGAGGCCGGTGCGCCGACGATGCTGGCAAGCTGGCCGAAGGCCCAGTGCGTAGGTGCCACCGGTTCATGTGCTTTCGGCAGGACCAGATGTAGCCGCTCGGCGCTGTCGCGCGCGGCCTCGACTCGGATGTCCGCCGTCTGCACCACCCGGCTGCGGCTGCGCTCGGACCGACCCTTCACATTGGCCCAGAGATCGTCGAGCGACAGATACCGCTCGTCGTCGGGGCGGTTGAACCATTCGGACGACACTCGCCCGTTCCGCTCACCCCGGCTCACATCCACCTTCCAGCCACCGGCTCGCGCCGGCGCGACCGGATCCAGAACTTCCACAACGCCCATCGGCTATCTCCCGTGACAGGCGCCGGGAGCCACTCTCCCGAGCCTTTAACCCGTCACCGGGAAACCGGCACTCCTCTCACTCTAGAAGGCGGTCAGTCGCTAAGGTCATCATGAATGGCAGCTTCGCCCTCTCGCGCGCCTGCTGGCTGGTCACCTACCCGCTGGCCGGCGGGATCGGCGCCGGTGCCCGGTCTGTGCGTCACGGCGCTCATCGGCGCGGCTGGCCTCGTTGCGGTGCTGCGCCTCTGGCCCGCGAACGATCAGACGTTCTTGCGGCACGACCTTCCTGACCTGTCCGCCGATTATCTCCACCTGTCGGAACACGGGCCCCACCACACCCATGCCGTCTTCATCGACACCCTGCATCGCCGTTGGCCGAAGGCGGCATGAAGCACGGGCGACACAATTGTCAGGCGGCCAGATAGCGGGTGAAGACCTCGGTTGAGCCATCGCGGCCGATCAGCAGGACGTCGTAGGCCTCGCGGCTGTCCTCCGGTCCCATGCCGGGCGATCCATAGGGCATCCCAGGCACGGCAAGCCCGATCGCGTCCGGCCGCTCCTCGAGCAGGCGCCGGATATCGGCCGCAGGGACATGGCCTTCGAGCACATAGCCCTCGATCATCCCTGTGTGGCAGGAGATCATTCTTTGAGGCACACCCACTTCGGCCTTGTAGGTCATCAGGAGCGTGCCGTAGCGCTCCTCGTCCGTCACGGTGAAACCCTCGTCCCGAAGATAGGCGACCCAGGCGTTGCAGCATTCGCAGCCGGTTCCCTTTACGACATGGATCGACGGGCCCGCGCTGCGCACCGGACTGGCCGCGAAAGTCGCGACGGCGAGGCCGGACAGCAGCATTGTGCGGCGGGTCAGAAGGGGCGTGTTGGTCATGTGGCTCTCCGGAACAGGTGTGGCTGTCAGGTCAGAACCCTGCGTATCTTCGGCAGGGCGAAGCGGCGGTCCTCGTGGTAGTCGATGATGCTGGCAAAGCGCCCATCGGCGCGGAACAGGAACACACCGGCAGTGTGGTCCATGGTGTAATCCCCGTCGCGGGGCACCTTTTCGAACCGGGCGCGGAAGCCTGCGACGGCGCGTTCGACCTCGGCCAGCGGGCCGGTCAGGCCGGTGATCCGTGGATCGAAGTTTGCCAGGTAGTCGGCCAGAACTTGCTGTGTATCCCGTTCGGGATCGACGGTGATGAAGACGGTGTTCAGCCGGTCGGCGTCGGGCCCGAGCTCATCCAGCCAGCCCGAGATGTCGCTGAGGGTGGTTGGGCAGACATCGGGGCACCAAGTGAAGCCGAAGAAGGCCATGGTCGGGCGGCCGATCCAGTCTGCCGGGCGCACCGGTTCACCGCGATGGTTGGTCAGGGCAAAGCCCATCTCGCCGATGGGCAGTGGCAGAAGCGCGGCGGGCGGCTGCGCGCGGCCGCGGCTTTGCAACCAGCCGAGGCCGAGCGTGAAGGCCAATGCACCGCTCGCGCCTCCCAGACCAAGGATCAGTTGGCGTCGTCGCAATCCGGACCCTCCGCCCGTAGCGACAGAACCTCGACATTGACGACGACTTCCCCGGCATTCTGGAAGGAGAGTGTCACCGGGAAGCTGTCGCCTTCGGCCAGTGTCGTGGTCAGGCCCATCAGCATCCCATGATAGCCGCCGGGCGCCAGCTCGACGGTTTGGCCAGCCGGAACCGGGATCGACATGGCGTGTGGCATGGAGGCGATGCCGTCGGTCACCACGGTTTCGTGCAGCATCGGCATGCCAGCAGCCGGGGTCGCGATGCCGATCAGCGCATCATCTGTGCTGCCGTTGTTGGTGATCTCGACATAGAATACCCCCGGCCGGTTCGCGCCGATGGTGGCGCGGGACCAGGCGTGTTCGATATTCAGATCGCCCAGGGTGAAGGTTTCGCAGGCCAGCACGGGGGCGGCGGATAGGGTGAGGAGGGCCGAGAGGATCAGGGATTTCATGGCGGTCACAATCTGGGTTGAAGGTCGGCAAGGATATCGGTGGCGGGCGTGCCGTAGGTGAACTGACGCAGCCAGTCACCCTCGGGCCCGATGAGGTAGAGCGCCGGGCTGTGCGACATGGTGTAGCCGTCGGGGGCGGCGGCATCACCCTCGCGCGCGTAGAAGATGCGGAAGCTGTCCGCCGCGGCGCGGGTCTGTGCCTCGTCCCCGGCAAGCCCGATGATCGACGGGTGGAACGCCGCAGTGAACTCGGCCAGCCCCAGTCTGCGATCCCGCTCGGGATCGATCGAGATGAACAGAGGCTGCACAAGGGCAGCGTCGTCGCCCAGATCGTCCATCACCTGCGCCACTTCGGAAAGTGTTGTCGGGCAGACGTCCGGGCAGTTGGTGAAGCCGAAGAAGACCAGAAGATGCTGGCCCGCAAACTCGGCAGGGGTGCGCACCCGACCCTCGGCATCCGGCAGCGTGAAGGTCGGTCGGAAGGCGGCTTGCGGGACAGCCTCCGACGCGCGGTTTGGCAACAGCACGAGCAGCCCATAGGCCAGCGTGGCCAGTCCCGCCGCCGCCCAGAGGATTTTCTGTAACCTTGTCAACCGCATCCGTAACCTGCCTGTTTATTGCTCTCTGTCTAAAACCTCCAGCCGCTTGAGGTTCAAGCCCGAATTCGTGCTCTCACCGAAGGGTGAAGGGTCAGCCCAAAAGCACGGTCGACAACAGGTTCACGTTCAGCACGATGATGACGGCGGCGATCAACCAGCAGAGGCCCGTCAGCCAGCGTGGGGCGACCAGTTCGCCCATCTTGGCGCGGCTGGCGGTGAACATGACCAAAGGCACGATGGCGAAGGGCAGTTGGAAGGACAGCACCACCTGGCTCAGGATCAGCAGCTCACCCACGCCCTCACTGCCGTAGAGCAGGATCACGAAGACCGCCGGGATGATGGCAAGGCCGCGGGTGATCAGCCGCCGCGCCCAGGGGGCGATGCGCAGCCGAATGAAGCCTTCCATCACGATCTGCCCGGCCATCGTGGCTGTGACAGTGGAGTTCAGGCCTGCGCACAAAAGCGCCACCCCGAACAGGACCGGCGCCAGTGACGACCCCAGCAGCGGCTCCAGCAACAGGTGCGCCTTGTCGATCTCGGCCACGTCATTTTCGCCGACGGTGTAGAAGGCGGCAGCGGCAAGGATCAGGATCGAGGCATTGATCGTCAACGCGAACATCAGCGCAATGGTGCTGTCCCAAGTCGCCAACCGCAACGCCTCGCGCTTGGCGGGCAGGTCCATGCCAAAGGCGCGGGTCTGCACGATGCCCGAATGCAGATAGAGGTTATGCGGCATGACCGTGGCTCCGATGATGCCAAGGGCAAGGTAGAGCATGGTCGGGTTGCTGACGATCTCACGGCTCGGGGCGAACCCGGCGATGACGTCGCCCCAGACCGGATCGGACTGCGCGATCAGCACGACAAAACAGGCCGCGATCAGTGCCATCAGCGAGATGATCAGCGCCTCGATCCAGCGGAACCCCTTGTTCTGCAGCCACAAGATCAGGAACACGTCGGCGGCGGTGATGAAGATGCCGATCTCCAGCGGGATGCCGAACAGCAGGTTCAGGCCGATGGCGGTGCCGATCACCTCGGCCAGATCGGTGGCGATGATGGCTAGCTCGGCGAAAACCCAAAGGGGCACCGACATCCATTTCGGAAAGGCATCTCGACAGGCCTGCGCCAGATCGCGACCCGAGGCGACCGCCAACCGCGCGCAGAGCGATTGCAGGAGGATCGCCATGATGTTCGACAGAAGGGCTACGAACAGCAGCGTGTAGCCGAAGGCCGCCCCGCCGGCGAGCGAGGTCGCCCAGTTGCCGGGGTCCATGTAGCCCACGGCCACCAGATAGCCGGGGCCGATGAAGGCGAGGAACCGGCGGAACCGGCTGGTGCCGCCGTTGCCGACCGCAATGGTGCGGAAGACCTCGGAAAGTGAGGGCGTCTCGCGCTCTTGTCGCCAGGCTGGGATGGACATGGTTTAGGGCGCTCCCGGGTTTCGTCACGATCCCGACAAGACGTGGCGCATAAAGTTAGACAGTGCTAACAATCTGCCCCGCGACTTTACTTGTCAATCCATCCCATGCGACACTCTGCAGATGACCGAGTTCCACCCTGACACCCGCACCGCGCCGCTCGACGGCCCCGCAGACCCGCGCACCGAAGCGTTTCAGGGCGTGCGCGAGGCACGGCGGAATGAACTGGCCGAGGATTATGTCGAACTGATCGCTGAGCTGATCCACGAACAGGGCGAGGCGCGCCCGGTGGACATCGCCACCCGCCTTGGCGTGAAGGTGCCGACGGTCAGCAAGACCCTCGACCGGCTGGCGCGCGAAGGGCTGATCACCCGCGCAAAGTATCGGTCGGTCTTTCTGACCGACACGGGCCGCGCGCTGGCCAAGGAATGTCGGCGGCGGCACGAGATCGTGCTGCGGTTCCTGATCAGCCTTGGCCTTGACCCCGAGACGGCAGAGCGCGACGCCGAAGGCATCGAGCATCACGTCAGCGAACGAACGCTGGCGCTCTTCGCGGCCTTCGCCAATCGGTCCTGATCGGCATCAGCTGTTCTCGATTGCAAACCGCACATCTGCGATCAGGCTGTCTGCGCTGAAGTTCTCCAGCCGCCTGCCGTTCAGAAAGAAGGTCGGCGTCTGTCGAATGGCCAAGGCTTCGACGTCGGCTGCGTCCTGGTTGAGGATGCCAGTAATCCCCGGAAAGAGCTTGTCGCTTTCCGCCCTTTCGAGATCGAGCCCCGCGGCCCCGGCGATTTCCCAGGCCACGTCCATCTGCGGCGCACCATGCACGGCCCAGCCCGGTTGCTGTTCCAACAGCGCATCCAGAACCGGCTCGAACTTGTCCTGCATCCGCGCGGCCTCGAGGATGCGCACGGCTTCGTCCGAGCCTTCGTGGAAGACGGTATAGCGCAGCACGACCCGGACCTGAGTCGGAAACTGCCGCCGGATCTCTTGCACCACCGGGTGATAGGCGCGGCAGGCCTCGCAGGACGGATCGAAGAATTCAACCAGTGTGACGGGCGCATCGGCAGGACCGAAGCTGGGGGAGTAGTCCCGGATCAGTAGTGCCTGATCGGCTGTTGGCGCGGCAGCGGCCGCCACTTCTGCCTCGGCGGCGCGGCGCTGGTTCAGCACGTAGGCGCCACCCGCGAAGGCGGCAAGGCCAAGCGCAGAGGCTCCGATCAGAAGGGTGCGGCGGTTCATGGGCGGTGTCCTTTCGGAAGGATGAGACAGGCAAGGATCGCTGCAAAGGCGACCGCGGAAAGATAGGGGATCGGCAGGCCAAGGATCATCTGCGCCTCACCGGTGCAGGAGGGGC
>NZ_DAIQAT010000175.1:0-7036 GCF_036781545.1 Tabrizicola sp.
TGGGCGCGCTATGGCTTCGGGCCTGACAGCGAGGTCAAGGCCCGGATGCGCGACATCGCCGCCGTGGCGGACCGGTCGGCGAAGGGCTGAAGGGGCCGGTGCCCCGGAAATGGGGCGCGATGTTCGTGATCGGCGGGCTTCTTCTGGGGGCGATCGGCGGGGGATTGAGGGCGAAGGCGCGCGGCGGCAAGCTGGCCGACATCCTGCTTTATGCGGCGGCGCACGCGGTTATCTTCGGGCTGATCGGGCTGTTCATCACCATCTATCTCGACCGCATGTTGCGCGGCTAGGCCATGTTCCTGCCGTTCTTCCAGACCCTGCGGGAAGAAGCGGTGCCGGTCTCGCTGCGGGAATTCCTGAGCTTTCTGGAGGCGATGGTGGCAGGGCTGGTCATCTATGACCCGGAAGGCTTCTATCACCTCGCCCGGCTGACGCTGGTCAAGGACGAACGCCACATCGACCGCTTTGACCGCGCTTTCGCGCGGGCGTTTGCCGGGCTGGAGGGCGTGACGGCGGATCAGGTGCTGACGGCGCTGGACCTGCCGCGCGACTGGCTGGAAAAGCTGGCGGAACGCCATCTCAGCGCCGAGGAGCGGGCGGCAGTACAGGCGCTTGGCGGGTTCGAGACGCTGATGGAGACGCTGCGGCAAAGGCTGGCCGAGCAGAAGGGGCGGCATCAGGGCGGATCGAAATGGGTGGGGACGGCAGGCACCTCGCCCTTCGGCGCCTATGGCTACAACCCGGAAGGCGTGCGGATCGGACAGGATGCCAGCCGCCACCAGAGTGCCGTCAAGGTCTGGGACCGGCGCGAGTTCCGCAACCTCGACGGCGATGCCGAGATCGGCACCCGGACGATGAAGCTGGCGCTGCGCCGCCTGCGCCGCTGGGCGCGCGAGGGCGCGGCCGAGGAGCTGGACCTGGACGGCACGATCCGGGCCACGGCGGCGCAGGGCTGGCTCGACGTGCAGACCCGGCCCGAGCGACGCAATGCGGTGAAGGTGCTGCTGCTTCTGGACATCGGCGGGTCGATGAACCCGCATGTCCGGGTGATGGAGGAACTGTTCACCGCCGCCAAGGCCGAGTTCCGGCATCTGGAGGTCTTCTACTTCCACAACTGCGTCTATGAAGGCCTCTGGCGTGACAACCGGCGGCGCTGGGATCACCAGACCCCGACCTTGGACGTGCTGCGGACCTATGGGCCGGACTGGCGGCTGATCCTTGTCGGCGATGCGGCGATGTCGCCCTATGAGGTCACCCATCCGGGCGGCGCGAACGAGCACTGGAACCGCGAGGCGGGACAGGTCTGGCTGCAGCGGCTGCGCGCGCAATGGCCGCATCACCTGTGGATCAACCCGGTGGAAGCGCGGGCCTGGGGTCACGCGCGGTCGACCCAGCTTATCCGCGACATCTTCGAGGACCGGATGGTGCCGATGACGCTGGACGGGCTGGCGCGGGGCGTCCGCGAGCTGCGCTGAGCTTTGCAGGGCGGCCGCGGGTGACTATATCCGACACATGACCAAGTTCCTCCCGCTGATCCTTGTCGTCGCCTACGCCTTCCTGATGATGCGCTTTTCGGTCTGGCGTACGCGGAAGCTTCTGGACGAACGTTCGGTTCCCCTGACCGATCCGTCGATCACCCGCCTTGCCGACCGGATGGCGGTGGCGATGGGGGTGCCGGAGATCAGGGTGAACGTCTTCGAGGTGGAGCCGGTCAACGGCCTGGCAGCCCCGGACGGGCGGATATTCCTCACGCGCGGATTTCTGAACCGCAAGGCCCGCGGCGAGGTGACGCCGGAGGAGTTGGCGACAGTCATCGCGCATGAGATGGGCCATGTGGCGCAGGGGCACATGCGGCGGCGGATGATCGACTTCACCGGGCAGAACGCGGTCTTCGTGATGCTCTCGGCGCTTCTCAGCCGGTTTGTGCCCTTCGTCGGCGTCTGGATCGCCAACCTGATTTCAACCGCGCTGATGGCCCGCCTGTCGCGCCGCGATGAGTTCGAGGCGGATGCCTGGGCGACGGCACTGCTGATCAAGGCGGGGATCGGGACCGGGCCGCAGAAATCGCTTTTCCGCAAGCTGGGCGCGCTGACGCAGAACCATGCCGAGGGGATTCCGGCCTGGCTTCTGAGCCACCCGCATGTGGACGACCGGATCGCCGCCATCGAGGCGAACGAGGCGCGGTGGATGGGCGCGCGTCAGGGCGCCTAGCGGGCGGGGCTTTCGGCCTTCTTTTCCCAGCGGCCCGTCTCCTCGGACCAGTATTGCGCGGGGTGGCCGGCGGTGGTCATCGCCTTCCATTGTACGCGGGCGGCCTGCAGCCGGTCGGAGTCATTGCCGTCGAAGAGAACCCAGACCCGTTCCATTGCCGCAATCTCGGCATCGGTCGCTTCGGCGCCATCGACCAGCGCAAGGACCTTCGCGCCATTCGCAGGCAGCCCGAGGCCGAGAAGGACGGGTTGTTCGGCGTCCTGCGGGCCACCCTGCAGCCCATGCGGCAGGAAGCTGTCATCGCCGCCCTTCAGCCAGAGCGCGGCGTCGAGACGCTCCAGCGCTGCCGGATCGGTGCCCCGCACCATGACGCGCCAGCCTTGCATCAGCGCGCGGGGCGCGTTGACGGCCAGCGTATCGGCGGGGGCCGACTGCATCAGGTGGAAGAACATCACCGTGCCCAAGGTTCACGCCTTTCGGGTCCGCTCGTCGTGCGCCTCCGACTCCTCCTCGCTGCGCCGCGCCCCGCGAGGACCGAAGCGCAGCGCAGGAGGAGCCTCACCTTTCAAACTTGTCGCGGATCAGCCGGTCCAGCGCCATGACGCCCCAGCCGGTCGCCCCCTTGGGCGCAAGCGTGGTGTCGGCCTTCAGCAGCGCGGTCCCGGCGATGTCGAGATGGCACCAGGGCACGTCCGGCTTGACGAAGCGTTGCAGGAACTGCGCCGCGGTGATGGCACCGCCGTCACGGCCGCCCACGTTCATCATGTCGGCAATGCGGGACTTGAGCTTGGCGTCATAGGCATCGCCCATCGGCATCCGCCAGGCGCCCTCGCCCTCGGCCTTCGCGGCGGCGAGGAAGGCGTTGCAAAGGCCGTCGTCGTTGGAGAAGACGCCGGTGTTCTCATGCCCGAGCGCGATGATGATCGCGCCGGTGAGGGTGGCGAGGTTGATCATGCCGGTCGGCTTGAACCGCTCCTGCGCATACCACAGGACGTCGGCCAGCACGAGGCGGCCCTCGGCGTCGGTGTTGATCACCTCGATGGTGTCGCCCTTCATCGACTTCACCACGTCGCCGGGACGTTGCGCGCGGCCATCGGGCATGTTTTCGACGAGGCCGACGAGGCCCACGACGTTCGCCTTGGCCTTCCGCAGCGCCAGCGTGCGCATCACCCCGGCGACCACGCCCGCGCCGCCCATATCCATCGTCATGTCTTCCATGCCGGCGGCGGGCTTGATCGAAATGCCGCCGGTGTCGAACACCACGCCCTTGCCGATCAGCGCGAAGGGGGCCTCGCCCTTCTTGCCGCCGTGCCATTGCATGACGACAACCTTCGATGGGCTTTCCGACCCCTGCCCCACCCCCAGAAGCGCGCCCATACCAAGCTTGGTAAGCTCCTCCTCCTCAAGGATTTCGACGTCGAGGCCAAGTTCCTGCATCGCGGCAAGACGGGCGGCGAAATCGTGGGTGGTCAGCACGTTGGCGGGCTCGTTCACCAGGTCGCGGGTGAAGAACACCCCCTCCGCGACGGCGGCCATCGGGGCGGCGGCTTTTGCCACGGCCTCGGGGTTCGTCGCCATCAGCGTGACCGGGCCGGGGGCGGTCTTCTCACAGGTCTTGTGGCTGTCGAAGTCATAGGCGCGCATCGCAAGCCCGAAGGCGATGTCGGCGGCGCGGGCATGGCCCTCGGCCAGCACCAGCGAGCCCCCTGCCCCATGCGTCTTGCCCACCGCGGCCCCGGCCTTGCGGGCCTGCGCCTGGTCGGCCTTCTTCGGCAGCCGGATCAGTTGCACCGCGTCGGCGGCAAGCCCCGGCGGAAAGGCAAGCTCCATCACCTCGCCCGGTTTCAGCTTGCCGAAGGCGTCGGAGCCCGCCGCACGGGCCAGCGCCCCCTTGCTCAGCCGGTCCAGCTTCCTGAAGCCGGGGCTGGATGGCTGGCCCGCATCCGCCAGAACGGCGATGCGACCCTTCGCATTGGCAAGAGATTCAAGATCGGTGGCCTGGAACTGGATCGGCAGGGGTTTCGGCATCATCCACTCTCATCTGGTCGGGTTTTCGCGCCCCGCAGCGGGTCGGGGCGGCGGCTTGGTCGGGACGCTACAACCCTGCCCGCCGATTGGCCAGATAGCAGTTTTCGCCGCCGGTGAATTCCGCTAGGGTCGCGCCTAGATGTTGTAGGGGACGGGTCGGGCGTGTCTAGATTCGACAGATATCTCTTGTCGCAACTGCTTTCGCTGTTCGGTTTCTTCGCGCTGGTGCTGGTGGCAGTCTACTGGGTCAACCGGGCGGTGGGACTGTTCGACCAGCTGATCGGCGACGGACAGTCGGCGCTGGTCTTCCTGGAATTCTCGATCCTGACCCTGCCGAACGCGATCCGGCTGGTCCTGCCCATCGCGGCCTTCGCGGCGGCAGCCTATGTGACCAACCGCCTGATGCAGGAAAGCGAACTGGTGGTGATGCAGGCCACGGGATTCTCCATGTTCCGCCTGGCGCGGCCGGTGGTCTATTTCGGCCTCTGCGTGATGATCATGCATGCCGTCCTGTCCAACCTTCTGGTGCCCGCCAGCCAGCGCATCCTGAGCGAGCGCTCGGCCGAAATCTCTGAAAACGTGACGGCGCGCTTCCTGAATGCGGGGCAGTTCATGCATCCCGCGAAGGGGATCACGCTTTATATCCGCGAGATCACCCCGACGGGCGAGCTTCTGGACCTGTTCCTGTCGGACGAGCGGGCGACGGGCAGCCGGGCGATCCATTCCGCGCGCAAGGCTTTTCTGGTGCGGGGCGAGGTGGCGCCGAAGCTCGTCATGGTGGACGGATCGACCCAGACGCTGAACCGGGCGGACGGGCGCATGGCGGTGACGCGGTTCTCCGACTTCACTCTGGATCTTGCCGGGCTGGTGAAGGTCGGCGAGACGGGGCAGATCGCGCTGAACGCACTGCCGACGCCGACCCTGCTGCAGGCCCCGCCCGAGGCGCTGGCGGCGACCGGGGCGACGGTCGCGCAATTCCTGGAAGAGGGGCACACGCGGCTGGCGGGGCCGCTGATGTCGGTCGCGGCGCCGATGATCGGCTTTGCGGCGCTAATGCTGGGCGGCTTCTCGCGCTTCGGCCTCTGGCGGCAGATGGGGCTGGCGATCCTTCTGCTGATCGGGATCCAGATGGCCTGGACCTGGGGCGGCAGCACGGCCGCCGCCTCGGCCGCGGCCTGGCCCGCGGTCTATCTGGGGCCGGTCATCGGCATCGTGGCGGCGATGGGCCTTCTCTGGCAAGCGCAACGACCGCGGCGACGGCGGCGGAGCGTGCCCGCATGACGCTGAGCCTTTACATCGCGCGGCGCTTCCTGGGCAGCGTGGGCAAGGTCTTCCTGGCCTTCTTCGCGATCCTGATGCTGATCGACATGATCGAGGAGCTGCGCCGGTTCTCCGATGCCGGGATCGGGCTGACCGGGGCCGCGCATATGGCGCTTCTGAGCGTGCCGGAGACGATGTATCGCATCCTGCCGCTGATCATCGTGATGGGCGCGATCGCCAACTTCCTCGGCCTCGCGCGGTCCTCCGAACTGGTGGTGGTCCGCGCGGCGGGGCGGTCCGGGCTGCGCTTCCTCGTGACGCCCCTTCTGGTCTCGGTCGCGCTGGGACTGGTGGCGGTGGCACTCTTCAACCCGCTGGTGGCGGCGACGTCGAAGGCCTATGACGACGCGCGCTCCAGGCTCAGCCAGGGCGGGCGGTCGGTGCTGTCGGTCGCGGATACGGGCCTCTGGCTGCGTCAGGGGTCGGGCGAGGGGCAGACGGTGATCCAGGCGGCGCGGTCGAACCTGGACGGGACCCAGCTTTTCGGCGTGACCTTCCTCGGCTTCGACCAGAAGGGCCAGCCGACCCGGCGGATCGAGGCCGAGGCGGCGAAGCTGGTCGCCGGGGCCTGGCAGCTGACCGGAACCAAGACCTGGGACCTGACGGCCGCGAACCCCGAGCAGACCGCGGTCAGGGCCGAGGGGCCGGTGGCGCTGGCCTCGGACCTGACGCCCGAGCGTATCCGCGACAGTTTCGGCACGCCCTCGGCCATCGCCTTCTGGGACCTGCCCAACTATATCGGCGACCTTGAACGTGCGGGCTTCTCGGCCCAGGCCTACCGGCTGTGGTATCAGATGGAGCTGGCCCTGCCCATGCTGATGGCAGCGATGGTGCTGGTGGCGGCAGGTTTCACCATGCGGCATGTGCGCTTCGGCGGCACCGGCAAGATGGTGCTTTATGCGCTGCTGGCGGGCTTCGGTTTCTTCTTCCTGCGCAACTTCGCCCAGGCGCTGGGGGATGCCGGGCAGATCCCGATCCTTCTGGCGGCCTGGAGCCCGCCGCTCGCGGCGGTGATGCTGTCGCTGGGGCTTCTGCTGCATCTGGAGGACGGCTGAGATGGCCCGCCTCCTGACGCTTGTCGCGTTGCTTCTGACACTGGCCCTGCCCGCCCGGGCGCAGGAGCAGGCGACGCTGGTCTCGGACAGTCTGGAGATCACCGGCGACACGCGGCTCATCGCCGATGGCCATGTCGAGGTGTTCTTCAAGGGCCGCCGGTTGACCGCCAGCCGCATCATCTTCGACCAGGCGACGAACCGGCTCGAGATCACCGGCCCCATCGTCCTGACCGAGGATTCGGGCGACACGCTGATCCTGGCAAGCCAGGCCGAGCTTGCGGCGGACATGTCGGAAGGCATCCTGACCAGCGCCCGGCTGGTGCTGAACCAGCAGCTGCAACTGGCGGCGAACCGGATCATGCGCGTCTCCGGGCGCTATACGGCGTTGCAGACGGTGACGGCCTCGTCCTGCAAGGTCTGCG
>NZ_DAIQAT010000176.1:0-7033 GCF_036781545.1 Tabrizicola sp.
GGGGATGTCATGCGGGCTACCTCAGGGCGAGGCTCCCCGCCGTCTCGTCGACCTTCAGGAGCATATCCATCAGAAGCGCGGCGGGGTCAAGGTTGACCGCCTTGCCGCGCCGGGCGCGGGCGGAGAGGTCCCCGGCAAGTTCGGCCCAGGCGCGGGCGGCTTGGGGGTGCGGGGCGAGGCGATGCAGGAGCTGGGCTTCGCCTGGCGCGGCCTCGGGCGGGGTGGCGCCGGTCGCGCCGAAGCGGGCGAGGCGGGCGAGGAAGAGGTCGATCAGGGTGACGAGAAGGTCGAAGGTTTCCGCCGCGCCGCGCGCGCCCGCGAGGTCGGCCAGGGCGAGGGCCTGGGGCCGGTCGAGCCGGGGCAGGGTAGCGAAAAGGCGGGTGAGGGCCGTGTAGAGCTTCAGCCCGTCGAGATTGGTCAGCCGGAAGGCCTCGCCCACCGAGCCGCCGGACAGTTCCGCCAGCGCGGTGCGGTCCTCGGGGGCGATGTCGCCGCCCGCTTGGGTCAGGGCGTCGGCAAGGTCCTGCGGGGCGAGCGGGGTCAGGCGCAGTTCGCGGCAGCGGGAGCGGATGGTGGGCAAAAGCCGCGCGGGCTGGTGGGCGATCAGGAACAGGGTGACGTTCGGCGGCGGTTCCTCGAGGAGCTTGAGGAGCGCGTTCGCGGCGGCGGGGTTCATCTCGTCCAGCGAGTCGATGATCGCGGTGCGGCGGCCGCCATCGGCGGCGGTGAGGGCGAAGAAGCTCTTCATCTTCCGCACCTCGTCGACCGAGATCACCTGGGAGAGGGCGGTTTCCTTGTCGTTCGGGCCGCGGCGGAGGAGGAAGTGGCGCGGCTCGGCGAGCTGGAGGAGGCGGCGGGCGACGGGGTTCGCAGGGTCGATGTCGAGCGTCTGGGGGGGCGGGGCGGCGAACATGCCGCCGTCGTCCTCGGGCGTGGCGAGCAGGAAGCGGGCGAGGCGCCAGGCGAGGGTGGCCTTGCCGGTGCCCTTGGGGCCGGTCAGCATCCAGGCGTGGTGGAGGCGGCCGGAGGTGAAGGCCTGCAGGAATTCGGCCTCGGCCCCGGCATGGCCGAAAAGGGCGGGGGTCTCCCTCGGATGGGGGGCGCCTTCGAGGCGGTCGGGGTCGGGAAGCGGGTCGGTCGCGGCCATGGCGGGAGATTGCACGGGGAGCGCGGGAAGGGGAAGGGGGTTCTGGGGTGCCCACGCGCGGGCAGGTTCTCCGGGGCCATGGAATCAATGGGTTGGCTGCGGGCGTTCAGGATTTGTTAGGAGTTTGGCGAGTGGCTTCCGCCCCCGGTCCCTCCCCACGGAGGGGATGTACCTCTGGTGGCGGTGGATGCGAAGGGGTGACGGCACGGCGTGTCGAAAGCTTGTCATATGGAGCGCTGAGGCGCGAAGACTCCTTGTCTCGTCGTCGGGCTTCGCCTCCTCCTCGGGTGGGCGCTCAGCTTTCCGCCTCGCTCGGGTCGGGGGAGCGTCGGAGCCTCCGGCGGGGATATTTGCACCAGTATGAAAGGCCTGGGTCGGTTGGGGGCGGTGGAGCCTCCGGCGGGGATATTTGGGCAAAGATGAAAGGCGGGCGGGTTTCGATCATCGCGGCAAAGGGCTGCGTAAGGGTGGGAGGCACCATTCATGCTGCAGCGCGGCATTGCGGCAAGTGGGCGGTGAAAATAGTGAAAGCGTTTTTCAGGAAGGTGGGAGCGGTTGACGCTTTCCCACCCGTTCGCCTAGCATTCGCGGGTCTGAAACAGGTTAGGTCGGGGAGGTTGACCCGGCCCCCGCCGCAAGGCGGGTCCTTCCGTCGCTTCGGGGACGGCCCGAGACTCTCAGGGTGCCTCGCATGATGCGGGCGCCTTTGAAAGGGATTGGGACATGGAACCACGGATTTCGCTGATCACATTGGGGGTTTCCGACCTGGAGCGCTCGGTCGCCTTCTACCGCGACGGGCTGGGACTGCCGACCGAGGGCATCATCGGGCAGGAGTTCGAGCATGGGGCGGTGGCGTTCTTTCCGCTTTCCGGCGGGCTGAAGCTGGCGCTCTGGGCGCAGGCGGATCTGGCGTTCGACACGGGGCTTCCTGCTGCGCCGGTCAGTCCGACCGGCTTTGCGCTGGCCCATAACGTGCGCGAGCGCGGCGAGGTGGATGCGGTGATGGGGGCGGCCGAGCGGGCGGGGGCCAGCGTGGTGAAGCGCCCGCAGGACACGTTCTACGGCGGCTATGCCGGGTATTTCCAGGACCCGGACGGGCATCTCTGGGAGGTGGCCTGGAATCCGGCGATGCTGCCGGAGTGAGGAAGATGGGGCGGCTCCCGGCGCGGCGCCTTGACTTGGGGCCTGGGGAGGCGTGAAGTGGCCGGGGCTTTGCGGGAGCGCAGATGAACATCCTTGTCTTTCAGCACCTTGCCGTCGAACATCCCGGCATCTTCCGCGATCTCTGGCGCGAGGGCGGGCACCGTGTCGAGATCGTCGCGCTGGACGAAGGCGCGGCGATTCCCGACCTTGCGGGCTTTGATCTGCTCGCCGTCATGGGCGGCCCGATGGATGTCTGGGAGGGTGACGCGCATCCCTGGCTTTTGACCGAAATGGCGGCGATCCGGCGCTGGGTCCTGGAGCTTGGGCGGCCCTATTTCGGCATCTGCCTGGGCCATCAGCTGCTGGCCGAGGCCCTGGGGGGCAAGGTCGGGCGGATGGCGGTGCCGGAGGTGGGCGTGACCGCCACCCGGCTGACGCCCGAGGGCCGCGGCGACCCTTTGCTGGCGGGGTTCGGGGAGGAGGTGCAGGCCTTCCAGTGGCATGGCGCCGAAGTGCAGCGCCTGCCGGACGGCGGTGTCACGCTGGCCGGAAACGCGGCCTGCCCGGTGCAGGCGCTGCGGGTCGGGCGGTGGGCCTGGGGGATCCAGTTCCATGTCGAGATGACCGCGACCACGGTGGCCGAGTGGAGCGCGGTGCCGGAATATGCCGCGAGCATGGAGGCGGCGCTGGGGGCCGAGCGGGCGCGGGGGCTGGAGGCGGAACTGGCCGGGCATCTGCCCGCGTTCAACGCGATGGCGCGGCGGATCAACGGGAACCTGTTCCAGGCGATCGGGTAGCGGAGCCGGGCTGAAGCCCGGGCTACAGGCGGGGCTCTATCGCCTGCCAGACGCGCGTGGCGACGGTGTCCTCGTCGCCATCGGCGTCGATGATGCGGAAGCGGGGATGCTGCGCGGCGAGGGACAGGAAGCCCGCGCGGGCTTTCTCTTGGAAGGCGAGGCCCATATCCTCGAACCGCAGCTCCTTGCCGGCGCGGGCCTGGGCGCGGGAGAGGCCGGTGGCCGGGTCGAGGTCGAAGAGGAGGGTGAGGTCGGGCTCGACCCCGATCATCAGCGCGTGCAGGCGGTCGACGGTGGCGGCGAGGTCGCCGCGGGTCAGCCCCTGGAAGACGCGGGTGCTATCGGCGAAGCGGTCGGTGATGACGATCTCGTCCCGGTCCAGCGCCGGGCGGATGGTCTTTTCCAGATGGTCGCGGCGGGCGGCGGTGAAGAGGAGGAGTTCGGTTTCCGCCGACCAGCGGTCGGTGGCGCCTTCGAGGACGAGACGGCGGATCTCCTCGGCCCCCGCGCTGCCGCCGGGTTCGCGGGTGAGGGTCACGGTGCGGCCCTTCGCGCGGAGCGTTTCGGCCAGGCGCCGGCCCTGCGTGGACTTGCCCGAGCCGTCGATGCCTTCGAGGCTGATGAAGAGGCCGGGCATTCAGCTGGCCGGGAACCCGAGATACTGGCCGGAAAGCTGCCTGCCCGCGGTCAGCACGCGCTTGAGGAACCCTGCCTTGCCGACATCGGCCTCGGCCACCAGGGGGACGCGGCGGTCGGGCAGGTCGGGGGCGTGGATGATCAGCTCGGCGACCGCGCTGCCCTTGAGGACCGGGGCTATCAGCGGGCCGTTGTAGACCACCTCGGCGGTCACGCTGTCCTGCACCAGGGCGGGGACGAGAAGCATGATGTCGTCGGCGGGGACGAGGCCCACGCTGTCGGCATCGCCCAGATGCACCTCGGCCTCGGCGACGCGGGTGCCGCTTTTCGCCACGGTCTTCTGCGAGAACTGCCGGAAGGCCCAGCCGACGATGCGCTCGGCCTCTTCGGCGCGCGCCCGGTCGGAGGGGAGCCCGGTGATGGCGAAGATGATCCGGCGGTTGCCCTGCTTGGCCGAGCCGACGAGGCCATAGCCTGCCTCGGACGTGTGGCCGGTCTTGAGGCCGTCGGCGCCGATGCCGAGGTCGAGGAGCGGGTTGCGGTTGAAGCGGTTGTCGGGGGAACGGCCCTTGTAGCTGTATTCGGTCTGGGCGAAGATCGGATAGTAGTCCGGGAAATCCTCGATCAGGCGCTTGCCGAGGATGCCGAGGTCGCGCATCGACATGCGGTGCCCCTCGGCGGGCCAGCCCGAGGCATTCCTGAACGTGGAAGAGGTGAGCCCGATGGCGGGGCCGCGCAGGGTCATCTGCTCGGCGAAGGCCTCTTCGGTGCCCGCGAGGCCTTCGGCGACCACGACGCAGGCGTCGTTGCCCGAGTTGATGATCATGCCGTGGATCAGTTCTTCGACCGTGGGGCGGTCGTTGTGCTGCAGCATCATGGTCGAGCCGCCGTCGCGGGTCATCTGCACCGCGCGGTCCGAGACGGCGAAGGTGGTGTCCATGGTGACGCGGCCGTCCTTCAGCGCCTCGAAGAGCATGTTGATGGTCATGAGCTTCGACATCGAGGCCGGGGGCAGCGGCTGGTCGGCGTTCTTGTCCATCAGCACGGTGCCGGTCGACATGTCGTAGACCCAGGCGGCGGTGGCCGCCGTCTCGAAGGCGCGGGCGGGAAGCGCGGCCAGCGCGAAGGCGAGAAGGGTCAGGACAGGACGCAGTCGGTTCAGCATGGGGACCTACGGAGGTTATTTCAGGTAGTAGGCGTCGGCGAACCCGGCGTCCTTGATCTTCTTCAGCATGGCATCGTCGCCCATGACCACGACGCCCCAGACCGCCTTGCCGCCCTTTTCAGAGCTTTGCGGGGTGGCGGTGATGCCGATCTTGGCCAGGGCCGCGGCGGCGCGGGTGGCGTTGTCCTCCTTCGAGAAGGAGGCGACCTGGATCGGACGGGCCGGGCCGGTGGCGGCGGGGGCCGCAGGCGCTGCGGCTGCAGCGGCGGGGGCGGCGGCAGCAGCGCCGCCGACGGTCTTGCGCTTGGACTTCCCGGTCTCGGCGGGGGCGCTCGCCTCGGGCTTCCGGGCGTCGAGCGGCGCGGATTCGATGGGAGCTATGGCGGCGGCTGCGGCGGTCGGGGTGGCGGTCGGAGCCTCGCCTTCGACGGCGACGACGGTTCCGGCGGCAGCGGCGGCCTTGGCTTCGGCGGCGGCCTTCTTCTTGGCCTCGCGGGCCGCCTTCGCCTCGGCCCGGCGTTCTTTCCAGGTCTTCTTCTTCGGCGTCTCGTCGACCGCGGCGGGGGCGCCGTCGGTGGCCTGTCCGGCGACGACGGCCGCGGTTCCTGCGGCGGCAGCGGCGGCGGTCGCGTCACCGCCCTTCTTGGCGGCGGGGTCGGCAGCGGCCTTGCCGGTGGTCTTGTCGGTGGCCTTGCCCGCATCGACCGCGTCCAAGGCCGCGGAGGCGATGGCGGCGGCGCCCGCGTCCTTGGCTGCGGGATCGGCGGCGGCCGCAGCCGCAGGGGCTGCGGTTTCTTCCTTGCGCAGCGCCGTCACCCGGATCTCTGTCGGCTGGCCGGCAAGGATGCCGAGCGCTTCGGCGGCGTCGGAGGAGAGCTGCAGCTTGGGCCCGGGATTGTCGCGTTCCCGCTTGAAGAGCGCGCCGGTGATCGACTTGCCGGAGGCGGGGTTGAACATCACCACCCGTTCGGGGTTGACCACATCGGGGGAGGCGACCCAGATGCCGCCGAGCGAGGGGCGACCGTCCCAGAGCGCGCTGTCGGTGGCCTGGAAGACATTCGGCGCCTCGACATCCTTGGCGCCGGACTTCTTGCCGGGCGCGGCGAACATGCCGGAACCGCCTGCATCGCCGGTCTTGCCGCCCCCCTCGACACAGCCGATCAACAGACCCGTGGTTGCGAGTCCGAAAACGATATCCCGGAGAACCGCTCTTGCCATCTTCCGCCCTCAGAACCGCGCAGTCTGGAACGCCGCGCTTTACCAATGATCGTGCCTGAGGTTCCGGCTTGGTCGCCTTGGGCGTGATCCGCCCTTCTTCCCCGTCAGGTCCGCCTGCTTGTGGCTGAGCATATCCCCTTGCGCAAGCGGTGGGAAGGGCAGAGGCGATGACACGCCCTCACGATCAGCGGAAATCGCCTCTGTCCCGGTGCCGGACGGCCTTTCAGAATCGCCCCGCGACGGGTATGCGGGCCGGATCGCCTTCGGCCCTGCCGAAGTGCCGGGGAAGTGTGGCCGAGTGGTTTAAGGCTCTGGTCTTGAAAACCAGCGTGGGGGGAACCCCACCGTGGGTTCGAATCCCACCGCTTCCGCCAGTTTTTCCGTATAGCGGGGCTTCTGGTGCCGCAACCCGCAGCACACGGTGCGCGAGAAGTAGCGCGCTCGACAAGCCCGAGGAGCATTCAAGATGAAGCGCATTCGTCATGCTTTGCGAAAGGGACGTGGAACGGGTCCGACAGTCGGACGCCGAGTGGGGAAGTTGGGCAATGGAAGGCGTCAGCGGGGCTTTCCTCTGACAAAGCCCGCTCGTGCAGACCATCGACCGCGGGATCACTCTGGTCGAGGGCCTGCCGCGACGGTGCCGGAAGTGGTAGCGGTGACGTCCGATGTTTCGCTTGTCTCCGGCCGCCGCCGGATGCCAGAGCGCAGATCGCGATAGGCAAAGGCCGCCGGATCGGCAGTGTTCAGCCCCGGGAAGGCGGCATAGATGATGTCCGCAGTCAGCGCGCCGAAATCGGCCAGGAAGTGGACCGAGCTTTTCAGCCCGATGATCCGCGGCGCCGCAGGATCAAGGCCGAGGTGGCGGAGGATTTCCTGCGTCCCCGCCTGTGCCCGCTGCGACCCGACGACGACCTGCACCCCGCTGCC
>NZ_DAIQAT010000177.1:0-6957 GCF_036781545.1 Tabrizicola sp.
AGGTGCAGTTCGGCTTTTCCCGCATCGTCTGCGACGAGGGCTTCACCGGCGAGCCTTCGCTGAAAGCCCCGGAATGCCACAAGGAAGCGATCCCGGCGCTGGAACGCTTCTTCATCATGATGGGCAAGTATCTGCGCTTCGATTTCGGCGAAAGCTACTTCCGCTCGATTTCCGTGGTGGACCTTGTGCTGGAAAAGATGCCGGTCTCGATCACCCTCGGCCTCTGGTCCACCCTGATCGCCTATCTGGTCTCGATCCCCTTGGGCATCCGCAAGGCCGTGCGCGACGGGTCCAGGTTCGACACCTGGACCTCCGGCATCATCATCGCCGCCTATGCGATCCCCGGGTTCCTGTTCGCGATCATGCTGATGGTCGTCCTCGCGGGCGGGTCCTACTTTCAGTGGTTCCCCCTGCGCGGGCTGACCAGCGACAACTGGTCCCAGCTTTCGCTCTGGGACAAGATCACCGACTACCTCTGGCACATCACGCTTCCGGTGACGGCGCAGCTGATCTCCTCCTTCGCGGTGCTGACATTGCTGACGAAGAACAGCTTCCTGGACGAGATCAAGAAGCAATATGTGATGACCGCCCGCGCCAAGGGCCTGTCCGAAAGCCGCGTCCTCTACGGCCATGTCTTCCGCAACGCGATGCTGATCGTCATCGCGGGCTTTCCGGGCCTGTTCCTCGCGGTGTTCTTCGGGTCGAGCATGATCATCGAGATGATCTTCTCGCTCGATGGCCTTGGATTGCTCAGCTACCGCTCTCTGGTCGAACGAGATTATCCGGTCATCTTCGGAACGCTTTTTGCCTTCGGTCTGATCAGCCTTGTCGTGGGCATCATCTCCGACCTGACCTATGTGCTGGTCGATCCGCGCATCGACTTCGAGAGCCGCGGCTGATGGCGCTCTCGTCGCTCAACCAGCGCCGCTGGCGCAACTTCAAGGCCAACCGCCGGGCCTACTGGTCGCTGTGGATTTTCCTTGTCCTCTACGGCCTGTCGCTCTGCGCAGAGCTTCTAGCCAATGATCGTCCCATCCTGGTGAAATACGAGGGCGACTTCTACACGCCGATCCTCAAGTTCTACCCCGAAACCGCCTTCGGAGGCGATCTGCGGACCGAAGCCGACTACACCACGCCCGAGGTGCAGTGCCTGATCGTCACCGCGGGCTCGCTGGACTGCTGGGACGATCCCGACGGCATCAAGGCCGAGGCCGAGGAAAAGGGCACGGCGGCAGGCAAACCCGTGGACCGTGGCTGGATCGTCTGGCCGCTGATTCCCTATTCCTTCAAGACCATCGTGAACACCGGGGGCATCGTGCCCGGCCCGCCCACCGCCCAGAACTGGCTTGGAACCGACGACACCTCACGCGATGTCCTTGCGCGTGTCATCTACGGCTTCCGTCTGTCGGTCACCTTCGCCCTTGTGGTCGTGGCGCTCACCACTGTCATCGGCGTCATTGCCGGGGCGGTGCAGGGCTATTTCGGCGGCCTGACCGACCTTCTGATGCAGCGCTTCATCGAAATCTGGGCGGCGGTCCCCGACCTTTACGTGATAATCATCCTCACCGCGATCCTGGGGAAAAGCGTCTGGCTGCTTCTGGTGCTCATGGTCGTGTTCGGCTGGATCAGTCGGGTGGGCGTGATCCGCGCCGAATTCCTGCGCGCGCGCAACTTCGAATATGTCCGCGCCGCCAAGGCGCTGGGCGTGTCCGACTGGCGGATCATGACGCGCCACCTTCTGCCGAACGCGATGGTGGCCACGCTGACGCTGCTGCCCTTCGCCATCACCGGCACCATCGGCGCGCTCGCCAGCCTCGACTACATCGGCTTCGGCCTGCCCGCCGACCAGCCGTCCCTCGGCGCATTGACCCGTCAGGCGCAGCAGAACCTGCAGGCCCCGCACCTCGCCTTCGTCGCCTTCTTCACCTTCGCGATCATGCTCTCGCTTCTGGTCTTCATCTTCGAGGGCGTCCGCGACGCCTTCGACCCGCGGAAGACCTTCAGATGAGGCAGGGCCGATGAGCGTTCTCCAGGTCGACAACCTCACCGTCACCTTCCGCCAGGACGGGCGGATCATCCCCGCGGTACGGGGTGTCAGCTTCGCCATCGACAAGGGCGAGACCGTGGCGCTTGTCGGCGAAAGCGGCTCGGGCAAGTCGGTCACGGCGCTGTCGACCGTCGGCCTTCTTTCCGACAATGCGCAGGTGTCGGGCTCCGTCACCTATCGCGGCGCCCAGATGGTGGGCGCTTCCGAACGCGACCTCCGCAAGGTCCGCGGCAACGACATCAGCTTCATCTTCCAGGAGCCGATGACCAGCCTGAACCCCCTCCACACCATCGAGAAACAGCTGGCCGAAAGCCTCGCCCTGCACCAGGGCCTGACCGGCGGCAAGGCGCGTGCCCGGATCATCGAACTCCTCGCCAAGGTCGGCATCCGCGACGCCGAAAGCCGCCTCGGCGCCTATCCGCACCAGCTGTCGGGTGGGCAGCGCCAGCGGGTGATGATCGCCATGGCCTTGGCCAACGGGCCGGAACTTCTGGTCGCCGACGAGCCGACCACCGCGCTGGACGTGACGATCCAGGCGCAGATCCTCGACCTCCTCGCCGATCTCAAGCGCACCGAGGGCCTCAGCCTTCTCTTCATCACCCATGATCTCGGCATCGTCCGCCGCATCGCCGACCGCGTCTGCGTCATGCAGGGCGGCGAGATCGTCGAACAGGGCCCCGCCGCGCAAATCTTCGCCGATCCGCGGCATCCCTATACCCGCAAGCTCCTCGCGGCCGAACAGAAGGGTGGCCCGCCGCCGATTCCCGCCGGGGCCGCAGAGGTCGTGCGCACCGAAAACCTCCGCGTCTGGTTCCCGATCCAGAAGGGTTTCCTGCGCAAGACCGTCGGCCATGTGAAGGCGGTGAACGACGCCACCCTCTCGGTCCGCGCCGGGGAAACGCTGGGCATCGTCGGCGAAAGCGGCTCGGGCAAGACCACGCTGGCGCTGGCGATCCTGCGGCTGATCGATTCGACCGGCAAGGTGGCCTTCCTGGGCGAGGACCTGCAGGACCGCAGCCGTTCCGCCATGCGCGGCCTCCGGCGTGAGATGCAGGTCGTCTTCCAGGACCCCTACGGCAGCCTTTCGCCCCGGATGACGGTGGAAGAGATCATCGCCGAGGGGCTGGGCGTCCATGGCGTCGATCCCGGCCACAACCGGACCGAGATGGTCGCGGGCATCATGCGCGAGGTCGGCCTCGACCCGGCCACCATGCAGCGCTACCCGCATGAATTTTCCGGCGGCCAGCGCCAGCGCATCGCCATCGCCCGCGCCATGATCCTGCGGCCGAAACTGGTGGTGCTGGACGAGCCGACCTCGGCGCTGGACATGACGGTGCAGGTCCAGATCGCCGACCTCCTGCGCGAGTTGCAGCGGAAATGGGGCCTCGCCTTCATCTTCATCAGCCACGACCTGCGGGTGATCCGCGCCATGGCGCACAAGGTCATGGTGATGCAGGCCGGCGATGTGGTGGAAACGGGCGATGTCGAGGCCGTGTTTACCAGGCCGCAATCCAACTATACCAAAGCTCTGATGGCCGCCGCCTTCGGAGCCTGAGGTGAAGCTTCTCTTCGTCCACCAGAACTTCCCCGGCCAGTTTCTGCATCTCGCGCCCGAGATGCAGCGGCGCGGCCATGACGTGCGGGCGATCACCGACGCGGCCAACAAGGCCAGCTCCGATGTGCCGCTTCTGCGCTACACCCATACCGCGCCCGAGGTCGACGCCAAGGCTACCCGCCTGGGGCGCAACTTCACCCTGATGAGCGACCGGGGCGTCAGCGTCGCGCGCTTTGCGCAGAAGCTGCGGGCCGAGGGCTATGTCCCCGACGTGATCTACGGCCATTCCGGCTGGGGCGAGACCCTGTTCCTCAAGGAGGTCTGGCCCGAGGCGAAGCTGCTTCTGTTCTGCGAATTCTACTATCGGGGCCACGGGGCGGACACCGGCTTCGATCCCGAATTCCAGGTTGCGGGCTTCGATCAGGTGATGATCGCCCAGTCCCGCGCCGCCTATATGGCGCAGGCGCTGGTCCATGCCGACAAGGGTGTCTGCCCGACCGAATGGCAGGCCAGCACCCACCCTCCGCTCCTGCGCCAGCAGATCGAGGTGATCTTCGACGGCGTCGACTGCGACCGTCTGACCCCGAACCCCGACGCGACCTTCCCCCTGCCGGATGGCCGCATCCTGCAGCGGGGCGACGAGGTCCTGACCTTCGTCAACCGCAACCTCGAACCCTATCGCGGCTACCACATCTTCATGCGCGCCCTGCCGGACGTGCTGGCGGCCCGGCCCGAGGCGCAGGTCGTGATCGTCGGCGGCGACGAAGTCAGCTATGGGGCGAAACCCCGGGACGGCACGTCCTGGAAAGAGGTGATCCTGGCCGAGGTGAGGGACCGGCTCGACCTCTCCCGCGTGCATTTCGTGGGCAAGCTGCCCTATGCCCGCCTGGTCGACCTGATCCACGTCTCCCGCGTCCATGCCTATCTGACCTATCCCTTCGTCCTCAGCTGGTCGATGGTCGAGACGCTGGCCGCCGGGACGCTGGTTGTGGGGTCCAACACCGCCCCGGTGGCCGAGGTGATCCAGGATGGGGTCAACGGGCGGCTGGTGGATTTCTTCGACGTGAAGGGCTGGTCGGCGGCACTGACCGATGCGCTCGCCCGGCCCGAGGCCCATGACGCGATGCGCGACACGGCCCGGCGCATGGTGCGCGACCGCTACGACCTCCGCTCGGTCTGCCTGCCCCGGCAGGTGGACCTGCTGACCCGGCTGGCGCGAAGCTGAAACGCTGACCGGCTTGCCAGCGGGGCGCGGTTCCTGTTCGACTGCGCCGCGCGGAAAAGGCGGATAATCATGACTTGGATCACCACTCTGGAAGACCTGCACGCCCATTACGGCCAGCCGGGCGAGGCTGCGACCAGCAAGGTCACGGCCCGCCTCACCCCGGCATATCGCGCCTGGGTGGACCGGTCCCGTTTCTGCGTCCTCTCGACGGTCGGCCCGGAAGGCACCGATGGCAGCCCGCGCGGCGACGAAGGGCCGGTGGCCAGGGTGCTCGACGCCCAGACGCTGGCGCTGCCCGACTGGCATGGCAACAACCGCATCGACTCGCTTCGCAACATCCTCCGCGATGGGCGGGTCAGCCTGATGTTCCTGATCCCCGGCGCGCTGAACGCGCTGCGCGTCAACGGGACCGCCCGCCTCACCGCCGATGCCGACCTGCGCGCGCGCTTTGCCCGCGACGGCAAGGAGCCACGCAGCGTGATCGTGATCCGCATCGCCGAGGTCTATTCCCAATGCGCCCGCGCCCTGATCCGCTCGGCGCTCTGGACCTCGGGCGATCAGTCGGCGGGCCTGCCCACGGTGGGCGACATGCTGCGCGAGATCACCGAAGGCCGGATCGACGGCCAGGCCTATGACGCGGACTGGCCCGGCCGGGCGGCGCAGACGATGTGGTGACCTAAAGGTCCGTCGATGACTTCGCCACATCCGAGGAGAAGACGAAGTCGCACGAGGAGGCGCGCCGAAAGGTTAAGAAATTCTGAATGCCCACAGGCAACGTATTGATATCATTGGGCGCGAAAAGCTGCCCGCGCGTGGGCAGCCTCAGCTCAGCGGGCAGTCCGCCACCTCAAGGTCCAGCGCCAGCGTCGAGGCCGGCCCATAGCCCACCCCCGACACGTTGATATAAAGCGCCCCCGTCTCGGCCCAGACCTCCGTGCCCTTCATCGTTGTCGCGGCCGGATCCACCGACACCTTCTGGAACAAGGCGCAGTCCGTCTCGAACCGCAGGACATAGCCGTTGAACTTCGCCTCGTAGAACCGCCCGATCCCCTGCGGATAGCTCAGCTCGATCCGCGTCGGCCCGATCTCCACCGCCACGGGCACCACGTCGAGCCCTCCGGTGAACCCCTCCGGCCCCAGCCCGAACTCGACCCCCTTGCCCACCACCACCGTCCGCCCCCGCGCGACCAGAAGCGGCACCTCCCGGTCGTTCCAGGTTTCCACCGAGAAGGTGACAAGCCGCCCGTCCAGCGTGCCCGCCTGAACCGGGGCCGCCAGCGCGACCGCCAAGGCAAGCCAGCGTATCATGCGAATTTCAGCGCCACGATCCCGGCAAGGATCAAGAGCACCCCCATGACCCGCATCAGGTTCACCGGCTCGTGGAACAGGAACACCGCCGCGACCGCCGTGCCGATGGCCCCGATCCCGACCCAGACCGCATAGGCCGTGCCAACCGGCAACGACTTCATGGCGACCGACAACAGCCAGAACGACCCCAGCGCCAGCACGATCGTCACCACCGACGGCCAGAGCTTCGTGAACCCGTCCGAATATTTCAGCCCCAGCGCCCAGCCGGTCTCCATCAGCCCGGCGATGGCGACGATTGCCCAGGGATTCATGCCGCCAGCCCTTTCGATCCCATGTCGAGGAACTTCTGCCGCCGGTCCTTGACCAGCGCATCGGGTTTCTTGCCCGACAGTTCGCCCAGCATCGCCTCGATGGCCTTGCCCACCGCCTCGACCGCCTCGCCGGGCGCCCGCTGCGCCCCGCCCAGAGGTTCCTTCACGATCCGGTCGATGATCCCCAGCTTCTGCAGATCCTGTGCCGTCAGCCGCAGCGCCTCGGCCGCCTCGCGCATCTTTTCCGCGTCCTTCCACAGGATGCTGGCGCAGCCTTCGGGCGAGATGACCGAATAGACCGAATGTTCCAGCATCGCGACCCGGTTCGCCGTGGCGAAAGCCACCGCGCCGCCCGAGCCGCCCTCGCCGATCACCACCGAGATCAGCGGCACGCGGATGGCCAGGCATTTCTCGGTCGATCGCGCGATGGCCTCGGCCTGCCCGCGCTCCTCGGCGCCCTTGCCGGGATAGGCCCCGGCGGTGTCGATCAGGGTGATCACCGGCAGGCGGA
>NZ_DAIQAT010000178.1:0-6778 GCF_036781545.1 Tabrizicola sp.
GTCAAGCTGGTCTGGGACATCAGCGACACGCAAAGCCTGAAGTTCACCTTCGACAAGCTCGATCGGCTCAGCGAGATCGACAATACCCTGACCCGCAGCGCCACTGTGATCGCCAACCCGCGCGAGCGTGACCTTTTCCGCACCCGCTATGCCGTGGACTACAAGGCCGAATTCGACGGCCCCGTCAACGAGGTCAAGGCAACGCTCGCTTGGACCCCCTCCGGCTATGACCAGCACGCGCTGAGCGTGGCCAATGCGGCGGGTGCAATCACCCGGACCCATGACTACGTCAACTATTCCGAGGATTTCCTGGAGCTCGACGTCCAGGCCACCTCGCGCTTCACTTGGGGCGGCGCCGATCATGTGCTGACCTACGGTCTCGACTCCGACCGGGCCGAAACCAGCTATGACCGCCGCCGCCGTGTCGTCACCGCCACCACCGATGTCTGGTCGGTGCCGAACGGCTTCAACTTCACTGATGGGTCGACCACCCGTGCCGACCTCTACATTCAAGACAGCATCACTCTTCTGGGCGGCAAGCTCGAACTGACGCCGGGCCTGCGCTACGCCACCTACCACATGAGCCCCTCGCAGAACTCCTCGATCATCCCACTTCCCGGCAGTACCCCTACCGACCGCAACCGCGAGGAACTTCTGAAATCGCTGGGTGCGACCTGGCACTTTAACGACACCTACTCGGTCTGGGCGCATTACGGCGAAGGCTTCAAGATGCCGACGTTCCAGCAGCTCTACACCTCGTCCATGTCCGGCACGTTCGAGCTGGTTCCTGCGCCTTGGCTGGTGCCCGAAGAGGTTAAGAGCATCGAGATCGGCGCTCGCGGCGAATACGAGAATGGCTTCTTCGCGGTGAACGCATTCAATGCGAAGTACAAGAACTTCATTGAGAGCTTCTGGTTTGTGCCGGGCACCACCCCGCAGGAAATCAGCTACCGCAACATCTCGGCGGTCGAGACCTGGGGTCTGGAACTCGAGGGTGGCTGGGATGTGAGCGACCATCTACGGCTGACCGGCTCGGTCGCCTGGATGAATGGTAAGGCCACCGCCACTCCGGGCGACGCGCCGACCCAGCACTTGGTACCGCCGCTGACGGCCGTCCTGGGGGTCAACTATGACCTGGCGAACACCGACGTGACGCTGAACGCGACCGCCACGCTGGTGGGGGCCATGCAGACCGTCAATGCTGCCAACTTCACCCCGCCGGGCTATGGCGTGGTTGATGTCGGCGCGGGCTGGACCTTCACCGAGAACGGCGTGCTGAACCTGACCGTCTACAACCTTTTCGACAAGAAATACTACGAGATGGGAGCAGCAAACTCCGCGCTGGCGGCTACGGCGGCCACCACGAACACCGTGCCGCCCGAGCTGTTCACCGGCCCGGGGCGCAGCCTTGTGCTGTCCATGGACTACAAGTTCTGAGGTCGGCATGGGCTTGCGCATGACATTAGCCCGCGCCGGGCGGCTGGCGCGGATCGCGGCGGGGGGGCCGGGGCTGTGGAAGGGCCTGGCCCTTTACGGGCTGGTGTTGGGCCTCGGCTTCGTGGGCGTCTGGGTCTCGATCCGCCTGATCGCCTGGAACAAGGCCTTCTACGACGCGCTCGAGGCGCTGGACGCCGCCGAAGCCGCCTGGCAGGTCGGCGTCTTCTTCCTGCTGATCGGCACATCCGCGGGCAGCTGGCTGGCCGCCGACTGGTTCCAGAAACGGCTCTACATCCTCTGGCGCGCGAGGCTGACCGCACAGGCGCTGGATCTCTGGGTCGGCAACCGCGCCT
The DNA here is from genome assembly GCF_036781545.1 of Tabrizicola sp. Lineage (GTDB taxonomy): Bacteria > Pseudomonadota > Alphaproteobacteria > Rhodobacterales > Rhodobacteraceae > Tabrizicola. Next base: position 1,791 of record NZ_DAIQAT010000178.1, read on the forward strand.
ACTGGCTTCTTCGCCCCGGCTTCGGCCAGACCGCCATCGACAACCCCGACCAGCGCGTCGCCGAGGATTGCAAGGCCTTTGTCGACCGCTTCCTGTTCTTCACGCTGGAACTGATGCAGCAGGTCGTCTCGCTCGTCTCCTTCGTGGCGATCCTCTGGGGCCTGTCGACCTTTGCCCTGTCCTTCACCGCCTTCGGCCTGGACATCACAATACCGCGCTACATGTTCTGGCTGGCGCCGATCTATGCCGTGGTCGCCACGCTGATCACCCACGGCCTTGGTCGCCCGCTGAAGCGCCGGTATTTCGAGCGTGAGAAGGTTGAAGCCGACTTCCGCCACGCCCTTGTCGGCCTGCGCGACCGCGCCGACACCGTGGCGCAGGGCGGCGGAGAAGAAGCCGAGCGGCGCGCGCTGGACAGCCGCTTCGCCGCCATCGAGGGCAACTGGCGGCGGATCATGCGCACGGAACTGGTGCAGGGCCTCTTCACCCGGCCCTATCAGCAGACGGTGCTGCGCGTGCCCACCTTCTTCGCGCTTCCTGCCTATCTGGCGGGCGCGGTCACGCTGGGCGGGCTGATGCAACTGGCCTCGGCCTTCTCCAGCGTCACCACGACCCTCAGCTGGTTCCTGTTCAAATATCGCGGGCTGGCCGAATTCGTCGCCGTCTGCGAAAGGCTCGACGGGTTGATGCAGGCCGCGCAGACCCCGGCGCCGCTGCCCGGCGCGCCGCGCGACATCGTCCGGGCCGTATCCGGCGATGGGGCGCTACGGCTGACCAAGCTGCGCCTTGCCACCCCGGATGGCCGCTGGCTGGACGTGGTGCCCGACCGCGTGCTGCGTCCCGGCCGGACGCTTCTGATCACCGGCGGCTCGGGGCAGGGCAAGACCACGCTCCTCGCCGCCATCGCCGGGCTCTGGCCTTGGGGGCAGGGGCGGGTGGAGCGTCCTGCCGGGCGCTTCCTGTTCCTGCCCGCCGGCGCGCCCGTTCTGGGCGAGGGGCTGGCGGGCGCCGCCTGCCACCCGCAGGACCCCGCCACGCAGGACCCGGCCCGCATCGCGGCCGTCCTTGCCCGGCTGGGCCTCGGTCACCGCCTGCTGGCCGACTCGCCCGAGGCCGCGCTCGCAGGTCTTTCCATGGGCGAACGCCAGCGTCTCGGCCTTGCCCGCGCCGTGCTGAACCGGCCCGACTGGCTGTTGATGGACGAGGCGACCTCGGCCCTCGACCCCGCCTCCGAGGCCGACCTCCTGGCCTGGCTCCGCGCCGAACTGCCCGATGCGACGCTGATCGTCGTCGCCCACCGCAAACCCGCCGGGCTCGTCGCCGACGACGCGCTGCGCCTCGGCCCCCCTGACCTCAAGGAAGAAACCGCATGACCGAGACCCCGCATGAACGCCTGACCGCCACCCCCGCCGATGTGCTGGACCTGTTGCCCGGCATGGGCCGCCTGATGGTGATCCTGCGCGCGGGCGGGGCCACGCATGAACGCATCGGCCCGGTCGGCACGGTGTCGCGTGAGGGCGGCGCAGCGCGCATCACCGGCGAGTGCCACGATGCCACCCTACCGCTGGCGCCACTTGTCACCGTCACGTTGGACCGCAGTTCGGTAATGAAGGACAAGGTCTATCCCCGGCTGGAGTTCCGCGATGCCGCCGGGCAGGTTCTGGCCGCCGTGGTCGGGATGGAGGGGCTGGAGCCTTTCGAAGCCGCCCTCGCCGCCTTCCCCCGCCAGCCTGAAGCCGCACCGGAAAAGCCCGCGCGGGTCGAGCGTGCCGAGCTTGCCGGGGACGACCCCGCCTGCGCCCCTTTCGAAGCCATCGTCGCCTCGGGCCAGCCCGCAGAGATCACCGCCTCGGCCCATGGTGTCAGCCAGAGCTGGCAGGGCCGGATCGAGGCGGTGAAGCCCGCCATGGGTTTCCTGAATGTGATGACACCCGATTTCCACCTGCATCTCGAGGGCGGCTCGGTCTCGGACTGGCGGGTGGAACCGGGACGGCGCATCGCGCTCGACGCCACGGGCCAGCCGACCGGCCTTTGCCTCGCCAGCGCGGCCTTCGCATGACCGCCGGGGGCTGGACCGACGGGGCAGGGACGCCGGTCTCCGCCCCCGCGCTCTTCGCCGGGCTGGCGCGGGCGCAGGCCGTGCTTCTTGGCGAGCGGCACGACCGGGCCGACCATCACCGCTGGCAACTCCACGTCGCGGCGGGCCTCGCTGCGCATCGTCCGCTGGTCTTGGGCTTCGAGATGTTCCCGGCGCGTCTCGATCCGGTCCTGGCCGAATGGGTCGCGGGCGGCCTTTCAGAGACAGACTTCCTGACCCGCGCCGAATGGGGCACGGTCTGGGGGCATCCGGCGGACCTCTACCTGCCGCTCTTCCGCTTCTGCCGCGATATGGCGGTGCCGATGGTCGGCCTGAACGTCGCCCGCGATCTGGTCCGCGCCGTCGGCGCGGGTGGCTGGGACAGCGTTCCCGAACCGCAGCGCGAGGGGCTGACGCGCCCGAAACCCTCGCCCATGGCCTACCGCCGCTTCATCTTCGGCCTGACCGGCGGCGGGCGGCCCGACCGCAAGGCGACCTCGCCCGAGGACCCGGCCTTCGACCGCTTCGTCCGCGCGCAAGAGGTCTGGGACCGCGCCTTCGCCACCCGCATCGTCCAGGCGGCGGCGCGGCCCGGCGCTCCGCTGGTGGTGGGCATCATCGGCATGGGCCATCTGCAACATGGCGGCGGCGTACCCTGGCAACTGGCCGATCTCGGGCTGACCAAGGCCCGCGCCCTGATCCCCGCCGATCCGATCGACCTGCCCGGCCCCGGCGCCGCCGATGCGGTCTTCCACCTGCAACCCGTCGTCAAGGAAAGGGAACCGGCATGAACGCCCCCGCCCCCCGCCCGAATGTCCGCCTGACCGTGGCGACGGTGGACCATGTCCGCCAGATCTCGCCGAGCTTCCGCCGGGTCCGCCTGCGCGGCGACTTCACCCCTTTCGCCACCGGCGGCCTGCATTTCCGCTTCCTCTTCGGCCCGCCGGGCGTGCCCCTGCCCACTGTCGGGCCCGAAGGGCTGATCTGGCCCGGCAGCGCGCAGGACTGGCACCGCCCGGCCTATACCGTTCGCAAGCTCGACCCTGCAGGCGGATGGATCGACGTTGACATCTTCCTGCATGACGGCGGCCGCGTCACCGCCTGGACCGAGACCCTGCAAGGCGGCGAGGAAGTGGGCCTGACCGGTCCGGGCGGCGGTGGCGTGGGGCAGGGCGGCTGGCAGGGCCTGATCGGCGACGAGACCGCGCTGCCGGTAGTGCTGCGGATGATCGAGGCGCTTCCGCCCGATGCGCGCGGGCAGGCCTTCCTTCGCGTGCCCCATGCCGATGATGCGCAAGAGATCGCGCTGCCCCCCGGCTTCCGGCTTTCCTGGATTACCGGCACTCCGCTGCCGGAGCTTCTGGACGAACTCTCGCCCCCTGCGGGCAACCGCTTCCTCTTCTTCGCGGGCGAGAAGGCCGAGGCGGAACAGGCCCGCCTTTGGATGACCGCCCGCGGCATCGAGAAGGGCGAAAGCCGCGCCGCGGCCTATTGGGCCGCCGGGTGACGCGCCCCGTGATATTTGTTGACTGATTTTCTATGGAATTGACCTAAGTCAAGCCCCGCCACCGAAAGCGTCGCTAGACCTTCCCGTACGTCCCGAAGACCCCAGCCCTCAGCCAGGCAGCGGACCCCGATACCTGGTTGAAGGACTGATGACATGGCCATTCCCGGCGCTTCCCTCCTGACCGCGCTGCTCCTCGGCACCGCGCTTGTCCCCGCTTCCGCCGCCCTGGCCGAGACCACCTGGATCGACCTCGGCACCATCACGCTCCTTGGCACCGGGCTTCCGACCGATGTGCTGACCAACCCGGCCTCGATCACCGTGATCGAAGGCGACAGCCTGAAGGGCAAGGCCCCGGTCTCGATCGCCACGCTTCTGCGCGACGTGCCGGGCCTGCATGTCAGCGAGGAAGGCATCGAGCGGGTGGCGATCCGGGGCGAGACCTCGCGCCGGGTGGCGATCATGATCGACGGGCAGAAGCTGACCGACCACACCAACTATGGCCAGCCGATCCTGGTGGACCCGACCCGCATCGAACGGATCGAGGTGGTGCGCGGCTCGTCCTCGGTGGTCTCCGGCAGCCGCGCCATCGGGGGCGTGATCAACATCGTCACCAAGAAAGGCGCCGAAGACCCGTTCCAGCTGTCGGCAACCACCGGCTACATGTCGGCGACGCGGGGCTACCGGCTGTCGCTGTCGGGCGGCGGCACCGTGGAACTCGGGGCGGGCGCGCTGGACTACCGGCTGAGCTACGGCAGGATGCACCAGGGCGACCGCCACACGCCGGACGGGGTGCTGGACGACTCCGAAGTCGCCGACGGCTCGCTCGCCCTGCACCTCGGCTACCGCACCGGCGCCCATTATTTCGGCCTCGGGGCCGAGGCCTATGACCTGTCTGCCAAGGTCCACACCGGCGTTCCCGACTTCTACATCGACCTGCCGCACCGCGACCTGCGCAAGGTCTCGCTCTTCTACGACGGCACGCAGCTGACGCCCTGGCTCGACCTTCTGCACCTCGACGCCTACCGCCAGACCATCGACCGCGAGTTCAGCAACGACGTGACCGTCGCGGTCGGCCCGCGCCGGATGCGGGTGCTCTCGACCTCGCTCGACGATCAGACGACACTGGGCCTGAACCTGCGGGCCGAGATGCATTTCACCCCGAACAGCCGCAGCGTGCTGGGCCTGGAATACGAGGACGACCGGCTCGCCTCGGACAAGGTGACGGTGACCACGACGACGCCCCCGGGCACCTCCACCACCTCGCTGCGCTTCGACAAGGCCGCGATCAAGACGCTGTCGATCTACGGCCAGCACGAGATCGACCTGTCGGACAGCCTGACCACCACCTTCGGCGCGCGCTGGTATGACGTGACGGCGGACCACCTGGTCTCCACCACCAACGGC
>NZ_DAIQAT010000179.1:0-6764 GCF_036781545.1 Tabrizicola sp.
TCGCCGCCGACAACCTGTCGGACGCCGCGCAGAAGATCGTCAAGGCTGTGAAGGGATAAGAACCCGTGCTCGTCGACACGTCCAAGCGCTATGAATTCAAGGCGACCCACCCGGCTGTTGTCCGGGATCGTCTGTGGAATTCCCTTGCGGTTGGATTTGTTGCCCTTGCGCTTTCTGGCGCGGCGATCTGGGCAGGACCGGAATGGTTTTCGGGAGTGTTCGATCGTCGTGCCGCTTTGCTCTATCTTTGTCTGGCATACGGTTTCCCGATCATCGCGGGCGTTTTCTTCTGGCACGGGTCGGCCGATTACCGGGCCAGTCGTAAGCATGCGGGGCAAGTGCTCGTCATTGTTGATGAGCACGGCATCTGGGACAAGCGTCTGGTTCGCTCGGCCTTGGCATGGTCCTCAATTCGGTCGATCCGGCTTACTGGCGAGGCAGGGAACCGGAATGTCGAAGTGGCCATTTCAGAAGGTCACGCCGCCGATTGGGCTGATGTCGGACCCATGAAGCGCGGCCGGGACATGAAGTCAAACCTGCTTGAGGTAATGTCAGCGGGGCTCATGCCAGCCTTTCCTTCACTAGACGAAGTCGTCTTGAAATTTTGGAAGAACATGCGGGGCGCGGCACACGCGCTTTGATCTGAGGGACACTAGAGGAGCCTGATACATGGCCATTCTCGTCAACGAAAACACCAAGGTCATCTGCCAAGGCTTCACCGGCAGCCAAGGGACCTTCCACTCCGAGCAGGCCATCGCCTATGGCACCAAGATGGTCGGCGGCGTCACGCCCGGCAAAGGCGGCGGCACGCATCTGGACCTGCCGATCTTCAACTCGGTGCATGAGGCCAAGCATGTGACCGGCGCCAATGCCTCGGTCATCTATGTGCCGCCGCCCTTCGCGGCCGATTCGATCCTCGAGGCGATCGACGCCGAGATGGAGCTGATCATCTGCATCACCGAGGGGATCCCGGTCCTCGACATGATGAAGGTGAAGCGCGCGCTGATCGATTCCAAGTCGCGCCTGATCGGGCCGAACTGCCCCGGCGTCATCACCCCCGACGCCTGCAAGATCGGCATCATGCCCGGCCATATCCACAAGCGCGGTTCGGTCGGTGTCGTGTCGCGCTCGGGCACGCTGACCTATGAAGCCGTCAAGCAGACCTCGGATCTGGGCCTCGGCCAGTCGACGGCCGTGGGCATCGGCGGCGACCCGATCAAGGGGACCGAGCATATCGACGTCCTCGACATGTTCCTGTCGGATCCCGAAACCCAGTCGATCATCATGATCGGCGAGATCGGCGGTTCGGCCGAGGAAGAAGCGGCGGAATTCCTGGCTGCCCAGAAGAAAAAGGGCCGCTGGAAGCCGACCGCCGGCTTCATCGCCGGGCGCACCGCTCCTCCCGGCCGCCGCATGGGCCATGCCGGCGCCATCGTCTCGGGCGGCAAGGGCGACGCGGAATCGAAGATCGAAGCCATGAAATCGGCCGGGATCATCGTTGCCGACAGCCCGGCCTCGCTGGGCGAAGCGGTGATGAAGGCCATCAAGGGCTGAGCCGATGCTGAAGCCGTTCGCCGCTCTGCTTCTGTCTGCCGTTCTCGCCGGGTCTGCCCTGGCGGGGGCGCTGGAGGATGCCTCGGCGCTCTGTTCCGACCCGATGACCACCGGGCCGGAAAAGCGCGAGCAGATGCTGCGCTACGGCTTCACCCCGGCCCAGGCCGATCCGCAGGGGGCGTTGGGCGATCTGGCGATGGCGCATATCCTGCCCTTCGCCAACGATCTGCCGGATCTGGAGGCGCGGTTCGCCGCGGCCCCGGTTCTGGCGGGGAACATCGCCCGGATGATCGCCGAGGGCACCATCTCGCTCTGGCAGCGGGAGGGCGCGCTTCTGGCCTTTTCCATCGGCCAGACGCCCGAGGGGACCGAGCATGTCACCTGCCTCTTCGCCGGTCCGCCGAGCGACGATCTGCAGACCATGTTCGGCCGCTATGGCGAGCCCGAGGATCTGCCCCATCTGGAAACCCTGGCGCTGCGTTTCGACGAGACGGCGATCAACATGCAGACCGAGACCCGTTACCGGATGATCTCCATCTGGTCGCGGCTGACCTCGGACCCGCCGCGCACGCCTTTGGCCGACGCCTACCGGTTGGAGCGGATCGAGGAGCCAGCGGACGGATGACCCTGCCCCTGCTCTCCCCGACCCTTTCGACCCAGGCCCGCGGCGCACAGACGCCCCGGGCGTTCTCTGTTCTCGCCGCCGCCGATCAGGGAGGCCGGGCATGACCGATGTGTCCTCGCTGCCGTTCGGCCTGCGGCTGAAGCATCGCGTCGGGACCTCGGCCTTGGCCGGACCCGCCAACTGGCTGCGCCACGCGGCGGCGCGGGTCAGGGGCGCGGGGCATCCCGAACTGGGGCTGCTGCGCCAGGAAGACGCGATGATCGACGCGGTTCTGACCCGTCTGGTGAAGCCGGATTGGCATTGCCTCGATGTCGGCGGGCACCTGGGCTCGGTCAGCTACCGGTTGCAGCAACTGGCCCCGCGCGGGCATCTGACGATTGTCGAGGCCAGCCCGGGCAAGGCCGCGCAGCTGGCCCGCCGCTTCGTCGGCGCCACTGTGCATGCGGTGGCGGTCAGCGATGCGCCGGGCGAGGTCAGCTTTTACGAGAACCTGGCCCAGCCCGGTTTCTCGTCGCTGGCCGACCGCGCCGACCGCGGCGCCACGCGCGAAATCCGCGTGCCCGCCCGGCGGATCGACGATCTGATGGGCGAGGCCCGGGTCGATTTCCTCAAGATCGACGTCGAGGGCTTCGAATACCCCGCGCTGCGCGGCGCCGAGGCGCTGCTCAGCCGCGAGCGGCCGGTCATCCTGTTCGAGGCGGGCGCCTTGGGCGATGCCGCCATCGACGCGGGGCTTGCCGACCGGCTCTTCGACTATCTGACCGCGGGCCATGGCTACCGCATCCACGCGGCCTTCGACCTCTACTACGACCGACCGGCGATCAGCCCCGAACTGTTCACCGCGTACCGCCGCTACCCCTATCTCGCCTTCAACTACTTCGCCCTGCCGCAGGCCGGCAACGGCGCAGACCTCTGATCCCCATCCTGATCCCCAGGAGGACATAATGACCGAGCAAAGCCCCACTTCCCAATTCCAGGCGACCAGCTTCCTCGATGGTGCGAACGCGGCCTACATCGACCAGATGCAGGCCCGCTACGCGCAGGACCCCAGCAGCGTTGACGCGGCCTGGGCGCAGTTCTTCGAGGCGAACGGCGACGATTTCGTCACCGCCACCCGTCAGGCGCAGGGGCCGAGCTGGGCGCGCAACGACTGGCCGCCGCAGCCTGCCGACGACCTCACCGCGGCGCTGACCGGCATGTGGCCGGCCGCCGCCGCCGCCAAGGAAGGCAAGGCCGCGGGCGACAAGATCAAGGCGGTCGCCGCCGAGAAGGGCGTCGAGATCACCGACGCCCAGGTGCAGCGCGCTGTCCTCGACAGTCTGCGCGCGCTGATGATCATCCGCGCCTACCGCATCCGCGGCCACCTGATTGCCGATCTCGACCCGCTGAACATGCGCGACGAGTCGATGCACCCGGAACTGGATCCTTCGTCCTATGGCTTCACCGAGGCCGACATGGACCGCCCGATCTTCATCGACAACGTGCTGGGGCTGCAGGTCGCCTCGATGCGGCAGATCATGGAGATCTTGAAGCGCACCTATTGCGGCACCTTCGCGCTGCAATTCATGCATATCTCGAACCCCGCCGAGGCCGCCTGGCTGAAAGAGCGGATCGAGGGCTACGGCAAGGAAATCACCTTCACCAAGATGGGTCGCCGGGCGATCCTGAACAAACTGGTGGAAGCCGAGGGTTTCGAGAAATTCTGCCACGTCAAGTTCATGGGCACCAAGCGCTTCGGCCTTGACGGCGGCGAGGCGCTGATCCCGGCGATGGAGCAGATCATCAAGCGCGGCGGCGCGCTGGGGGTGCAGGAGATCGTCATCGGCATGCCGCACCGCGGGCGCCTGTCGGTGCTGGCCAATGTGCTGTCGAAACCCTACCGCGCGATCTTCAACGAATTCCAGGGCGGCAGCTACAAGCCCGAGGATGTCGACGGCTCGGGCGACGTGAAATACCACCTCGGCGCCTCGTCGGACCGCGAGTTCGACGGCAACGTCGTGCACCTCAGCCTGACCGCCAACCCCTCGCATCTGGAGGCGGTGAACCCGGTCGTGCTGGGCAAGGTCCGTGCCAAGCAGGACCAGAAGAACGACGCCGAGCGCCGCTCGGTCCTGCCGATCCTCTTGCACGGGGACGCGGCCTTTGCCGGTCAGGGCGTGGTGGCGGAATGCCTGCAGCTTTCCGGCATCAAGGGGCACCGCACCGGCGGCTGCATCCATATCATCGTCAACAACCAGATCGGCTTTACCACCGCGCCGCATTTCAGCCGCACGTCGCCCTATCCGACCGACATCGCCCTGATGGTCGAGGCGCCGATCTTCCACGTCAACGGCGATGACCCCGAGGCCGTGGTGCATGCCGCCCGCGTCGCGACCGAGTTCCGCCAGCAATTCGGCAAGGATGTCGTGATCGACATCTTCTGCTACCGCCGCTTCGGTCACAACGAGGGCGACGAGCCCATGTTCACCAACCCGGCGATGTACAAGAACATCAAGCGGCACAAGACCACGCTGCAGCTTTACACGGAGCGTCTGGTCGCCGACGGCCTCATCCCCGAGGGCGAGATCGACGACATGAAGGCCGCCTTCCAGGCGCATCTGAACGGCGAGTTCGAGATCGCCAAGGAATACCGCCCGAACAAGGCCGACTGGCTGGACGGGCGCTGGAAAGCGCTGAAGCCTAAGGACGTCGAGAATTACCAGCGGGGTCAGACCGCCATCTCGTCCGAGACGCTGGCCGAGATCGGCAAGGCGCTGACCACGGCCCCGGCCGATTTCGACCTGCACAAGACCGTCGCCCGCCAGTTGGACGCCAAGAAGGCGATGTTCGAGAGCGGCAAGGGCTTCGACTGGGCCACGGCCGAGGCGCTGGCCTTCGGCTCGCTGGTGGTCGAGGGCTTCCCGGTCCGCCTGGCCGGTCAGGATTGCACGCGCGGCACCTTCTCGCAGCGGCATTCGGCCTTCGTCGATCAGACGACCGAAGAGCGGTACTACCCGCTGAACCACATCCGGGCGGGTCAGGCGCGCTATGAGGTCATCGATTCGATGCTCTCGGAATACGCGGTGCTGGGTTTCGAATACGGCTATTCGCTGTCCGAGCCCAACGCGCTGACGCTCTGGGAAGCGCAGTTCGGCGATTTCGCCAACGGCGCGCAGATCATGTTCGACCAGTTCATCAACTCGAGCGAATCGAAATGGCTGCGCATGTCCGGGCTTGTCGTCCTGCTGCCGCACGGGTTCGAAGGGCAGGGGCCTGAACACTCTTCGGCCCGGATGGAACGCTTCCTGCAGATGTCGGCCGAGGAAAACTGGATCGTCGCCAATTGCTCGACCCCGGCGAACTATTTCCACATCCTGCGCCGCCAGCTGCACCGCGACTTCCGCAAGCCGCTGATCCTGATGACGCCGAAATCGCTGCTGCGCCATCCGCTCTGCGTGTCGCAGGCCGAGGATTTTGTCGAAGGCTCGACCTTCCACCGCGTGCTGTGGGACGATGCCGAACGCGGCACCGCCTCGACGCTGACGCTGAAACCCGACGCCGAGATCCGGCGCGTGGTGATGTGTTCGGGCAAGGTCTATTTCGACCTGCTGGCCGAGCGCGACGCGCGCGGGCTGGATGATGTGTATCTGCTGCGTGTGGAACAGCTCTATCCGGTGCCGACGCAATCGCTGCGTCAGGAACTGGCGCGCTTCCCGCAGGCCGAGATGGTCTGGTGCCAGGAAGAGCCGAAGAACCAGGGCGCCTGGTCCTTCATGGAGCCGAACCTCGAATGGGTGCTGACGCAGATCGGCGCCAAACAGACCCGCGCCCGGTACGCCGGCCGCGCCGCCTCGGCCTCGCCCGCCACGGGCCTCGCGTCGAAGCACAAGTCGCAACAAGAAGCGCTGGTCAACGAAGCGCTGACCTCGTCGGAAGGAAACTGAAGTCATGAGCATCGAAGTCCGCGTGCCCACGCTGGGGGAAAGCGTCTCGGAAGCGACCATCGCCACCTGGTTCAAGAAACCGGGTGATGCCGTCGCGGCCGACGAGATGCTGTGCGAGCTGGAAACCGACAAGGTGACGGTCGAAGTGCCCGCACCCTCGGCGGGCGTCCTGTCCGAGATCATCGCGCAAGAGGGCGAGACGGTCGGCGTGAACGCCCTGCTGGCGATCCTGACCGAAGGCGGCGCCGCTGCCGCCCCGGCCAAGGCTGCCGAGGCGCCGAAAGAGCCCGCCAAGGAAGCCCCGAAAGAGGCCGAAGCCGCGCCCGCCGCCAAGGCGGGCGAGGATGCGCCCTCGGCCAAGAAGGCGATGGCCGAGGCCGGCCTCACCGCCGATCAGGTCACCGGCACCGGCCGCGATGGCCGGATCATGAAGGAAGACGTGCAGAAAGCCGTCGCCGCGGGCACCACGGCGGCCCCGGCCGCTGCGCCGGCCCCTGTCTCGGTCCCGCGCGGTCCGGTCCCGGCCGATGACGCGGCCCGCGAAGAACGCGTGCGCATGACCCGCCTGCGGGCCACCATCGCCCGGCGCCTCAAGGACGCGCAGAATACCGCCGCCATGCTGACCACCTATAACGAGGTGGATATGTCCGGCATCATGGCGC
>NZ_DAIQAT010000180.1:0-5030 GCF_036781545.1 Tabrizicola sp.
GTGGAGCGCGTCCGACAGGCGGTCTTCTACAGCGCGGGTTTCCTCGCGCCAATGGGTTTCGTCTTCGACCCAGTTTTTCCGCTGACTGACATAGGTCCAGGTGCGGATATGGGCCAGTCTGCGCGATAAAGCGTCGATGTCGCCCTCGGTCCGGTCGATCCGCTTGATCGCCTGCGCCAGCCAGTCGCTCGGGATGCGCCCGCCGCCGAGGCCCCGGCCCACCAGGAACTCGAAGATCCGGGTCAGGAGCGTGGTATGCTCCGGCCCGGTGGACGAGCGGAAGTCGGGAATGCGGCACACGTCCCACAGAAGCTGCACCCGCTTCGGCTCGGTCAGCCGGTCCTGCACCTCGGGCAGGGCAGCCAGTGCCTTCAGCGCCAAGAGATCGTCCGCTTCCCGGGCGCGGGTCAGCCAGTCGTTGTAGGTCGGCTCCTCCAGGCTGCGGATCAGGCGGTCCGCCGAGCCGAAGTCCAGCGCCTCGTTGCGCCAGTGCAGCTTGCGGACCGGGGCGAAGCGGTGGGTCTCGATGGCTTCGACAAGCTCCTCGTCGAAGGGCCGCGCCTCGCCCGTCACCCCGAAGGTGCCGTCCTCGGTATGCCGCCCGGCCCGGCCCGCGATCTGCGCCAGCTCCTGCGGATACAGCGCCCGCATCCGCCGCCCGTCGAACTTTGCCGTGGCGGAAAAGGCCACATGCTTGATGTCGAGGTTCAGCCCCATGCCGATGGCGTCGGTCGCCACCAGATAGTCCACGTCGCCGTTCTGGTAGAGCGCCACCTGCGCATTCCGAGTACGGGGGGACAGCGCCCCCATCACCACCGCGCAGCCGCCCTTCTGCCGCCGGATCAGCTCGGCAATCGCATAGACGCTCTCGACCGAGAAGCCCACGATGGCGCTGCGCGGGGGCATCCGGCTGATCTTCTTCGACCCCGAATAGGTCAGCGTCGACATCCGCTCGCGCTTGAGGAAGCTGACATGCGGCACCAGGGCCGCAATCGCCCCGCGCATGGTGTCCGAGCCCAGGAACAGCGTCTCGTTCAGCCCCCGCGCGCGCAAGAGCCGGTCGGTGAAGACATGCCCCCGGTCGGCATCGGCGCAAAGCTGGATCTCGTCCACCGCGACGAAATCCGCGCCGATCTCCAGGGGCATCGCCTCGGTGGTGCAGACCCAGTATTGCGTGCGGTCCGGGACGATCCGCTCCTCGCCGGTGACCAGGGCCACGACCGAAGGGCCGACACGGGCGACGATCCGGTCATAGACCTCGCGCGCAAGCAGGCGCAGCGGCAGGCCGATGACGCCGGTGCGGTGCGCCAGCATCCGGTCGATGGCGTGATGGGTCTTGCCGGTGTTCGTCGGCCCAAGGACCGCCGTCACCCTCCGGGTGGCGTCCATGGGTTAAAGCTCCTGACCCTCGGCCTCTAGCTCCAGCCGCTCGACCGCTTCCACCGCGCCCTGCAGATGGGGATGGATCGCCAGCGCGGCCTTGTAGACCTCCAGCGCCCTCTCCGGCTTGCCACTTTGCTCCAGAATCATCGCCAGCCCCGACAGCGCCCCGAAATGCCGAGGGTTCAACGTCAGCACATGGCCGAGGTCGGAGAGCGAAGGCCCGAAGGCTCCCGCCATGTAATAGGCCGTGGCCCGGGCGTTCCAGGCTTCGGCGAAATCCGGGTCGTGGTCGATGACCGCGGTGAAATGCTCGATGGCCGCCGGATAGTCACCCATGTCCATCGCGTCCTTGCCGCGCTGCAACAGAAGATCTTCGGCGGGAGAGCCCGATTTCGACCATTCGATCCAGATTTCCCGCTCGATCCGGCTGGCCTCGCCCTCATCGGCTGTCTTCAGCCGGTCGAAGAGGCCGTCCAGCTTGGCCGTATCCTCGGCCCAGGCGGCCGCACAAGTCAGGAAAAGCGACAGAAATGCCGCAACGATACGATTGAGAATGGCGGCTTGACGACCCATAACGTGAAAGTAACCGATCCGCGCCGGATTGCCAGTGGCGCAGGGGTCACGAACGGGAGACTTGTGATGAGCGAAATGATCGATGCGGCCGTCAAGGCGCTGTCCGCGAAGCTGTCGGGCGGATTCGATGGTGTGGCGAAGTTCGTGATCAACGGCGAAGGGGTGATCATGCTGGACGCGCAGGGCGTGCGCGCCGGGGATGAGGATGCCGACGTGACCCTCACCGCCAATGCCGACGTGTTCCGCGCGATCCTCGACGGCGACATGAACCCGACCATGGCCTTCATGACCGGCAAGCTGGCGGTCGATGGCAGCATGGGGCTGGCGATGAAGCTGGGCTCGGTGCTGGGGTGAAGCTGGAGGCGGTCCTTCCGGCCCCGTTTCATGCGGAGCTTGCCGATGCGCCGCCGGGCGCGACCTGCGTCTGGCTGCAGGCCGGGGCGGCGCGCATCCGCGTGGCCTGGTGGAAGGCGGGGGACAAGGGGACCGTGCTCCTGCTGCCGGGCCGGACGGAATGCGTCGAGAAATACGGCCGTGCGGCGGGCGATCTGATCGCGCGCGGCTTTTCCGTCATCACGCTGGACTGGCGCGGGCAAGGGCTGGCCGACCGCGCGCTGCCGGACCGGGCGACCGGCCATGTCGGCGACTTCTCCGAATACCAGCAGGACCTTGACGCGATGCTGGCCGAGGCCACGCGGGCAGGCCTGCCGCAGCCCTGGTATGTGCTTTCGCATTCGATGGGCGGCTGCATCGCGCTCCGCGCCCTGATGCGCGGGCTTCCGGTCAAGGCCGCCGTCTTCTCTGCCCCGATGTGGGGGATCGCCATGGCCGCCTGGCTGCGCCCGGTGGCGGCGGTGGTCTCGGCGCTGGCCGCGCCCTTCGGGCTGGCGCGGCACTACGCGCCCTCGACCACCTCGGCCACCTATCTGCTGCAGGCCCCGTTCGAGGGCAATGTCCTGACCACCGACCGCGAGATGTGGGCCTACATGCGCCGCCAGGTCGCCGAAGTGCCCGAGCTTCAGCTGGGCGGCCCGTCGCTGGCCTGGTTGAAGGCGGCGCTGCACGAATGCGCGGCGCTGTCGAAGCTGCCCGCGCCGAAAATCCCGGCGATCTGCGCGCTTGGGACGGCGGAGAAGGTGGTGGACGTGCCGCCTGTGCATCTGCGCATGGCGGGCTGGGCCAATGGCCAGCTGGACCTTTATCCCGGCGCCGAGCACGAGATCATGATGGAAGGCCCGGCGGTGCGGGCCCGCTTCTTCGACCGCGCGGCGGCTCTGTTCGAGGCGAACCGCTGAGTGTGGCGCGGCGGCGGGTGTCAACCCACCGCCTTGAACGCCTACTGCCGCGCGAGGCAGGACAGGCAGGGTTCTGCCGGATCACGGGCGAATTCCATGACCCGCCCCTCCGGCCCGATCAGGAACAGATGCCCCTGGTCCAGCTCGGCCCGCTGCATCGCCTTCAGCGCCTCGAAATACAGGGTCTCGGCGGTCAGGTCCGGGCAGGCCATCCGTGTCGCGCCGATCATCCCGATGCTCACCGCAGGCAGGTCAGCCGCATTCTTCCCGAACCAGCTGTTGCAAGGCGCCTTGCCGCCGACCTTCTCGCCCTCGAAGCGGATCGAGGCCGACCAGCCCACTTTCTGCCCCTCCATCCCCACGAGACGCCAGTCGACGCCTTCGATATCCGCCCCGGACATCGCGGGGCTCACGCAGGCTGCAAGCGAAAGGGCGGCGCAGAGCAAGAGGGGAAGACGCATCGGACAGGCTCCTTCATCGGGTCGGATGTTCCTTTGACGCGTCAGAAAGCCTCGGGCTTGGCCTCGCGCGCCATGTGATCGAGGACGGCGTTGACGAATTTTGGCTCTTTCCCGTCGGGAAAGAAAGCCTTGGCCACGTCGACATATTCGGTGATCGTCACCTTGGGGGGCGTGGTCATGTCCACCAGCTCTGCCCCCGCCGCCCGGAACAGGGCGCGCAGCACCGGGTCGATCCGGTCGATGGGCCAGGCCGCGACCAGCGCGCGGTCGGTCAGCTGGTCGATCTTCGCCTGCCAGTTCACCGCCGACCCGACCACCGCGCGGAAGTGGTCCACGTCGCCCTCGGCGAACTCGCCCTCGTCATAGGTCGCGCCGAAACGGTGCGTCTCGAACTCCCGCGTCACCGCCTCGACCGTCTGGCCCGAGATCTCCATCTGGAAGAGCGCCTGCACCGCGTAAAGCCGCGAGGCCGATCTCATCTGGCGTTTTTCGTCACGTCTGGCCGTCATGCCCGGAAACCGATCCCCTTGGTCTTCGCGGCCCACTTGCGCGAGAGCGCCACCAGATGCAAGGCCGCCGCTGCGGCACCCCCGCCCTTGTTCTGGCCGCCCGGGTCCGCCCGCACCTCGGCCTGCGCCCGGTTTTCCACCGTCAGGATGCCGTTGCCGATGCAGGCCCCCTGCAAGCCCAGCAGGCTGATCGCGCGCGAGGAATCGTTGCAGACCGTGTCGTAATGCGTCGTCTCGCCCCGGATCACGCAGCCGAGCGCGACATAGCCGTCATAGTCCGCCAGCCGCTCGGCCATGGCGATGGCGGTCGGCACCTCCAGCGCGCCCGGGACCTCGATCACCTCGACCGTCGCCCCGCAGGCTTCGCCCACCGCCCGCGCCCCGGCGACGAGGTTGTCGGCAATGTCCTTGTAATAGGGCGCCACCACGACCAGAAGCTTCACCGGCTTGTCAAAGACCGGCAGCGGCAGGGTGTAATGCGTCTCGGCCGTTGCCATGACCTACTCCTTGATCGGATGGGTGCCCGCGATGGTCAGGTCATAGCCCTCGACCCCCACCAGCTTGGGCGCCACCGAATTCGTGACCAGCGTGATCGCCTTCAGCCCCAGCGCCGACAGGATCTGCGCGCCGATGCCATACTGGCGCAGCGTCTGCGGCGAATGCTCGCCGTCTTCCACCATCTTCATCGTCGTGTCGCGCAGCAGAATCACCGCGCCCCGCCCCTCGGCCGCGATGATCCGCATCGCCGCCGGCAGGTCGCTGCCCTCGCCCAGGCCCAGCACATCCTCCAGCGCGTTCAGCGCATGGAC
>NZ_DAIQAT010000180.1:5130-6609 GCF_036781545.1 Tabrizicola sp.
GCCATCGTGCCGTCGTCGTTCATCACCTCGCAGATCACGCCCGACGGGTTCAGCCCCGCCAGCCGCGACACGTCCACCGCCGCCTCGGTATGGCCCGCGCGAACCAGCACGCCCCCGTCCCGCGCCCTGAGCGGGAAGATATGGCCGGGGCTGGCGATATCCGCGGCCCCCTTCGCCGGGTCGGTCGCCACCGCCACCGTCCGTGCCCGGTCCGCCGCCGAGATGCCCGTGGCGATCCCTTCCACCGCCTCGATCGACAGGGTGAAGGCCGAGGAATGGCGCGAGGAGTTCTTCCGCTCCATCAGCTGCAATCCCAGCTGGTCGACCCGCTCCGCGGTCAGCGCCAGACAGATCAGGCCCCGGCCATGCGTGGCCATGAAGGTGATCGCGTTCGGCGTGCACATCTGCGCCGGGATCACCAGGTCGCCCTCGTTCTCGCGGTCCTCGTGGTCGACCAGGATGAACATGCGCCCGTTGCGGGCATCCTCGATGATGTCCTCGGTCGAGGAGATGGCGTCGGAATAGTCGGACATGGGGGTGGCCTCGCAAGCTCTCTCGCGTTCCTGTATCGCGGGCCGGACGCAAAGGCCAGAGGGTGGGCAGTGCAGAGCCGCTGTGCGAGAAGGCAGGCCGGTCCGGAGTTTTCGAAAACTCCGGACCGGAGCCTTCAAAGGCTCCGCTGCGATTTCTTCGAAGAAATCGTACCTCTCACATCCGCGCCGACAGCACCGCGAGGCAGGCCACCTCGGCCAGCTGCTGCGCGGCCCCCAGGATATCCCCGGTCTGCCCGCCGATCCGCCGCAGGGCCGAAAAGGCCAGCGCCACCGTCACCGCCAGCGCGGCGAAGACCAGCGGCACCGCCGTCCAGCCGGTCAACACCCCGGCAATCGCGACCGCCAGCCCCAGCCCGACCAGCGCCACCAGCGGACCGGGGCGCCCGGTCGCATGGCTCAGCCCCTCGCCACGGGCGTTGGGCAGAAGCGCCATCATCAGCGCCATCGGCGCGCGCGACAGCGCCCCGGCGGCCACCAGCGCCGCCCAGAAGCCATGCGTCGGCCCGCCATACACCAGCACCGCCGTCAGCGCCGACCAGCGCGCGAGCGTCACCAGCACCAGGGCCAGCACTCCGAAGCTGCCGACCCGGCTGTCCTTCATGATCTCCAGCCGTCTTTCCCGCGTCCAGCCGCCGTAAAGCCCGTCCGCCGTGTCCGAAAGCCCGTCCTCGTGCAGCCCCCCGGTCAGCATGGCGCCGAATGCCAGCACCAGCGCCGCCGTCACGCCCGGCGTCACCCCCAGCCACAAGGCCGCGCTTGCCAGTGCCGCCCCCAGCGCGCCCAGCACCGCCCCGACCAGGGGCCAGGCCCAGGCCGATGCCGCGCCCGCGCCCCGGTGGTTCGGCAGCGGCAGCCGCGAAAGCAGCGCGAAGCCCGACAGAAGGTCGGAGGGAAGCCGATATGCGATGTCGCGGAATGAAGGCAA
>NZ_DAIQAT010000181.1:0-6555 GCF_036781545.1 Tabrizicola sp.
GATCGGCAGCCGGTCGGCGGGATGGGGGGTGATGTCGACCACGTCGATGGCGGGGTCGCTCAACACCTCTTCCCAACGATCCGTCACGCGGGCCTTCGGCGCGAACTCGGCGGCCTTGGCTTCGGCCTTCGCGAGCGTGCGGTTGCAGATCGCCGCCACCTCCCAGCCCGCCGTGCGATAGGCGTCGAGATGCGCGCTGACGATCCCGCCCGCCCCGATCACACCGATGCGCGGGCGGTAGCTGCGCGGCATCGGCGGCCGGTAGGGCAGGTCCGGCGCGGGAACTTCGGCCAAGGCGGCCGATTTCAGGGCGTAGGTGTCGGCGTCCGGCTCGCTCATGGCACCAGCGGCAGGCTGCGCTTTTCGCGGGCGGAGAGGGCGGCCGTATCGACGATGCGCTGGCCGGTCAGGCTGACGGCGGGGTCGAGCGGGCCGGTCGTCAGCGGCTCACCCCGCGCGATGCAGTCCAGCACATATTCGATGGCGTTGCGGCCGCCGGGCGGCAGCGGGGCGGCGGGGATCGGATGCGGTTCGGGATTGGCGCGGGTCTGGACCATGACGTGGTCGGCATAATCCCAGCTGGCGATGGTCCCCTCGGTCCCCACCAGGATGAACCCGCATTTCGGCTGCGGCTGGATCACCCAAGGGTCGGTGAAAGTGCCCCAGCGGGTCTCCATCTTCGACAGGCCCTTGGCGTATCGGCATACGACGATGGCATGCTGGTCGACCTCGATGCCCGGCGTCTCGTCGGTGACGCAGGTGACTTCCAGCGGCGCCTCGCCACCCCGATACCAGGTGCCCAGCGTGGCACCGTAGCCGAGGTAGTCCAGCAGACTGCCCCCGCCCGAGGCGCGCTTGTACCACCAGGAGGTCGGCTTCTGCCGCTCGACCTCTTCGCGGCTGACTTCGATCTTGTCGGCCAGATGGTAGAGCGGCCCACGGTTGCCGCCGTAGGAATGGATCTCGATCACCTCACCGATCATGCCTTCGTCGACCAGGCGCTTGGCGGTGACATGGCTTTCCACCCAGCGCAGCGGCCAGTTGATCGCCAGATATTTGCCGGTGGGCTGCACGGCCTCGATCATCGCGCGGGCATCGGCGACGGAGGAGGCGAAGGGTTTCTCGACGAAGACATGCACGCCGTAGGCTGCAAGCCGCTTCGTGTAATCCGCATGGTTCGCGGTAGCGGCGCAGAGGATGGCGAGGTCGGGCTGCGCGGCCTTCATGCAGGCGTCGAAATCGGTGAAGACCCGGTCCTCGGGGATGCCGAATGTGTCGATGGCGCGCTGCATGGTCGCGCGGTCGGGGTCGAAGATGCCGGCGATCTCGGCATCCGGGTGCTCATCCACGCAGCGCAAGAGGTCGCCCATGTGCATGTGGTCGAAACTGATGCCGACGATGCGGAAGCGTGCCATGGAAAAACCTTTCAGCTGCGTTCGGTCAGGCGGATGAAGAGCGCGGTGACCGCCAGGATGATGAGGCCGAAGAGGATGCGCCGCCCGCCTTCCGGAATTTGCATCAGCGTCAGCATCGAGGTCAGCACCGTCAGGATCAGCGCGCCGACGATGGTGCCACCGAACCCGCCGCGTCCGCCGAAGATCGAGGTGCCGCCAATCACGGCAGCGGCGACCGAAGGCAGGTCGAGCGGCAATGCCAGCGACAGCGAGGCGGTCTTGATCTGGCCAAGATAGAGGAGGCCCGTGACCCCGGCGATCACGCTGGAGATCGTATAAAGCGTCAGGTGCACCTGCCAGACGCGGACGCCGGACAGCCGCGCGGCAGCCTCGTTCGCGCCGATGGCATAGAGGAGCCGCCCGAAGCCGCTGCGCCGCTGCGCCCAGATGACGAGAGCGGCGAAGGGGATGAAGAGGACCAGGCTGTTCGGCAGGCCCAGGCTGCGGCCGGTGCCGAGCCAGATCAGGAAGTCGGGGATCAGCACGCCGGTCGCGATGACGTAGCGCTGGTAGACCAGAAGACAGCCGGTCGCGATCAGCGCGGTGCCCAGCGTCATGATCAGCGGATGCACCCGGCAGATGGCGACGCCGAAGCCGTTCACCAACCCGACCAGAACCGCGCAGGCCAACGCCACGGCAATGGCCGGGGGAACGCCGGTCATAGGGGCAAGTGTGGCGGTCACATAGGCGGCGATGGTGGCGACGGTGCCGACCGACAGGTCGATGCCGCCGGTCAGCATGGTCAGCGTCTGGCAGGCGGCGAGCATGGCCAGCGGGATGGCGATCTTGATCGTGTTTCCGGCCCAGAACATGCTGAGGACGCCGGGGTTCAGGATCGCGAGCACGGCGATCAGCAGGATCAGAAGGCCGATCAGCGGCAGGAGAGGGTTATCCACCATCATCCGGCCCAGCCGGGACATGGGCGAAGGCGTGTCCGTCATCGTCATGTGCGTCTTCCCCGTGTGGCCAGAACCGCGCCGAACATCACCACCGCGACCATGATCGTGCCCTCGACGATGGCCGCGACATTGGGGTCGACGGAAAGGAGGGTCAGGTCCATCCGGACGGTGCGCAGGATGAAGACGGCGAGGATGGGGCCGATAAGGCCGCCCCTGCCGCCGCCCAGAACCACGCCCCCCAGCACGACTGCGGCGACCGAGGCGAGGAGATAGGGCCCGGGGATGGGTTCGCCGATGCCGGTGCCCATGGTAACGGAAAGCCCGCCGAGAGCCGCGAAGAGACCACAGAGCGCATAGGCTGCGATGCGGGTCTGGCCGACGGGGACGCCTGAGCGGAAGGCGGCCATCGGGTCCGAGCCGATGGCATAGAGCCGCAACCCGAGCTTCGAACGCCGGATCGGCAGCCAGATCAGCGCGGTGACAATGGCGAGGAAGACGATCCCGCGCGGCAACCAGCCAAGGCCGGGCAGGGGCACCCCGCCCGCCCCCATGGCCCGCAGCCACCCGGCGGCCCCGCCTCCGGGAGCGTTCAGGATCAGCAGCGCCACGCCCTGCCAGACGAAGAGCATGGCGAGCGTGACGACGATGTCGGGAACCCTGGAGGCGACGATCAGGACGCCGTTGATCGCCCCCATCGCCAGCCCCAGCGCCAGGACAGCGATGACCACCAGCACTGCCTGCGCGTCGCTGGCCCCGGCCATCAGCACGGCACCGGTCACGCTGGCTACCGCCATCATCGCGGCGATGGAAAGGTCGATACCCCCGGCGAGGACGACGATCGCCATGCCGACGGTGGCGAGCGCAAAGGGCAGCGCGGCGCGGGCCAGACTGTCGAGGCCCGAGGCGCCGAAACCGGGTTGGATCAGCTTGGTGGCCAAGAGGAGCGCAACAAGCAGCGCGGCGAGGCCCAGCGTCCAGGAGTTTGCTTCGATCCAGCGCTTCATGCGGGTGCCCTTTCGGTCAGCCCGTAGGCGGCGCGCATCAGGGTGGATTCGTCGGCATCCTTGGCGTCGATCACATCGACCACCCGCCCGTTGAAGATCACCACCGCCCGGTCGCAGGCAAGACGGATTTCGGCGAGTTCGGAGGTGTAGAACAGCACAGCCGCGCCCTGGTCGGCGAGGGTGCGGACCAGCGCATAGATCTGTCGCTTGGTCCGGATGTCGATGCCGCGCGTCGGGTCGAAGAGGAGAAGCGTCTGCACGCCCTTGGCGATCCAGCGGGCGATGGTGACCTTTTGCTGGTTCCCGCCCGACAGCCTGCGCACCTCGCCTTGGGCACGGGTGTCGATCTGCAGCGTCTCGATGGCGGCGCCGACCTTGGCGGCTTCCTCGCGCATCGGGATCGCGCCCCAGTTGCGGAAGCGGGCGAGAAGAGGAATGGCGATATTCTCGCGGACCGAGCGGGACATCAGCAGCGCATGGGCGCGGTCGCCGGGGACCAGGGTCAGCCCGGCGGCGATGGCGTCGGCGGGGTGGCTGAATGTCTTGGAGGTGCCATCGACCTCGACCGCTCCGGCGCTGGCCTTGCGGTTCCCTGCCAGCACGTCGAACAGCTCGTCTTGGCCCTGGCCTTCCAGCGCGACGACACCCAGCACCTCGCCTTTGTGGAGGTCGAAGGAAACGTCGGTCAGGCGTGTCCCGGTCTTCAGGCCGCGGACCCGAAGGCGGGGGGTCTGGGCGGGGACAGGCTTCACCGGGCGTTCCTCGGCCACGGCGGCGGCGACGGCGCCGCCCAGCATCATCTCGACGATCTTTTCCTCGATCCCCGGCTCGATGGCGACGTCTGCCACCGTCAGGCCGTCGCGCAGGACCGTCGCCCGGTCGCAGATCGCGGCGATCTCCTTGAAGCGGTGAGAGACATAGATGACGGACCGGCCAGCGTCAGCCTGGGCGCGCACCACCTTGAGCACGCGGTCGACGAGGTCGGTGGGCAGCGCGGCGGTGAGTTCGTCGAGAAGAAGGACGTCGGGTTCGATCGCCAGAGCGCGGGCGAGATCGACGATGCGGAGGGAGGCCAGCGGTAGCGAGCGGATCAGCGCGTCGGAATCGAGGTCGGGCAGGCCAAGCTCTGACACCCAGTGCCGGAACGGCTGCAGGGGCGTATCGCCAAGGCGCAGGTTGTCAGCGACCGAAAGATCGGGGATCAGCGAAGGTTCCTGGTAGACGGGAACAAGACCCCAGCGCCGCGCCCCGGCGGGGCTGGCGACGGTACTTTCCCGGCCCTTGATCTTCACATGTCCGGCGTCGGGTTTCAGGACTCCGGTCAAGATCTTGACGAACGTCGACTTGCCGGCCCCGTTCGCGCCCATCAGGGCCACGACCTGCCCGGCCTTGACCTGCAAAGAGGCGCTTTTGAGAGCCTGAACCGCGCCAAAGCGCTTGGCGACACCCGTGGCGTCGAGAACGGCGTCATGAACGTCGTCGGGGGCATCCGGCATGGCAGGCTTTCAGGTCAGGGAAGACGACCCCCGGAGACGCTCCGGGGGTCGGATCGGATCAACTGGGCAGAAGACTTATTCGCCCGGGCCTTTGCAGGCGATGATCTGGTCCATCGTATAGGTGGTCCAGCCGTCGATCGAGACCGAGACCGGCCATTCCGGCGACAGGTTCGGGTTGGCGGCGGCGGCGAGCTTGGCCTTGCCTTCCTCGCTGACGTTGTCCCAGATCGCCGGGTTCACCAGCACGGTCTTGTCGGCCGGAACCTTGCCGTCAAGGATCTGGATCGCCAGCGCCACACCCGCGCCACCGACCGAGCCCGGGTTGGTCACGGCGGCGCCTTGCAGGCCCTCGACCGAGGACAGCTGGCCCACGAAGCCCGCGTTGTCCGCGCCCACCACCGGTACCAGCGGCGCGCCGCTTTCAACCAGCGCATCGACGATGACGTTGTCGATGCCCGAGGTCCAGATGCCCTGGAACGGCACGCCCGCAGCGATGATGTCGTTGATCTGCTGCTTGCCTTGGTCCTGCTGCCAGCCGGTGAAGGTTTCCTGCGCAATGGTGATGTCCGGGTATTCGGCCATCGCCCGCTTGAAGCCCCTGTCGCGGTCGTTGTCCGCGCCCGCGCCCGCAGCGCCCCGCATGTAGACCACGGCACCCTTGCCGCCCATCGTCTCGAACAGCCACTTGGCGCCGATATAGGCGTATTCTTCCTGGTTGTTCGACAGGATATAGGCCGAAGGCTCGGTCACTGCCTGGTCGACGGCCACGACGACGATGCCCGCATCGGTGGCTTCCTTGATCGCGGCATTGATGCCGTCGGCGTTGGTCGGGTTGACCACGATGGCCTGAACGCCCGCCTGGATCAGGTTGCGGATGTCTTCCAGCTGGCCCGCCGCGTCGGTGTTGCGGTGGGCGATGTTCAGGCTGTCGACCTTGCCCGAGGCCAGCGCCTCGGCCTTCATCGCGCAGACCATCTCTTCGCGCCAGCCGTTGCCCTGAACGGTGTTCGAAATGCCGATCTTGTAGCCTTCTGCGGCGGCCATCCCGGCCAGGCCAAAGGTCAGCGCGGTTCCAAGAAGCAGTCTTTTCATCGTGATCCTCCCAGATCGTTGGTGTCTTCAGTTCGTCGTCTTCCACCTGTCGCCCGACACGGCAACGAACGTGTTTTCCAAGGTATCGCCCATAAGGGCGCGAATCGTGCCTTTTCTAGAAGTGTAGTGGTTTCAGGGCGTATGTAAACCTTTACATCCTGCAAGCGAGCGGGAAGAATGCCCGATATTCCCAGCGGAGCGCAGGGCGGATGAGTCGACCGACGATTGACGATGTTGCCCGGCTGGCAGGCGTTTCCATCGCGACGGTCAGCCGCTGCCTGCATACCCCGGACATCGTGGCCGCCAAGACGCGAGAGCGGGTTCTGCGCGCGGTGCGCGAGACGGGATACAACCTCAACGCGGCGGCCCAGTCGCTGCGGTCGCGACGGGCGAACACCGTGCTCGTCGTCGTGCCCGATATCGGAAATACCTTCTTCTCTGAAATCCTTGGCGGGATCGAGCGTGAGGCCTCTGCTGCGGGGCTGACCATGCTGATCGCCAACAGCGGGCGGTCGAGAACCCGCGAGGAGGTCTATGTCCGCTATCTGCTGAACGGGCGCGCCGATGGGGCGCTGCTTCTGGCCGAGCCGAAGGCGCGCTGGTCCGACAT
>NZ_DAIQAT010000182.1:0-6526 GCF_036781545.1 Tabrizicola sp.
CCGCCGTCCGGCCCGACCGGCCCACGACATCGCCAAGGAAAAGCAGTCTCATGCGGCTTGGATTAGGCGGGGGACAGGGTTCCGGCAAGCGGAATGACGCGGCCTGGGGAAGATTTTTCTCCGAAAAGCCCAAGCTTCAGCATCGGCCCCGGCCTGCGGGAAAATCGCCCGGAAAGAAGAATTTCCGGCGAAAATTCTTCGCGACCGATTGGCGTGGTCACGCGCCGCATGCAAAGTCGCCGAATGCAAAGCGCAGATCCGCTCAGCCTCACCGGCTATCGCCACAGCATCTACACCCGGATCGCCCGGATGGTGCTTCACGCCAAAGGCGTCGAGTTCACCGAAATCGAGGTCAACCCTTTCGTGCCGCCGCTCCCCGAAGGCTATTCCCATCCCTTCGGTCGCGTCCCCGTTCTGTCGCATGGCGGCTTCACCCTCTACGAGACCTCGGCCATCGCGCGCTATGTCGACCTCGCCTGGCCCGGCCCGCCGCTTGTCCCGCAAGATCCGCAGGCCGCTGCGCGGATGCAACAGGTCATCTCCATCGCGGACGGCTATGTCTTTCGCCCGCTCGTCCTGCAGGTCTATGCCCATCGCGTCTTCCGCCCGCTCGAAGGTCTGGCCCCGGATGAAACCCAGATCGCAGACGGCCTTGCCCGCGCCCCCGTGATCCTCGCCGCTCTCGACGCGATCGCGACCGAAAGCTTGGTCCTTGCCCCCGCCGCCCTTACGCTGGCCGATTGCCATCTCGCTCCGATGATTGCCGCCTTCGCCGCCGCAAAGGAGGGCGGGGCGCTGCTTCCGCGCTACCCGGCCCTGAGCCATTGGTGGTCGGCTGTCCGGCTCCTCCCCTCCTTCCGCGCCTCGGGCCGCGACCACATGTCGGCCTGACACCCGATTCGCGCGCCATGGTTAACGTCTTCGGCGTCATCCGCGCGTATGGACGGAAGCCATACGCCATCCATACGCGATGCAGATTGGGTGTCCCTTGTAAAATCAACAGATTAACCCCCGGACCGCCCCACCCCGTTCCCCAAGGCGCATCGGCACACTATCTCTTCGGTCATGGCCACTCTCCCCCCAGCCCTTTCCGACTGGTTCACCGCAAAGGGCTGGACGCTTCACCCCCATCAGCAGGACATGCTGGCGCGGGCGCAGGATCCCGCCACCCTGCTCATCGCCCCCACCGGCGGCGGCAAGACCCTCGCGGGCTTCCTCCCGACCCTGGCCGAGCTTGGTCCCAACCCGCCCCCCGGCCTCCACACCCTCTACATTTCCCCCCTCAAGGCCCTCACCGCCGACATCCGTCGCAACCTCGGCACCCCCATCGAAGGCGCGGGCCTGAAGATCCGTGTCGAGGATCGCACCGGCGATACCAGCTACACCCAGCGCCGCCGCCAGCGCGCCGACCCGCCCCATATCCTTCTGACCACGCCGGAAAGCCTGGCCCTCCTGCTCAGCTACGAGGACGCCCCAAGGATTTTCGCCGGACTCCAACGGGTTATCATCGACGAGCTTCACGCCTTGGCCGAATCCAAACGCGGCGACCAGCTCGTGCTCCAGATCGCCCGCCTCCAGTCCCTCAACCTGAACCTCCGCCGCATCGGCCTTTCCGCCACGGTGGAGAACCCCCCCGCCCTCGCCCGCTTCCTCGCGCCCAACACCACGATCCTCGAAGCCGACCCCGGCCCCGACCCCGACATCTCGATGCTGGAAACCGAGGCCCCGCCACCCTGGTCCGGCGGCGGCGGGCGCTACGCGATCCCCGCGATCCTGAACGAGATCACCCGCCACAAGACCACGCTCATCTTCCACAACACCCGCGCGCAATGCGAAATCTTCTTCCACGACCTCTGGCTGCAGAACACCGAGGACCTGCCCATCGGGATCCACCACGGCTCGCTCAGCCGCGAACAGCGCGAGCGGGTGGAACAGGCCATGACCGCAGGCGCCCTGCGGGCCGTGGTCTGCACCGGCTCCCTCGACCTCGGCATCGACTGGGGCGATGTAGACTTGGTCATCCAGGTCGGCGCGCCGAAGAATGTGAAACGTCTCGTCCAGCGCATCGGCCGCGCCAACCACCGCTACAACGCGCCCTCCAAGGCCCTTCTCGTGCCCGCCAACCGTTTCGAGGTGGTGGAATGCCAGGCGGCATTGGACGCGGTTCACGCCCATACCCTCGACGGCGAGCCGCGGGGGCCCGGCCCGAAGGACGTGCTGTGCCAGCACATCCTCGCCACCGCCTGCGCAGGCCCGTTTGACGCCGACCAGCTCTATGCCGAAGTCATCACCGCCGGGCCCTACGCCCTTCTGACGAAACAGGAATTCGACGCCTGCCTCGATTTCACCGCCACCGGCGGCTATGCGCTGAAGGCCTATGACCGCTGGCAGCGCCTTAAGCAGACCAACGGCAAATGGCACCTGCGCGACCCCCGCGCCGCGCTTCTGATCCGGCAGAACCTCGGCACGATCATCGACATCGAGACCCTCAAGGTCCGCCTCCGCAACCACGGCGCCCCCCTGGGAGAGGTCGAGGAAGGCTTCGCCAGCTCGCTCACGCCCGGCGACACCTTCCTGATCGGCGGCCAGGTCGTCCGCTACGAGTCCTTGCGCGAGATGACGGTGGAGGTCTCGAAAACTCCCGGCCGCGACCCGAAGGTCGCCGTCTTCAACGGCACCAAATTCGCCACCTCCACCCTCCTCGCCGACCGGATCCTGGAAATCTTCCAGCAGGACAGCTGGCCCGACCTGCCCGCCCACACCGCCTGGTGGCTGGCGAAACAGCGTGAGGTCTCGCGCCTTCCCGATCCCCATTCCCTGCTTCTGGAAAGCTTCCCCCACGATGGCCGCGAACACCTTTGCATCTACGGCTTCGCGGGGCGGAACGCCCAGCAGACGCTCGGTCTCCTCGTCACGAAACAGATGGAATCGCAGGGGCTTGCCCCCCTCGGCTTCGTCGCCACCGACTATGCGACGCTGATCTGGGGCCTCGACCCCGTGACCGACCCCAAGCCCCTTTTCGACCTCGAAACGCTCCGCGAAGGGCTCGATACCTGGCTCGCCGGAAATGCGGTGATGAAGCGCACCTTCCGCAATACCGCCATCATCGCGGGCCTGATCGAGCGCAGCCATCAAGGCCGCCGCAAGACCGGGCGGCAAGCCACCTTCTCCTCCGACATCCTTTACGACACGCTCCGCCGCTACGACCCCGACCACCTGCTTTTGCAGATCACCCGGGAAGAGGCCCTGCGCGGCCTGATCGACTTCTCCCGCATCGAACAGCTCCTCGCCCGCGTCGGCCCAAGGATCGACCTCATCCGCCTCGACCGCGTCACCCCCCTCGCCGCGCCGCTCTTCTTCGAGCCGAGCCGCGTCCCCGTCGAAGGCGCGGGGCGTGACCGCCTCGCCGCCGCCCAGGCCCAGGCCCTGATGGAAGCCGCGGGCCTCGCCTAAGCCTTTCATCTTTGCCCAAATATCCCCGCCGGAGGCTCGACCCTTGCCACCGCCCCGCCGCCACGGCATTCAGCGCCCATGCACAAGCTCTTCTTCCACGGCGAGACGCTGCACCTTCTCTCCTCCGGCGGCCTTTTCTGGCCGGCCCGCAAGACCCTGACCGTCTCCGACCTGCACCTCGGCAAGTCCGAACGCCTCGCCCGCCGCGGCGGCACGCTGCTGCCCCCCTACGAGACGCAGGCGACGCTGGAAAAGCTGGATCGCGATCTGGACGTGACCGGGGCGGAAACGGTCATCTGCCTTGGCGACAGTTTCGACGACCTTGCCGCCGCCGACGGGATCGAGGAAACCTCCCGCCTCTGGCTGGCCCGGCTGATAGCGGGCAAGGACTGGACCTGGATCACCGGCAACCACGACCCCGGCCCGATCGAGATCGGCGGCAGCCACCGGGCCGAGCTGAAACTCCAGCCCTTCACCTTCCGCCACATCGCCGAGCTGCAGGACAGGGCCGAGATTTCAGGCCATTACCACCCGAAGGCCAGCCTCGCCGGCCAGTCGCGGCCCTGCTTCCTGGCCGATGCCCAACGCCTGATCCTGCCCGCCTATGGGGTCTACACCGGCGGGCTCAGGTCGCATGACGCCACGCTCACCGCCCTGATGGCAAAGGACGCGCTGGCCATCCTCACCGGCCCGCGCGTCCTTGCCATTCCGATGCCTCGGTGACGCCTCGTTGACCTGGGCGATCCGCCCACGCGCCGATGCGTAGGGTGGGGTTCTACCCCACCTAAGCCGTCAGCCCCTCCGGCTCGGCCAGGCCATTGGCCCGGCAGCAGGCGGTCAGGGTGTTGGCCAGAAGGCAGGCAATCGTCATCGGCCCCACCCCGCCCGGCACCGGGGTGATCGCCCCGGCCACTTCGGCCGCGCTTTCATAGTGCACGTCGCCGACCAGCTTCGCCTTGCCGTCGCGTTCGATCCGGTTGATGCCGACGTCGATCACCGTGGCCCCCGGACGCACCATCTCGCCGGTGATCATCTCGGGCCGGCCCACGGCGGCGACAAGGATGTCGGCGCGCTTGCACACCTCGGCCAGGTCCTTGGTCCGCGAATGAGCGATCGTCACCGTGCAGCTATCGCCCAGCAAAAGCTGCGCCATCGGCTTGCCGACGATGTTCGACCGCCCGACCACAACCGCGTTCAGCCCAGCCAGCTTGCCGTGATGGTCGCGCAGCATCATCAGGCAGCCCAGCGGCGTGCAAGGCACCATCGACTTCTGCCCGGTCCCCAGCAAGCCGACGTTCGAAATGTGGAATCCGTCCACATCCTTCGCCGGGTCGATCCGGTTGATCACCAGTTCCGAATTCAGATGCCCCGGCAAGGGCAGCTGCACCAGAATCCCGTGGACCGTGGGATCGGCGTTCAGCTGGTCGATAAGCGCCAGCAACTCAGCCTCGCTGGTCGATGCATCCAGCCGATGTTCGAAAGAGGCCATTCCGACCTCGATGGTCGAGGCATGCTTGTTCTTGACATAGACCTTCGAGGCCGGGTCCTCGCCCACCAGCACCACGGCCAGGCCGGGCTGGATGCCGTTCTCTTCCTTCAGCCGCGTCACATGCGCCGCCACCTGCGCCCGCACATTCGCCGCGAAGGCCTTGCCGTCGATCACCTTGGCCGTCATCCCGTTCCCTCCGTTCAAACCGCCGCCGCAAAGGCACTGCGGTAATGGTCCATCTGCATCGCCGTGGCGAGCACCGCGTTCTTCATCAATATCGCCACCGTCACCGGCCCGACGCCGCCCGGCACCGGCGTGATCCAGCCCGCCACTTCCTTGCAGCTGGCGAAATCGGCGTCGCCCACGGTCTTTCCGTCGACCCGGTTGATCCCGATGTCGACCAGCGCTGCGCCCGGCTTCAGCATCTCGCCCCGGACCAGCCCCGGCTTGCCCACCGCGACAAAGACCGCATCCGCCGCGCGGGAATGCACCGCGACCTGCCGGGTCATGTGATGGCAGACCGTGACCGTCGCCCCCAGCCCCATCATCAGGAAGGCGATGGGCTTGCCGACGATCTCGGAATGCCCGATCACGCAGACGTCCAGACCCTCCATCTTCAGGGGCAGGGTCTTCAGGATCTCCACCGCCGCGACCGCCGTGCAGGGGCCAAGCGTCAGGTCGTTGTAGACGATGTTGCCGATGGACGAAGGGTGCATCCCCTCGACATCCTTCATCGGATGCACCGCCTTTTGCAGCGCCTTCACCGGGATATGGGCGGGCAAGGGCCGCTGGATGATGATGCCGTTCACCCGAGGGTCGGCGTTCAGCCCCGCCAGCACACCCTGCAACTGCTCCAGGCTGATCGACTCCGGGTAATTCCGCGCCTCGAACCCCACCCCCGCCGCTTCCGCCGAGTTGTTCTGGTTCCGGACATACAGCTCCGCCGCCGCCACATCGCCGACCGAGATCGACACCAGCCGCGGCGCCCAACCGAGCGCGGTCAGCCGCCCGGCCTCGGCGCGCGTCTCGTCCCGCATCCGGGCCGCGATGGCCTTGCCGTCGATCAGTGTGGCCGTCATCGCGTTCCCGCCTTCATCCCTTCCGCAGACTGTCCGGTCCAAGGCGGCTTTCCTCGCGCGCGATGGACCAGTCGATCAGCCGCCGCCACAGCTTTTCCACCAGGTCGGGCGGCAATCCGTAGGTCTCGGCATGGGCGCGGACGTTCTGCACCACTTCCTCGACCCGGCTCCCGATCCGTGCCGGCAGGTCGACCTCGGCCTTGATCTCGGCCGCGCGGTCAATATAGCCCGCCCGCTCCGCAAAGAGGCGGACGAGGTCTTCGTCCAGCCGGTCGATCTCGGCCCGGATCTCGGCCATCGTCGTGCAGTCGGCGGGCTTGTGCATTGCGGTCTCCCTTGCAGGCCCTCCCGAGATAGTGGGAAGGCCCGCGAAGGGCAATGCGACTGCTTAGAACAGGCCCTCGACCTGGCCCGCGTCGTTCAGCCGGATCACCTCGGCCGACGGCACCTTGGGCAGGCCCGGCATGGTCATGATCTCACCGCAGATCACCACGATGAAGCCCGC
>NZ_DAIQAT010000183.1:0-6489 GCF_036781545.1 Tabrizicola sp.
AGGCGCTGATCGCCGCCAAGCACCAGAGCTTCCTCGACATCATCCTGATCTTCAATGCCGTCCCGGCAGGCAAGTTCATCATGAAGCGCGAGCTGATGTTCGCCCCTTTCCTCGGCCAGTATGCGTTGCGGATCGGCTGCGTCCCGGTGGACCGCGGCAAGCGGGGTGCGGCCATCGCCCGGATGAAGGCCGACGTGGCCGCGGGCGCGGCGGAACCGGGACAGCTGATCATCTACCCGCAAGGCACGCGCGTCGCCCCCGGCGCGACGAAATCCTACAAGGTCGGCACCGGGCTGCTTTACGAACAGCTCGCCCAGCCCTGCTATCCTGTCGCCGCCAATGTGGGGGTGTTCTGGCCCAAGCGCGGCATCCTGCGCAAACCCGGCCTTGCGGTGGTGGAGTTCCTTGCCCCCATCGCACCCGGCCTGCCGGTGGCCGAGTTCATGACGCGCCTCGAATCCGAGGTCGAAACCCATTCCAACCGCCTGATGGCCGAGGCCGGGTTCAAGGGCTGATGGGCAGCCGGGCCGAAAGCCTTGCCCATATGCTCGACTGCCTGTCAGAGCTGCCGCTGACGCACTGCCGGATGATGGGGGAATATGTCCTTTATCTCGACGGCAAGGTGGTGGCGGTCATCGCCGACGACCGGCTGTGGCTGAAGCCCACGCCGGGCGGGCTAGCCTGCCTTTCCGACTGCCCGCGCGAGGCGCCCTTTCCCGGCGGAAAGGACTGGATTTCGGCCGACAGCCTGCTGGACGAGCCCGACCGCCTGGTCCCCGCGCTGCGCGCCATTGCGGCCGATCTGCCAGCGCCGAAGCCGAAAGCACGGAAGTCAAAACCCTAGATCAGGCCTTCCTTGCGGAACAGCGCCTTGAGGTCGGTCTCGGGGCGCGCGCCGAAATGGCTGATCACCTCGGCCGCGGCGACGCAGCCCATGCGACCGGCAGTCGAAAGCGGCTGCCCGGTTGCGAGACCGTAGAGAAAGCCGGCGGCGAACTGGTCGCCCGCGCCGGTGGCATCCACCGGGACGACACGGCGGACGGGGACGATGGCCTGCTCCTCGCCCCGGACGACGATCACGTCATGGCCCGACCGGGTGCAGACGACCAGCCCGGCATCCTCCGCCGCCTGTCCCAGCGCGGCGGAAAGGTCGGTCTGGTACAGCGAGGACCATTCGTGTTCGTTGCCGATCACATAGTCGAGGCTTTTCACCAGCCGCCGGAAATCGCCCCGGTGCCGGTCGACGCAGAACGGATCGGAAAGCGCGATACCGGCCTTGCCGCCCGCCTTGTGGCAGAGATCGACCGCCCGCTCGAAGGCCTGCTTGCCCTTGGGCTTGTCGTAAAGGTAGCCCTCCAGAAACAGGATATCGGCGCTGCCCGCCACGCTGTCGGACACGTCGTCCGGGCCAAGCTCCGAGGAGATGCCGAGATAGGTGTTCATCGACCGCTCCCCGTCCGGCGAGACGAAGATCATCGAGCGCGAGGTCGGCAACTCGCCCCCCGGCACCGGCGGGTTGACGAAATCGGTTCCCTCCTGCGCCATGGTCTGGGCGTAGAAGCGGCCCAGCGCATCGTCATGCACACGCCCGATGAAGGCGGTGGTCAGCCCAAGACTGCCCAGCCCCGCCAGCGTGTTCGCCACCGATCCGCCCGGCGCCTGCTGGCGGTTGGTCATCGCGCCATACAGAAGCTCGCCCCGTTCCCGCTCCACCAGTTGCATGATGCCCTTCTGGATGCCCATCAGGTCGAGGAAACTGTCGTCGGCGGTGGAAAACACATCGACGATGGCATTGCCGATGCCGACGACCTGGTAGGACTTCATGCGGTCTTCTCCGGGTAAAGGCACCAGTCCCGGATCGGGCAGATGCCGCATTTGGGTTTGCGCGCGACGCAGATATACCGGCCATGCAGGATAAGCCAGTGATGCGCATGGCCCTGATATTCCACCGGCACATTGTCCTCGATGGCACGTTCGACCGCCACCTCGTCGCGGCCGGGGCAGATGCCGGTGCGGTTGCCGACGCGGAAGATATGCGTGTCCACCGCCTGCGCCGGGTGGTGGAACCACATGTTCAGCACCACATTCGCGGTCTTGCGCCCCACCCCCGGCAGGGATTGCAGCGCCGCGCGGGAGGACGGAACCTCGCCGCCGAAATTCTCGATCAAGAGGCGCGAGAGCCGGATGACGTTCTTCGCCTTGTTGCGGTAAAGGCCGATGGTGCGGATATGCTCGATCAGGCCTTCCTCACCCAGCGCCAGCATCTTTTCCGGCGTGTCGGCAATCTGGAAAAGCTTGCGGGTGGCCTTGTTCACCCCCGCGTCGGTGGCCTGGGCCGACAGCGCCACCGCCACCAGCAGGGTGAAGGCGTTGACATGTTCCAACTCGCCCTTCGGGTGGGGCTCGGCCTCGGCGAAGCGGGCGAAGATCAGTTTCAGCGTGGCATAGGGAAGCTGCGGGGTCATCCGGCCTTTGCAGCACGAAAGGCGCCCCGCGACAAGCCGCAGGAAACGGGTCGCGAACCTGGGGCACGCCGATTAGGTTGGGCACAAGGAGACAGCCATGACCGACCTTTCCCCCGCCTACCATTACCAGGTGATCACCCGCGCGCTTGAGGTGATCGACGCCGAGGGTCCCGCGCTGACGCTGGAGGCGCTGGCGCAGCGGATGACGATGAGCCCGGCGCATTTCCAGCGGGTGTTCAGCCAATGGGTCGGCGTCAGCCCGAAGCGCTATCAGCAATACCTGACGCTGGGCCATGCCCGCTGCCTGCTCGCCGAACGGCACACCATGCTGGGCACCGCGCTCGCGACCGGGCTGTCGGGGACGGGGCGCCTGCACGACCTGTTCCTGACCTGGGAGGCGATGTCTCCCGGCGACTATGCAAGGGGCGGCGCCGGGCTGGAGATCCGCTGGGGCTGGTTCGAAAGCCCCTTCGGCCCGGCGCTGGTGATGGCGACCGACAAGGGCATCTGCGGCATGGGTTTCGCCGACGAGATCGGCGCGGAAGCGGCGCTTGCAGACCTGACCGGCCGCTGGCCCAAGGCCACCTACATCGAGGACCCGGCGGCCCTGCGCCCCCTCGTCGACGCCGCGATGGGCGGAGAGGCCGCCAGCCTGCACCTGATCGGCGCCCCCTTCCAGATCAAGGTCTGGGAGGCGCTGCTCGCCATCCCCTCGGGCCATGTCACCACCTATGCCGACATCGCCGGGGCCATCGGCCACCCTACGGCGCACCGGGCGGTGGGGACGGCAGTCGGGCGGAACCCGATCAGCTTCCTGATCCCCTGCCACCGGGCCTTGCGCCGCGACGGGGGCCTGGGCGGCTATCACTGGGGCCTGCCCCGCAAGCGCGCCATGCTCGCCTGGGAGGCCGCTCGCACAGAAGTGTAATGCGCGGAACCCTGCCGAAGCCTTCGGGAACCCGCAACCTCTCGACGGCGTTCATGTATTGTGGCACGGGTCTGGAGACAGGCCCGGGAACGGGCGAATGCGAGGCGAGAGCAACATGATGATGAAGACCCAACTGATCCTGGCGGCGACGGGGACCCTCCTCTTGACCGCTTGCGTCGATCCCAATGCCTATCCTAACGACCCGAACGCGCGGCAGCGCAACGGTGCGATCATCGGCGGCCTGACCGGTGCCGTCGCGGGGGCCGCGGTATCCTCGGACAGCGACCGCCTCAAGGGCGCAATCATCGGCGGCGCGCTGGGTGCGGGCACCGGCGCGATCATCGGTGCTGACCTCGACCGTCAGGCGGCCGAACTGCGCGGCTCGCTCAGCTCGAACATCTCGGTCACCAACACCGGTGACTATCTGATCGTGAACATGCCGCAGGACGTTCTTTTCGCGACCGACAGCGCCACGGTCCGGCCGGACCTGCGCCGCGACCTGAACACGGTGGCCTCGAGCCTGCTGAAATATCCGAACAGCCGGATCGAGGTGATCGGCCACACCGACAACACCGGCAGCGCAGCATACAACCAGGATCTGTCGCAACGCCGCGCGGTGTCGGTGGCCAGCGTGCTTCGCGAAAGCGGTGTGCCCAGCGGGCGGATCGCGGCCTATGGCCGGGGCGAAGACCAGCCCGTCGCGTCGAACCTGACGGCGGAAGGCCGCGCGAAGAACCGTCGGGTCGAGATCATCATCCGCCCGGTCAAGTAATCGGCTAGTCGGCGTAAATTCCGGAACGGGGCCAGCTTCGGCTGGCCCTTTTTCGTTGTGATCCCTGCCAGATCGGTCATATTTCCAGACCAATA
This sequence comes from Tabrizicola sp., assembly GCF_036781545.1. Taxonomy (GTDB): domain Bacteria; phylum Pseudomonadota; class Alphaproteobacteria; order Rhodobacterales; family Rhodobacteraceae; genus Tabrizicola. The sequence goes on from NZ_DAIQAT010000183.1 coordinate 4,261, forward strand.
GCGGGGTCTGCCATGCCGTTCCTGAAAGTCACGCCGGAGAAGCTGTCACATTCCGTCGTCCGCCAGATCGAACAGCTGATCCTGCGCGGCATCCTGCGCCCCGGCGAGCGGCTGCCGTCCGAACGCGACCTCGCCGACAAGCTGGGCGTCTCGCGCCCCTCGCTGCGCGATGCCATCGCCGACCTGGCCGACCGCGGGCTTCTGGTCAGCCGGGCAAGCTCGGGCATCTTCGTGGCGGAAGTGCTGGGCTCGGCCTTCTCTCCTGCGCTGACCCAGCTCTTCTCCACCCATGACGAGGCGGTCTTCGACTACATCAGCTTCCGCCGCGACATCGAGGGGCTGGCGGCGGAACGCGCCGCGACCTTCGGATCGGAAACCGACCTGAAGCTGATCGCCACGATCTTCGGCAAGATGGAATTGGCGCATCAGAAGCGCGACCCCTCGGACGAGGCGGAGCTGGACGCGGAATTCCACATGGCGATCATCGAGGCGAGCCACAACGTGATCATGCTGCACATGCTGCGCTCGATGTTCGAGCTGCTGCGGCAGGGGGTCTTCTACAACCGGCAGGTCATGTTCAGGAACCGGATGACGCGGGACCAGCTTCTTGACCAGCACCGGGCGATCAACGCGGCGATCCAGGCACGCGATCCGGCGGCGGCGCGGGCGGCGGTGGCGGCGCATATGGCCTATGTGGAACAGGCCTTCCACGACCAGATGCGCGCCGAAAAGCACGAATCCATCGCCCGGCAGCGGCTGGAGCAGGAGACCAGCCGCTAGCCCTTCAGCGGCAGGTGCAGCTCGGTGATCAGGTCTTCCGGCGCGGTGTCCATCGGTGTGTTGAGGTAGACCTCGAAGGACGGCGTGTCGGCCGGCTCCTCGCCCGACTGCGGCAGCCAGAGGCCGAACAGCTCGTCATAGGCGGCGGGCAGTCCGGCATAGGGGCCCTTGTAGGTCAGCACGGCCTGCCGTCCACCGGGCAGCGTGACCCCCTCAAGCGGCGCGGACAGATCGGCCTGACCCTTGATCTCGAACCCCGCATGGCTGCGCAGGTCGGGCTCGGCCACCGACTGCGGGTCGTCGTAGAAGACCGCGATCATGCGGCCCGCCGATTGGAACAGGTCGCGGCTGGCCATCACGGCGGACAGCTTCTGAAAGGCCCGCGAGATCTCGTGATAGGCGCCCTTGTGCGGCAGGGCAGCCAGCCGGATCGAGGGTTCGGTGCGGATGGTGACGGGGTGCATGGGATCTCTCCTTGGTGGGACATGGCGGACAAAGGGGCGCAGCTCGCCCCGCTTGCGGAAGGCAGTGGGCGACATCAGGAAAGCTTCCGCAAAGCAGCGGTTGAAGCTGGAGAGATTCTCCATCCCGACCGAGGCGGCGATGGCGGCCAGCGGCTGGTCGGTCATCGCCAGCAGATAGGACGCTCGCTGCATCCGGATCCGGCGCACGGCCTGGGCCAGGGTCTCGCCGGTCATCGCGCGGAACACGCGATGCCAGTGGAACCGGCTCATCGCCGCGACATCGGACAGCGCGTCCAGCGACAGGTCCCCGGCGGGGTTGTCGTGGATGTGGTCGAGGACCCGCAAGAGCCGCTTTTCGTTCGCATTCGTCATGATGCCGTTCCTTCCGCCCCGGCACCCTTGCACGACCCCGCCGCACAAATCTTGCCGAGTTGCATCAGGCCCTGCCCGCGGGCATATAGAGGCGGTCCCGAAAAGGAAGCGCCATGCAATACCTCGAGTTTGAAAAGCCGCTCGCCGATATCGAAGGCAAGGCGGAAGAACTTCGCGCCATGGCGAAGACCGGCGGCGGCGTGGATATGTCCAAGGAAGCCGAGGCGCTGGACCGCAAGGCGGATGCGGCGCTGCGCGATCTCTACAAGAACCTGACGGCCTGGCAGAAGTGCCAGGTGGCGCGTCACCCCGACCGGCCGCATTGCCAGGACTATATCGACCGGCTCTTCACCGAATACACCGCACTGGCGGGCGACCGGGCCTTTGCCGACGATCATGCGGTGATGGGGGGCCTTGCGCGGTTCAACGACCAGCCGGTGATGGTGATCGGGCACGAGAAGGGCAACGACACCAAAAGCCGCATCCAGCGCAACTTTGGCATGGCACGGCCCGAGGGGTACAGGAAGGCGATCCGGCTGATGGACCTGGCGGACCGCTTCCGCCTGCCGGTGATCACCCTGATCGACACCGCCGGGGCCTATCCCGGCAAGGG
>NZ_DAIQAT010000184.1:0-6472 GCF_036781545.1 Tabrizicola sp.
GGATCGGTGTGGCGGAAGAGCGAGCGCCAGTAGGGCTGGATCAGCACGCCCTGCTCTTGCATGATCTCTTCGAGACGCTTCATCACTTCGCGGCGCTTGTCGGCATCGGCGATGGCCAGCGCCTCTGCCAGTTTGGCGTCGAACTCCTCGTTCGAGAAGGCGGTCTCGTTCCAGGCCTCGCCCGACTTGTAGGCCGCCGCCAGAACCTGAACGCCCAGCGGACGCATGTTCCATTCCGTCGCGCTGAACGGATATTTCGTCCAGTCGTTCCAGAAGGTCGAACCCGGCATCACCGTACGCTTGATGTTGATGCCCGCGTCGCGGATCTGCGCGGCGATGGCGTCGCAGGTCGCGGCCTGCCAGTCGTCATCCAGCGAGATCAGCTCGAACTCGAAATCGCCACGGCCAGCCGCCGCGACCATCTCTTTCGCCTTGGCCGGATCGACCGTCAGCGGAGGCAGTTCGGCATATTCCGGGTGGATCGGGCAGACGTGGTGGTTTTCCGCGGGTTTGCCCAGGCCGTTGTAGCCCAGTTCCAGCACCACGTTGTTATCCACTGCCAGCTGCAGCCCCTTGCGGACGTTCACATCCTTGAACTCTTCGGCAAGCTGGTTGAAGCGCACGGCCAGCGTGGCCGCGGTGGTCGCTTCGGACTTGGTCCAGCCCAGACCGTCCAGCTGTTCGATGAATTCGCCGACCGTCTGGTAGGTCGCGTCGATCTCGCCCGAACCGGCCGCAGCCACCCAGGCCGAGGTGTCGGTGCCGAGGTCGAGATATTCGATCCGATCCAGATACGGACCGCCGTAGACATCGGTGCCCCACCAGGGTTCGGCGCGCTTGACAAGAACCGCCTTGACGCCGGTTTCAAAGCTCTCTGGCGCGTAGGGGCCGGTGCCGATCCAGTTCACCGACGGGTCGCCGTTGTCATAGGACTTGTGCATGACCTGGGCCGGATAGTCGGCGCAAGAGGCGATCAGCGCGATGTCGGGTTGCGACAGCTTGAGCTTCAGGGTCAGCGGGTCGATCACCTCGAAGGCATCGGGGCGCGCGGCCTTGGTGGCCGGATCCTGGATACCGGCCATGCGGGCCGACATCGAGTTGCCTTCGACATTGCCGTCGGCCCAGCGGGTGAAGTTGTTCACCACGTCATCGGCGGTGAAATCGTCGCCGTTCGACCATTTCACGCCCGGACGCACCTTCATGGTGTATTCGGTGGCGTTGTCGTTGGTTTCCCAGCTTTCCAGCAGCATGCCGCGGATCGAGCCGTCGTTGTTGTATTCGACCAGATATTCCAGCCAGCCGCGGGTGAAGTTGGCGATCTGGCTCCAGTCGGCGGTGCGCGGATCCTTCAGCGCCTTCAGTTCCATGCTCATGCGCAGGGTGCCGCCGGCCTTGGCTTCCTGAGCCTGAGCCGGAGCGGAGAGGCCGATGAGGCCGTAGGCTGCGGCTGCCGAGACGCCGAGCGCGGTGGTGCGGGTCAGAAACTCGCGCCGGCTGAGCTTGCCCTCAGCATATTCCGAGGCATACATCTTCGCCGCCGAATGCAGCCCCGCCTCGTGGATCATATCTTTCATCATGGTCTCCCTGTCAGGTTTTTTCTGTTCTTCATGGCAACGCAGAACCCCACGCTTCCAGACCTTTCCGGCCAGTGCCGACCCGATCCTGCAGCCTGCGCGGTTTGCGCATCCCCGTGCCTATTGCGCACCTTTTTCGACGTTGCGTCAACGGCTGGTTTCGACGGTTGAGTTCCAAAAACGACATCGGCGTGTCGATTCCTTTACCTTCCGGACAAAAGCTTCATCCGGCGCGGCGGAAGGCGGTGGGCGATTTCCCGGTCAGATGCTGGAAGGCGCGGGTGAAGTAGGCGGGCGAATTGAAGCCCAACTGCTCGGCGATCTTGCCGACCGGGATGCGGGTTTCGGCCAGGAGTTTCCGCGCCTCGAAGATGCGGCGGTCTTGCAGAAGCTCGCTGGCGGGGCGACCGCAGGCGGCGTTGCAGCAGCGGGTGAGATGGGTGGGGGTGACGCCAAGCGCGGCGGCGAAATCGGCCACGTTCATGCCGGTGCGGAAGTTCCGCTCCAGCAGCGCCGTGTAGCGGGCCACCAGCCGTCGTGTGGCATCCTGCCGCGGGCTTTCCAGGGGGTCTGCCTTGCGGGCCTGACGTTCAAGCCAGACGCCGAGCAGCCCGACATAGGCCTCGGTCGCGCGGTCATGCGCGGGCGTGTCGCTTTCCATCTCGCGCAGAATCGAATCAAGCAGGACGTTCACTTCCTGCTGGGCATGGACCTCGCGGATGCGCAGATGCAGCGGAGACTTCGGCAGAGTGACCTTCGGATCGCGCCCGAAGAAGACGGCGGTGCCGAAGACTTGGGCCCCGGCCTCGAAGCCGTGCATGACGCCGGCGGGGATGAAAACCGCATTATGTGCCGTATAGCCGCGCGTCACCCCCGAGATCGTGATGCGGCCCTGGCCCTTGGTGAACCACAAGAGGCAGGGTTCGGAGAGCGAGCGCATCGCCTCGACCCGCCAGCGACCGCCAGCGGCGAGGCGGGGAATGGCAACGAGGCGCGGAGTGGAAACCGGGGCGGACTTCAGCATTTCGGGGCAGATCCTGTGGCAGAGGCGCTGTCCGACGAAGTAAAGCAGGCCCGCCGGGCCAACCCAAGCGGTTTTCGCGAGGCTGCGACCGAGTTACCCACCGATGTTGCATTATTCTGTGCACAAGCCTGTGGATAAGCGGAAAACCGCTGCAGCTTTCACGCGCAAGTCCCGGTCAGGGAAGGGAAAGCTGGCGCCAGGTCTTCATGTTCGATCTGAACCAGGTCCGCTGCCGCTTGGCATATTGGCGGCTGCCGAGGATGGCGGCAGCCATCGCCTGGCCGAGGCTGATTTCCCCCTTGAGATGCGCGATCAGCTCCGGTCCGCCGATGGCTTTCGACGAAGGACGCCTCGGGTCCCAGCCGGGCAGGTTCGCCTGCGCCTCGTCCAGTGCACCTTCGGTCAGCATCTGCTGAAAGCGGCGCTCGATGCGGGCGTCGAGCCAGGGCACATCGGGCACCAGCACCAGTGCCTTGGCCTTTGCCAGCGGCAGAAGAGGTGCGGGCGTGTCGTCCTGCCACGCCGCCAACCCCCGGCCCGTGGTGCGCCAGACCTCCCAGGCGCGCTGGATGCGGGCCGGGTTCTGCCGGTCGATCCGGGCGGCGGTGGCGGGGTCGAGATCGGCGAGGAGCGCCGCGTGCCCCTCGGCGGCGAGGCGCGCATCGGCCTCGGCGCGGATGGCGGAGGGCGTGTCGGGCACTTCCGCCAGGCCCCGCGTCAGCGCGTTGAAATTGAGGCCGGTTCCGCCGACGATCACCACCGGACGCGCAAGGAGCGGCGCCACGTCACGCAGCCAGTGGCCAACGGAATAGGGCGTCTCGCGGGGGACGTGACCGTAAAGCGCATGGGGCAGGGCGGCCTCGTCGGCGGCGGAGGGGCGGGCGGTCAGGACGCGCCAGTTGGCATAGACCTGCAGCGCATCAGCGTTGACGATCAGCCGACCGTCGCGCGCCGCAAGCTCCATCGCGAGCGTGGATTTCCCGCTGGCGGTCGGCCCCGCGACCAGCACGGGCGCCTCGCGCGAGATGCTGTCGATCCTCACCGCCGATCCCCCGTTGAACCCGTCGCGGTTTTGCGACATTTTGCGGCCCAGTCCAAACACAAAACGATATGCAGGGGGTGCCATGTCCGAAACGGCCACCAAATACAGCCGCGTGATGCTGAAGATCTCGGGCGAGGCGCTGATGGGCGACCAAGGCTATGGTCTGCATCCGCCGACGGTGAACCGCATCGCCGAAGAGGTGAAGTCGGTCCGGGACATGGGGGTGGAAATCTGCATGGTCATCGGCGGCGGCAACATTTTCAGGGGCTTGCAGGGCAGCGCCCAGGGGATGGAGCGGACGACCGCGGATTACATGGGGATGCTGGCCACGGTGATGAACGCGCTGGCGATGCAGTCGGCGCTGGAGGCCCTGGGGGTGTTCACCCGGGTCATCAGCGCGATCCCGATGGACCAGGTCTGCGAGCCCTATATCCGCCGCCGCGCGGTGCGCCACCTGGAGAAGAAGCGGGTCTGCATCTTCGCCGCCGGAACCGGGAACCCCTATTTCACCACCGACACCGCGGCGACGCTTCGCGCGAACGAGATGGCCTGCGAGGCGATTTTCAAGGGGACCAAGGTGGACGGGGTCTATGACAAGGACCCGAAAAAGCACGCCGATGCAAAGCGTTACCAGCATGTCACCTATGACGAGGTGCTGGAGAAGCATCTGGGGGTGATGGACGCGACCGCCATCGCACTGGCCCGCGACAATGCGCTGCCGATCATCGTCTTCAGCCTGGACGAGCCGGGCGGGTTCCGGGGGATTCTGGCGGGGCAGGGGACCTATACGCGGGTGCAGGGCTAAGCCCTTGCGGACGCTGGGTTGATCTGGCCCGGTGTCCAGAGACCGGGCATATTCCTTTGCGCTTCATCGCTTATGCATTCCCCTGCGTGGGCGCGGGAAGTCGGCAAAGTGATAGCGCGTTCCCGACTCGGGCGCGATCCGCGGGTCAGGAGCTTTGGCCTATACCCGGCCCGCGGCGCTCTGCTATAGAGCGCGAAATTGTGGGGGCAGCGCCACCGGGGAAGTGAAGGACCAGTCGCATGGCACATGAAGAGATCGAGATCGACACCGATGCAATCCAGCGCCGGATGGAGGGGGCGATGGCGGCATTGAAGACGGAATTCGCCAGCCTGCGGACGGGCCGCGCCAGTGCCTCGATCGTCGAGCCGATCCAGGTAGACGCCTACGGCCAGATGACACCGATCAACCAGCTGGGAACGGTCAACGTGCCAGAGCCGCGGATGGTGGTGATCAACGTTTGGGACAAGGCGATGATCAGCAAGGTGGAGAAGGCGATCCGCGAGTCGGGCATCGGCATCAACCCGGTGACCGACGGCCCGCTGATCCGCCTGCCGATCCCCGAGCTGAACGAGGAGCGCCGCCGCGAATTGACCAAAGTTGCCGCGCAATATGCCGAAAGCGCCAAGGTTGCGATTCGCAACGTCAGACGCGACGGGATGGACCAGATCAAGAAGGCCAAGGCGCAAGGGATGGGCGAGGACGACCAGAAGTTCTGGTCCGACGAGATTCAGGAACTGACCGACAAGGCGATTGCCGCCGTCGACCGGGCGCTGGAAGGCAAACAGGCGGAAATCATGCAGGTCTGACCTGCAGACGGAGGGCGGCAGGTGTCGAAGGACCTGCAGGTGGGCGTCGCGACGCGACCGGTGAACCACCTGGCGATCATCATGGACGGCAATGGCCGCTGGGCTACCAACCGGGGCTGGGCGCGGCTGGTCGGCCACCGCAAGGGGGCGGAACGGGTGCGCGAGATCGTCAAGGCCGCCCCGGACCTGGGGATCAGGTGGCTGACGCTCTACGCCTTCTCGACCGAGAACTGGAAGCGGTCGACCGAGGAAGTTCTGGGCCTGATGGCGATCTTCGCCCGCTATATCGAGCGCGAGGCGGACCGGCTGGCCAAGGCCGGTGTCCGGATGCGCTTCATCGGCGACCGGGGGCGGCTTGATCCCAAGCTGCAACGTCTGATGGCAGGGATCGAGGCGCGGACGGCAGGGCTGGACCGGCTGAACCTGACGGTGGCGGTGAACTATGGCGGGCGAGACGAGATCGTCCGCGCGGTCAGGAAGATCGCCGAGGCGGCGGCGCAGGGCATCCTCGACTCGCGCCATGTGACGGAAGCGGCCTTTGCCGAACGGCTGGACACCGGCGGGCTGCCGGACCCGGATCTGGTGATCCGCACCAGCGGCGAGACGCGGACCTCCAACTTCCTGCCCTGGCAGGCGGCCTATTCCGAATACGAATTCACCGAGACGCTGTGGCCGGATTTCGGGCCCGAGGAACTGGCTGCCATCGTCCAGCGCTTTTCCAACCGCGAGCGGCGGTTCGGCGGGGTGCTGAAGTGAGGGAGCCTGCGCCGGCGCCGTCCGGCAAATGGGCGGACCTGCGCACGCGCGTCCTGTCGGCCATCGTCATGGTGGCGGTGGGCGCGGTGGAAATCTGGCTGGGCGGCCTGGCCTTTGCGGTGCTGGTCGTGGTGCTGACCGCGGTGATGATCTGGGAACTGGCGGGGATGACCGCGCCTCTCGACCGGCGGCCGGCGCTTGTGATCGCGGGGGCGGCGGGCGTGGCGCTGGTCGCGGCGCTGGTGCTGAAGACCGGCGTCGCCCCGCTGTTTCTGGGCCTGCCCGCGCTGGCGCTGATCCTGACGCCCCGGCGCGACCGTTGGCTGGCGGGGGGCTATGCGCTGGCGATCCTGATCGCAGGCTACGGGCTGGTCGCGCTGCGCGAGGCGGGGGGAACGGCGGCGATCCTGTGGCTGGTGGCGGTGGTCGTCGCCTCGGACGTGCTGGGCTATTTTGCCGGGCGGA
>NZ_DAIQAT010000185.1:0-6462 GCF_036781545.1 Tabrizicola sp.
TCTGCGCGCCCATGTTCTCGAACTTGTCGGCCAGTTCGATTTCCTTGGCGACGGTGACGCCGTCCTTGGTGATGCGGGGCGAGCCGAAGGACTTGTCGATCACCACGTTGCGGCCTTTCGGGCCGAGGGTGACTTTGACGGCATCGGCCAGGATGTTCACGCCGCGCAGCATCCGGTCGCGGGCGTCGGTGTCGAATTTGACGTCTTTAGCAGCCATTATGATAGCTCCTTGAATGGGTTATGGATTGCGTAGGATGGGCGATCCGCCCACCACCCCTCAGGAAATGATCCCGAGGATGTCGCTTTCCTTCATGATCAGCAGCTCTTCGCCGTTCAGCGTGACTTCGGTGCCCGACCATTTGCCGAACAGGACGCGGTCGCCCGCCTTGACCGACGGCGCGATCAGTTCGCCCGAATCCTTGCGGGCGCCCTCGCCGACCGAGACGATCTCGCCCTCGGCGGGTTTTTCCTTGGCGGTGTCGGGGATGATCAGCCCGCCCTTGGTCTTTTCGTCGGATTCGATACGCTTGACCAGGACACGGTCATGCAGCGGTTTGAAAGCCATCTGGGGTACTCCCTTGAGTTTCCAGGTTTTGATCTCGGTTAGCACTCACATCGTATGAGTGCCAACGCGGCTTGAGGTAGGCGATGCCTCGCTGCAAGTCAACACCCGCGCCCCGGCTTTTCGCATTGCCTTTTCCGGGCCGGATGCCACCATTGCGGCCCGACCGCCCCAATGGTGATTGCCCGCATGTCCCGCCTTCTTGCCACCCTTTCCTTCGCGCTTGGCGTCCTCGTCTCCGCGCCCCTTGCCGCCGAATGTGTCGGCCGGAACCTCTTCGATGCCATGGACCCGGCCCGCCGGGCAGAAATCCAGGCCGCCGCCGATGCGGTGCCCTTCGCCAAGGGCAATTTCTGGCGCGCCACCAAAGGGGATCAGGTCATCACCCTGGCCGGGACCTACCATTTCGACGACCCCCGCCACGCCGCCAACCTCGCCGCGCTGATGCCCGCGATCACCGGGGCCAGCGTCGTGCTGGTCGAGGCCGGACCCGAGGAGGAAAAGGCGCTGAAGGCGCAGATCGCCCGCGACCCCTCGACCATGGTGATCACCGAAGGCCCAACGCTCAACCAGCAACTCCCGCCCGAGGTCTGGGCGCAGCTCTCCGATGCGATGTCCGCCCGCGGCATCCCGGCTTTCATGACCGCGAAGTTCAAGCCCTGGTATGTGCTGACGCTGCTGTCGATCCCGCCCTGCGCCATGCTGCAGATGACGCAGGAACCCGACGGACTGGACCGGCTGGTCATCAAGGCGGCGCAAGAGGCCGGGGTGCCGGTCCGCGCGCTGGAACCCTATGACACGCTGTTCAGGATCTTCGGCAGCCTGACCGAGGCCGAGCTGACCGAGATGCTGGTCTCCACCCTCGCCATCGAGCCGCAGGGCGAGGATTACTTCACCACCCTCGTCGACGGCTATTTCGCCGGGGAAAGCCGCGCGGCCTGGGAGCTGATGCGCTTCATCGGCTACGACCAGCCCGGCTACACCCGCGCCGAGGTCGACGCTGAATTCGCCCGGATGGAGGAGATCGTCGCCTCCGCGCGCAACCGCGCCTGGATTCCGGTGCTGACCGGGGCCGCTGAACAGGGCCCGGTCTTCACCGCCTTCGGGGCGCTGCACCTGTCGGGGCAAGACGGGGTGCTGAACCTGCTGCAGAAGCAGGGCTTCACCCTGGAAGAGCTGAACCCGTGATTCTTCCGGGCCAGCTTTCCCGGCTCCATGTCCTCGACCTCGGCCTCTTCGAAGTACGCGGGGGCGAGCGTATCATCGGCATCCCCGGCTTCCTGATGCAGACCGACCGGGGCGCGAACATCCTCTTCGACACCGGCTTCCCGCCTGCCTACCTCACCGACCCGGATCGCCCCGCACAGGACGGCCTGCCCCGCTTCGGCCGCCTGCTGGACTATCGCCCCGAGCAGACCGCCGAGGGCGCGCTGGCGCTTCTGGGCCTGACGCCCGGGGATATCGACCTGGTCATCCTCAGCCACGGCCATATCGACCATGTCGGCTCGCTGCCCCGCTTCGCCCATGCCCCCATCGTCATGACCGCCCGCGAACGCGCCGAACCGGCTCCCCTCTACTTCGGCAGCGCACGCCCGATCGCCTGGCCCAAGGCGACCTATCACCTGATCGACACCGATGCCCAGGTCTGTGAGGGGCTGACCCTGATCCCCACCCCCGGCCATACCGCGGGGCACCTCTCGGCCCTTCTCACCCTTCCCGACGACCGCCACGTCATCCTTGCCGCCGATGCGATCAACCGGATCTCGGAACCCGCCGAAGACTTTGCCGACGCCGACGACCCTGTTGCTGCGAAAACCTCGGCGGAAAGGCTCCTGTCTCTCGCCCCGCCCGGGGCCTTGCTGATCTACGGTCACGAGCCGAGCCAATGGCCCCTGCTGCCCAAAGCTCCGCAGGCATGGTAGAGGCCGACCCTTGAGGAAACCACCGGCAGGGCGGCTTCGACGTCAGCGATACACTTCGCCGCGGTGACCGATGCCGACCACGAGAACGGTCACGATCTCGTCCCGGATATCGACCAGAATGCGGTAGTCCCCCACCCGATAGCGCCAGAGCCCGCCCAACCGCGCCCCTTGCAAGGCATCACCCAGGTGCCGGGGGTTGTCCAAGACAGAAATACGGGTACGAAGGAAGGAAGTGATCCGCTTGGCCTCGACGCGGCCCATCTTGGCAAGCTGCTTCTTCGCTGCGTCGGAAACTTCAATCTGCCAGACCAAGCTCACGCTCCACATCGGCCAAAGGCGTGGTCTTCTCCTCGCCGCTCGCCAGACGTTCCATCACCGCTTCCGCCAGATAGAGATCTTCCAGATATTCGATCTTTTCGATCAGCGCCTCGCGCACATAATAGGTCTTGCTGCGCCCGGTGGCCTTGGCAAGGGCCTCCAGCCGTTGTTCAAGCTCTTCCGGCAATCTGACCGACAGCATCGCAGCCCCCTTTGTCATACATGTCATGCACGTCATACATGTATGGCATCCCGCCCGCACATGCAACCCTGCCCATCGGCCCGTGACAATGCCGCCATCGCAACCTATACACCGCGCGAAATCAGCCCTGAAGGTTCCGCCCATGACCACCCTCGTCTTCGGCCACAAATCCCCCGACACCGATTCCACCGGCTCGCCCATCATCTGGGCCTGGTATCTGACCGAGATCGGCACCCCGGCGAAGCCCGTCCTGCTGGGCGAACCCAACACCGAAGCGGCCTTCGTCCTGAAGCACTGGGGCCTCGACAAGCCTGAAATCATCCAGGATGTCACCGCCGAAGACAGCGTCGTCATCGTCGACACCAACAACCCCGCCGAACTGCCCCCCTCGGTCAACGAGGCCAGGATCCAGGGCATCATCGACCATCACATGCTGGTTGGCGGGCTGAAAACGAAGACCCCGATCGACATCACCATCCGCCCGCTGGCCTGCACCGCCACCATCCTGCACGACCTGATGGGCACCACGCTGGCCAAGGCGCCGACGGGCATCAAGGGCGCGATGCTCTCCTGCATCCTGTCCGACACGCTGGAATTCCGCTCGCCCACCACCACGCCGCATGACCGTGCCGTGGCCGAAAAACTGGCCGCCGACCTGCGGGTCTCGATCCCGGACCTGGCGACGCAGATGTTCGAGGCCAAGTCCGACGTCTCCGCCTTCTCTGACGCCGAACTGCTGCGGATGGATTCCAAGGAATACAACGTCGCCGGGAAGGAGCTTCGCGTCTCGGTGCTGGAGACCACCGCGCCCAAGCTGGTGCTCGACCGCAAGGACAGCCTGATGCGCTCGATGGAGGGTGTGGCGAAGGAAGACGGCGCCGATCAGGTGCTGCTCTTCGTCGTCGACATCCTCAAGGAGGAAGCGACCCTCCTCGTCCCGAACGATCTGGTCAAGCAACTGGCCGAGGCGTCCTTCGGCGCGAAAGTCACCGGCGACACCGTGGTCCTGCCCGGCGTCATGAGCCGTAAGAAGCAGATCATCCCGGCGCTGAAGCTCTAGGGTGTTGCGCGACCTTCCGTCCATACGCGCGTATGGACGGAAACCAGACGCGATCCATACCGAATCCAGACTGCCGGTTTCGCACCGAAAGGGCACCGAATGACCGAAATCATCCGCTCGCTTGCCGACCTCACCGGCCGCTACGATGCCGTCTTCTGCGATCTCTGGGGCTGCCTGCACAACGGCCACGCGGCCTTCCCGGCGGCGGTGGCGGCCCTGCAGGGTTTCCGGGCGACCGGCGGCAAGGTCGTTCTCCTGACCAACGCCCCGCGCCCGAAATCCAGCGTTGTCAAGCAGTTGGACGGCCTTTCCGTCCCGCGCGACGCCTGGGACATCGTGGTCACTTCGGGCGATGCCGCGCAGATGGGAATGCTCTCGGGCGCCGTGGGCCGCCGCGTCCACCACATCGGCGCACCGAAGGATGAGCCTTTCTTCACCGATTTCGCCGAGGATCTCGCCGCCTATGCCGCGACCCAGCCGCCGATCATCCGCGTCCCGCTGAAAGAAGCCGAAGGCATCGTCTGCACCGGCCTGCGTGACGATCTGACGGAGACCCCGGACGACTATCGCGCGGCGCTTCTGTTGGGGAAAACACTGGGACTGCCCATGCTCTGCGCCAACCCGGACATCGTGGTCGACATGGGCGACAAGCGCGTCTACTGCGCGGGCGCGCTGGCGCAGGCCTATGAACAGATCGGTGGCACCGCGCTTTATTTCGGCAAGCCGCACCCCCCGATCTACGATCTCGCCCGCCGCCGCCTTGCCGAAGCCGGGGTTCCGGCCGACCCGCAGATCCTCTGCATCGGCGACGGGATTTCCACGGATATTCAAGGAGGTATCGGCGAGGGGCTGGATACGCTCTTCATCACCGGGGGGCTTGAAGCCGCGCAGTTCGGCACCGATGTCGAAAGCCCCGAAGCCGCAAGGCTGGAGGCGTGGCTCACCACGCGCGAACTGTCTCCGACCTTCGCCATGGGTCGGCTGCGCTGACGGCAGGGCAACTTTCATTCACCGAGCATCACTCGATTGAACAATTCTTGCGCAGACGATTGTTCTGCGCCGCAGCATGTGCTACGGTCCTGCTATGACCGGAAGGGAATCGGCCCCCATGCTCGACAACATGCCCCGCGGCACGATCTGCATCGAGGACATCGAAATCGGCATGTCCCGCCACCTGATGAAGGTGATAACCGACCGGGATATCGAGCTTTTTGCCGAAGTCTCCACCGACCGCAACCCCGTCCACCTCGACGACGCCTATGCTCGCGACACCATCTTCGAAGGCCGGATCGCCCATGGGATGCTGACCGCCGGCCTGATCTCGGCCGTCATCGGCGAGCAGCTTCCCGGCCACGGCACCGTCTATCTTGGCCAAAGCCTGAAGTTCATGGCCCCCGTCCGCCCCGGCGACATGGTCCGCGCCGAAGTCACCGTCATCGGCATCGACCATGCGAAACGCCGAGTCACCCTTGAAACCCTCGCCTCGGTGGGTAAAACCGTTGTCCTGAAGGGCGAGGCGCTGGTTCTGGCGCCCAGCCGCAAGTTCGACTGACGGGGCAGACGCCCCCTGCAAGGGCGCGAATGCAGATTCATCAGGACTTCCAGTGGCTTGACCCAAGTGCCCGGGGCGCCTCCTGCGCCATGGGCAATTTCGACGGCGTGCATCTCGGCCACCGCTCGGTGATCGACCGCGCCCGCGACCGGGGTCCTCTTGGCATCATCACCTTCGAGCCGCATCCCCGCCAGTTCTTCGCCCCCGACGCCCCGCCCTTCCGCCTGATGAACGCCGAGGCGCGGGCGAACCGGCTGGCGAAGCTGGGCGTCGAACACCTGTTCCAGCTTCCCTTCAACCGGGCGCTGGCCGCCCTGACCCCCGAGGAATTCGCCCGCGACGTGCTGGCCGAAGGGCTGGGCATTTCCCATGTCGTCGTCGGCGCCGACTTCTGCTTCGGCAAGGGCCGCACCGGCACCGCACCGGACCTGCGCCGCCTTGGCGAGCGCTTCGGCTTTGCCACCACCATCGCGCCTCTGGTGGAAATCGCCGGGCGCGAGGTCTCGTCCACCGCGATCCGCCAAGCGCTGACCGATGGGCGGCCCCGCGATGCCGCCGACATGCTGGGCCACCTGCACCGGATCGAGGGCGAGGTGATCCATGGCGAAAAACGCGGCCGTGAGTTGGGATTCCCCACCGCCAACATGGCGCTTGCGGACCTGCACCTGCCGCGCTTCGGGGTCTATGCCGTCAAGGTCGACGTGCTGACCGGCCCCCATGCCGGCAGCTACATGGGCGCGGCCAGTCTGGGTGTGCGGCCGATGTTCGCCGGTGAGGTGCCGAACCTTGAGACCTATCTCCTCGACTTCAAGGGCGACCTCTACGGCCATCACATCTCGGTCGCGC
>NZ_DAIQAT010000186.1:0-6450 GCF_036781545.1 Tabrizicola sp.
CTTGCAGAACCAGTGCTTCGCGGTGCGGGTGTTGAACTGGTAGAGGGTCAGGTTGTCCGCGCCCGCCAGCAGGGTGAAATCTTCGAGCCGGGCCGAGATCACCACCGCGCCGCGCATCCGGCAAAAGGAACAGGTGCAGCGGCGGACGCTGCGGAACCCGTCGGGAAGGCGCAACTGGAAGCGGACCGCGCCACAGTGGCAGGCGGCGTCAAGGGTTTGCGCGGTGCTGGTCATCGGCAGTCCTTTCAGCATGGTCGCTTCAGTATTCGGTCGCGCCCTTCCCGGCCATGATCTTCGCCCGGCCCTTCTCGATGCGCGACAGCCGCGTCGCCGGGGTCTTCGTGCTGTTCAGATGCAGCGCCCAGCTTTTCTGCCGTCCCGGGGTGAGCGCGGCGAAGGCTTCGGCAAGCTCGGAATCGGCATCCAGCGCCTCGACCAGTTCGGGGGGCAGGTCGACCTCGGAGCGCTCCTTCTGGGGAAGGATGCCCTTCTCGGCATAGGACATCGCCTCGGCCAGATAGGCGCGGATCGTGGGCTCCAGCGCGGCGGGGGCATCGTTGTCGGTGAAGCGGAGGCAGTCGGGGTGCCGGGTGTTCGGTCCCTGTCTTTCCATCACGCCCTGGGGGTCCTGCATCAGGGCGGCATTGAAGAAGGTCAGGCGGAAATCGTCGCGGAAAGCCCCCATGATCGCGACGTTGCGGCCCGCGTGCATGTAGCAGGGATGCCCCCATTTCGCGGTTTCGGTAAGGCCCGCCGCGCGCGCGATCCGGCGGAGGGTGAGGAGGCCCGAGAGCCAGCGGCGGGTGGAGCAATCCGGCGTGGCAAAGCGATCACACCGGCCGCAGCCCTGGGTGAAGAAGACCTCGGGGTCGGTGATCATGGCTCGGTCGGGCATCGGGTCCTCCTGGCGCAATGAGTGTCCGTCCTTGGGGCCCGGGGCGCAAGCAAGAGATGAGCGCGGGCACGGGAAGACCCCGTCGGGTCGCCGACGGGCTCATGCCCTCCTGCGCGGCGGCGCTTCGCCTAAGGCTTGTGCTTGTCCTCGGCCTTGGCGCGGTTCCAGAGCGCGTCCATCTCGGCCAGGTCGCTGTCGGTGGGGGTGCGGCCGGTCTCGGCCAGCCAGTCCTCGATCCGGGCGAAACGCCGGGTGAACTTGGTGTTGGCACTGCGCAGCGCGGCCTCGGGATCGACCCTCAGATGGCGGGCGAGATTGGCCATCACGAAGAGAAGATCGCCAATCTCCTCGGTGAGATGGTCATGGGTCAGGCTGTCGCGGGCCTCGACAACCTCGCGGGCCTCTTCGGTAAGCTTGTCGAGGACCTCTCCGGTCGAAGGCCAGTCGAAGCCGACGCGGGCGGCGCGGTTCTGCAGCTTCAGCGCCCGGGTCAGCGCGGGAAGTGCTGCGGCCACGCCGTCAAGGGTACGGCCCCCCGGTTCTGCCGCCCCGCGTTCGCGCGCCTTCTGCGCTTCCCAGTCGCGGGTCTGCTGTTCGGCGGTCTTGTCGCGGTTGTCTGCGCCGAAGACATGCGGATGGCGGGCGATCATCTTGTCGGAAATCGCGGCGACGACATCGGCAAAGTCGAAATGCCCGGCCTCCGCGGCCATCCGGGCATGGTAAACCACCTGGAACAGAAGATCGCCCAACTCGCCCTTCAGCTCGCCCCAGGCCTGCCGCTCGATGGCATCGGCGACTTCGAAGGCCTCTTCCAGCGTATAGGGGGCGATGGTGGCGAAACTTTGCTCGATATCCCACGGGCAGCCGGTGGCGGGATCGCGCAGCGCGGCCATGATGGCGAGAAGCCGGTCGATGCCGGAGGGCGGAAGGTCGGAGGGAAGTGGCATGGGGCCTCGCGTCGGATGCGGGGCCAGCCTAGGTGCGGGCGGGGGTGAAGACCAGCCCCCGCGCTGAGGGGTCAGCCCCGGATCAGAACGACAGGCCGAAGCGCAGGGACAGCGAGTCGAGCCCGATCTCGCTGGTCTGCGGGCTGCCGTTGACCGAGATTCCGTCGACATCGCGCGCAAGGTATTCCAGCCCGATCCCGAAGCGGTCGTTGACGGAATACTCCACCCCGGCCCCGTAGGAGATGCCGCCGAAGTTTGTCGTGTCCGACGGGCGGGCGACCTCGACCTGCGACCAGCCGAGGACGCCGTAGGTCAGGAACCGGCCCTGCGCGATGCCCAGCGTGCTCTTCACGTCGAAGGCCTTGGAGAATTCGCGCGGGGTGCCCTGGATGGCGGAACCCGAGAGATTGGCCAGCTCCATCTCGCCGCCGTAGACGATGTTGCCCTGCTGCAGCCGGTAGCCGAGGAAGACCGAGCGCAGCGAGCCGCCGTCCACGCCATAGCTGGCGCTTGGGGTCTGGTCGTCTTGGCTGCCGGTGGTGCGGCCGAGGCCCAGGCCGGCGTAGGGACCGGTCCAGTCCGGACGGGGCATCGCCTCGGGCGGTGGGGGCAGGACCACAGGTTCATCGACAAGGGTCGGGCCACCGGCAAGGGCGGGCGACGCCAGGCATAGAACGGCTGCCGCAATGCGCAGAGGTCGGTTCATGGACTGCTCTCTTCGTTGAGCTCTTTCGGGGCAACATAGCAAAGGTGCCCCAGGATTGCGCTTCCGGTCGTAGTGCAGCTGAACCGATTGCCCGCAGGCTGATGCGGATTTGCATCGGCGGGCGTTCTTTGCGGCGGGACATGCGCCCGGAACGGCGGGTTGGCGCGGAGGCCACCTCGACCTTGCTCCGCAGCAGCGGGATGGGCCGCGAGCCCGACGAGGACCGCCCCGCCCGTTCCGGCGGAAGGCCGCGCGCCGGGGCGGGCACCGGCAGGATGCGGCGCGACCCCTGGGCGGCTTTTCCTGACCATCTGGACAAATTTCCTGCCATGCCGCTTACTCGCCCGCGCCAGAAGGAGCCCGCCCATGTCCCGCAAGATCATCATCGACACCGACCCCGGCCAGGACGACGCCGTCGCCATCCTGCTTGCGCTGGCCTCGCCGGAGTTGGAGGTCCTTGCGCTGACCGCCGTCGCAGGGAATGTGCCGCTCGCCCTCACCCAGCGGAATGCCCGCCAGATCATCGAACTGTCCGGCCACCGGACCCCGGTCTATGCCGGATGCGAGGCGCCGCTGCAGCGCAAGCTGGTCACCGCGGAATATGTGCATGGCAAGACCGGGCTCGACGGCATTCCCCTGCCCGAGCCGGTCTTGCCGCTGCAGCCCGGCCATGCCGTCGACTATCTGATCGACACGCTGCGCGCCCATCCGGCGGGCTCGATCACCCTCTGCCCGCTGGGACCGCTGACGAACATCGCCACCGCCTTCCAGCGCGCGCCCGACATCGTGCCGAAGGTGGCCGAGATCGTCCTGATGGGCGGCGGCTGTTTCGAGGGCGGCAACGTCACCCCGGCGGCCGAGTTCAACATCTACGTCGATCCGGAAGCCGCTGATATCGTGTTCAGATCCGGCGTTCCCCTTGTGGTGATGCCGCTGGATGTGACCCACAAGGCGCTGACCTCGCGCGCCTGGGTGGAGGAGATGCGTGCGCTCGGCACCCCCGTCGGCCAGGCCGTCGCGTCGTGGACCGATTTCTTCGAACGCTTCGACACCGCGAAATACGGCAGCGAGGGCGCGCCCCTTCACGACCCCTGCGTAATCGCCTACCTGCTGGAGCCCTCGCTCTTCACCGGACGCCACATCAATGTGGAGATCGAGACGGAAAGCGAATTGACCCTCGGCATGACGGTGGCCGACTGGTGGCGGGTGACCGGGCGTGCACCGAATGCGCTCTTCGTGGGAGGGGTGGACCGGGTGGGCTTCTACCGGCTGCTGACCGAGCGGTTGGGGAGGTTTTGAGGGGCGCGGTCGAACAAGGACACCATATTCCCACCACGCCACCGAAGCGATATCCCGTTCGGCTTTCCCACTTGGACTGCGTCGGATTTGCGCTGTGCAGTCGCCTGAGCTTTTTACGCTCCGTTCATATTGTCCTTGAGCGTCGGCGAGAAAGGCCAGACCGCCTTATGGGCATATTAATCGCGGCCCTCTTTGCCAGAGCGACATCGGAAAGCCGGGAGTTGGAAGGGCTGGCGGGCTTGGTCGTCAGGCCAGCCGCAAGACTGTATCCGCATCATCAACACGCAAGTCAGGGTTCACCCTGACTTACCCCAAGCGCCCGGCCGCGCCCCGAGGGGGGTCCACCCCCGAGATTCGGCAGCCGTTCCAAACCGGGGCGACAGCGGGGCGCCGGTGCTGACGCGTTCCCGCCCAAATAGTTAACAAAAAGTTAACGATGGATGAAGAGAAGACCTGATCCCGCATGCGGCGCTGCCAGCGGTCAGGGCACCGTCCGGCTGCGCGGAAACGGGCGCCCCCCCTCTTTTTGCCCCGTTTCCCTGCCCTCGTGAGCAGAACGGGATACAATCCAGGATTGTCAACAATGCCTGAGACACCCTGCTGCGCTGTTGCCGTTAGCCCCGCCCACCGACAACCCACAGCTGAATGATCTTGTCGGTAATTCCATTCATATGCCCCAATCCAGACACTTTTGCCGCACACCCTATGGTTGAGTGATCGTAGCGATTGTCGATTTTCCCCCGATCCTGAAACAACGCTGCCTGCACTGGATGATCCCGTCATGTATGTCGAGGATATTGCCCCGGACCCGAACTACTCCTCTCCGGATGAATTGCCGTCTGGGTCGGTATTGTTTCACGGGCAGTATGTAATCGACAAAGTGATCACCAGCGGCGGTTTCGGGATTGCGTATTTCGCCAAAGATCACTCCGGCAAGGATGTGGTGATCAAGGAGTGCTTCTCGGGTGCGCATTGCCGGCGGATGCGCAGCCGGGTCCGCCCGCGCAGTGCGGGCAGCCAGCGGGAAATGTCGAAGATCCTGAAATACTTCCTGAAGGAAGCCAGAAGCCTTTCGACGCTGAACCATCCCAACGTCGTCCATGTGCACCAGGTCTTCCAGGAAAACGACACCGCCTACATGGTGCTGGACCGCATCCGGGGCCACGATCTTCTGGACGTGATCGAGACCAACGAGGTCGCGCGGACACCCGACTGGATCGTGGCGCTGACGGTCAAGATGGTCGCGGCGCTGTCCTACGTCCACGCCAACGACATCCTTCATCGCGACGTCTCGCCGGACAACATCTTCATGACGCCCGACCACCAGCCGGTGCTGATCGATTTCGGCGCGTCGAGCTGGATCTCGGAAGGCGGGGTCGAGGGCAAGTCGGCGCTGACCATCGTCAAGGACGGCTACTCGCCGCACGAGCTTTACTTCGCCGGCGGGAATGTCGGCCCGTGGAGCGACATCTATTCGCTGGGCGCCTCGCTCTACCATGCCATCACCGGCACCGCCCCGCCCGACAGCCAGACCCGGATCGCGGCCCGTGCCGAGCGCAGGCCCGACCCCATGGCACCGCTGGCCGGCAACATCGCCGGCTATCCGGCCGGTTTCCTGGAAAGCATCGACAAGGCCCTGCGCATCTTTCCGGCAGAACGGCACCAGACCGCCGAGAGCTGGCTGGAGGATCTGAAATCACTCGATGGGCATAAGGAAACCGACGTGAAACTACTCGACAAGGCCCTGGGCTTCAAACGGCCGGTCCGGCCCGAGAAGCTGGCCCAGCCAAAGATTTCTTCGGAAACGACGAAAAACGAAACCACCCCAACCTTCAAAGGAAAAGACATGGCTCTCGATATTACTGCACTGAATGAGATTTCCGGTTTCATCGGCGGCTGCCTTGTGGACAGCGAAACGGGCATGATGCTGGCGGCCGTCGGCGGCGGCAAGTTCGACCTCGAGGCGGCCAGCGCCGCCAATACCGAGGTGGTGCGCGCCAAGAACCGCGCGATCCAGATGCTCGGCCTGAACGACTCGATCGAGGATATCCTGATCACGCTCGGGAAACAGTATCACCTGATCCGGCCGATGGAAAAATCGCCCACGATCTTCCTCTATGTCGCACTGGACAAGAAGGTCGCCAACCTTGGCCTGTCGCGCGTGCAGGTCAAGAAGGTCGAACAGTCGCTGGAACTTTAAGCACCCACGACAGCCGCTGCGCGCCGGAAACGGCGCGCAGTCGCCTCAGCCCAACGGCAGCACCACCGAAAACCGGCTCCCCTCGCCCATCGCGCTCTCCACCCGCAGCCAGCCCCGGTGACGGCTCACGATGTGCTTCACGATGGCCAGCCCGAGCCCCGTGCCCCCCATCTCGCGCGAGCGGTGCGAATCCACCCGGTAGAACCGTTCGGTCAGCCGCGGCAGATGAACCGGGTCGATCCCCTCGCCCTGATCGGCGACCTCTACCCGGACTGCCGGGCCGCGCACCGTCTCCTCCGGGGAAAGCGAGATCCGCACCACCTGGCCCGCGCCGCCGTATTTCAGCGCGTTCTCGATCAGGTTGGTGAAGACCTGGGTCAACTGGTCGGCGTCGCCCGGCACC
>NZ_DAIQAT010000187.1:0-6331 GCF_036781545.1 Tabrizicola sp.
GGCCAGCCCATCGTATGGGTGACGGTGCCCTCGCGGTGCTTGGCGGGGTCGATCTCCCAGATTTCCTTCATGCCGAGGCCGAATTTCTGCGGGCAGTGGCCCTTCGACAGGTCGTATTTCGCGATCACCTGCTTCGCCAGGCTGCCGCGGACACCTTCCGACAGGAAGACATACTTGCCGCGCAGCTCCATGCCGGGCTCGTAGGCCGGGCCGGGCTCGCGCGTCTCGGGGTCGCGGCCGAATTCGCCGGCCACCACGCCGACGACGGTATCGCCCTCGAAGACCAGCTCGGAACAGGCCATGCCGGGGAAGATCTCTACCCCCAGCCCCTCGGCCACGCCCGCCATCCAGCGGCAGACGTTGGCCATCGAGACGATGTAGTTGCCGTGGTTCGACATCAGCGGCGGCATCGGCCAGTTCGGGATGCGGACCTTGCCTGCCGGGCCGAGGAGGTAGAAGTTGTCCTCCTTCACCTCGGTCTTGATCGGGGCGCCCATCGACCGCCAGTCGGGCAGCAGCGCGTCCAGCCCCGAGGGGTCAAGCACCGCGCCCGAAAGGATATGCGCGCCGACCTCGGAGCCCTTCTCCAGCACCACGACCGAGCGGTCCGGGTCCAGCTGCTTCAGCCGGATCGCCGCCGACAGGCCCGCAGGCCCCGCGCCCACGATCACAACGTCATAGTCCATCTTCTCGCGCTGGATCGCAGTCATCGCTTGTCCCTCCCCGGTCGGCCAGTACCGGCACTGAAACGCTGGCTAGTTGCGGCCCCCTGTTGCCGGAACGAGGACGCAAGGTCAACCATGACGCAACATCACGCCTTTAGGCGCATCTGCGGGCGAAACTTTCTGTCTTCCACGCGACAGGCCGTCGCGCGGGCGCGGCATCACCCCTTGCATTTGTGCATTCCATCGGGTGAGGTGAGGGGGAGTTGTCCGAAGTCATGGGTCGCAGCCCGGCCCGTGGCTTCTTCTTTTACTGTGGAAGTCCGATGGAAAAGATCCCGATGACACGGCGCGGATATGACGCGCTGGATGCTGAACTCAAGCAGCTGAAGACGGTGGACCGTCCGGCGATCATCCGGGACATCGCCGAGGCGCGCGAGCATGGCGACCTGTCGGAGAACGCCGAATACCACGCCGCGCGCGAGAAGCAGGGGTTCATCGAAGGCCGCATCAAGGAGCTGGAGGGCACGCTGTCGCTGGCCGAGGTCATCGACCCGTCGAAGCTGTCCGGCCCGATCAAGTTCGGCGCCACCGTGACGCTGGTCGACGAGGACAGCGACGAAGAGAAGACCTACCAGATCGTCGGCGAGGCCGAGGCCGATATCGAGAACGGCCTTCTGAACATCCGCTCGCCGCTGGCCCGGGCCTTGATCGGCAAGGAGGAAGCCGACAGCGTCGACGTCAAGACGCCGGGGGGAACCCGGTCCTACGAAATCCTGTCGATCCGCTACATCTGACCGGAGGGAACCGGGGTGAAACCGCCGGTCAAGGATCTGCCAAAAGGGGATGCGGGCCTTGGCGAAGGCCCGCTGGCGCAGCTGAACGACCCGCCCAGCCGGGGGATGGAGATCGCGGGCGTCGGCCTGAGCCTGGTCTGGGTGATCCTGATCCTGGTCTATGTGCTGGTGACGCCGCCGGGCAGCGAGACGCGGACGCTGGGCCTGGTGATGACCCTGCTGATGGTCTTCCTGCCCATCGCGCTGATCTGGGCCGTGGTGATCACCCTGCGCTCGATCCGCGAGCTGCGGGCCGAGGCGAAGCGGTTGCAGGCCACGGTCGATGCGATGCGGTCGAGCTATGTGCAGGCGCAGGGGCAGGGCGGCGGGCTGAAGCCGTCGGTCGAACGCAAGATCGACGAGATCGCCGCCTCCACCCGGCAGGCCGAGACGGTGCTTGCAACCTTCAGCTCGCGCCGCGATTCCGCGCTGTCGGTGCCCTCGGCAGACCGCAAGGCCGCGCTGGTCACCCCGCAGGCCGAGCCCACCGCCGAAGAGCCGAGGCTGGCGCTGGGCACCCCGGCCGAGGACCTGCGCCCGCCGCTTTCGGTCGCCGATTTCATCCGCGCGCTGCAGTTCCCCGAGACGCCCGAGGATAAGGAAGGCTTCCGCGCCCTGCGGCTGGCGCTGGAGGACCGGACCTCGTCGAAGCTGATCCGCGCGGCCCAGGACGTGCTGACGCTGCTCAGCCAGGACGGCATCTACATGGACGACCTGCAGCCCGACCTTTGCCACCCCGAACTGTGGCGGCGCTTTGCAGGGGGTGAACGGGGCCGGTCCATCGCCGCGCTGGGCGGTATCCGCGACCGCGCCTCGCTGGCGCTGACGGCGGCACGGATGAAATCCGATCCGGTGTTCCGCGACGCGGCGCACCATTTCCTGCGCGCCTTCGACAAGACCTTCGCCGCCTTCGAACCGAACGCGAGCGACGCCGAACTGGCCGACCTGGCCGACACCCGCACCGCACGGGCCTTCATGCTGTTCGGGCGGGTGACGGGGACGTTCGACTGAGCCGTTGCGACGCGGAACGTTCTTGCTGTGATGCCGGTATGCGGTGGAACAGCTTTCCTATTTGCTGGTTATCCGACGCGGGGGGATGAAACCTTTTTCCGATGGGCCTATGTTCGCCCGCAGACAGGATTCCAACCCAGAGGTTCCCATGGCCGTCCGCATCAACGACACCGCGCCCGATTTCACCGCCGACAGCACCGCCGGCACGATCCGGTTCCACGACTGGCTGGGCGACAGCTACGGCATCATCTTCAGCCACCCGCGCGACTTCACCCCGGTCTGCACCACGGAATTCGCGGCGGTGGCGCAACTGGCTACCGAATGGGAAAAGCGCAAGACCAAGGTGATCGGCGTGTCGGTCGACGGCAAAGCCGACCATGAGAAGTGGAAGCGCGACATCGAGGCCTTCGGCGGCGCCGCGGCCGATTTCCCGATCATCGACGACAGCGACCTGACGGTTGCCAAGGCCTATGACATGCTGCCCGCCGACTATTACCTGCCGACCGAAGGGCGGACCCCCGCCCATTCGGCAACGGTGCGGACGGTCTATATCGTCGGCCCGGACAAGAAGGTGCGGCTGACCATGACCTATCCGATGTCGGTGGGCCGCAACTTCGCCGAGATCCTGCGCGCGCTGGATGCCGTGCAGAAGACCGACGGCGTGCCGCTGGCGACCCCCGCCAACTGGGTGCCCGGACAGGATGTGATCGTGGCGCTGGCCCTGAACAACGACCAGGCCAAGGAACGCTATGGCGATCTGGACATCAAGCTGCCCTATCTGCGCTTCGCGAAGGGCTGAGTCCTGCGGGGGCGCCTTCTGGCGCCCCTATGCACTTTCCACTTTCGGCAGCAGCAGGACCGGCGCGCCGAGTTCGACCTGGTCGTAAAGCTCGGCGATGTGCTGGTTCGCCAGCCTGACGCAGCCGTTCGAGACGGCGGTGCCGATGGTCCAGGGCTCGGGCGTGCCATGGATGCGCAGGAAGGTGTCGGCGCCGACCTCGTTGAACAGGTAGAGCGCCCGCGCGCCGAGCGGGTTCTTCGGCCCCCCGGGCATCCCGCCGGCGTATTTGGCATAATGGTCGGGATCCCGCGCGATCATCTCCTTGGTCGGGGTCCAGCTGGGCCATTCCTTCTTGGCGCCCACGCTGAACCAGCCGGATTCGTAGAGATTTCCCCGCCCGACGCCGACGCTGTACTGCATCCCCCGCCGCGGGGTCAGCGCAAGGTAGAGCGCGAAGTAATCCGGATCGACGATGATCGTGCCGGGCTCCTGCGGGTCGAGGAAGCGGACGGGGCGGGGCAGGAATTCCTCGGGCATGACCCAGTCCTCTTCGGTCTTGGCGAAGGCGCGCCAGGGCAGCATGGCGGCAAGGCCGGTGGCGACGAGGGTGCGGCGGGTGGGATGGGTCATGCGCTTGTCCTTTTTCGATAATTCTTGCGGGGACGCGGATCACGCGCACCACAAGAAGACGTGAGACAAGACGGAAAAGGCCCCGGGGTTTCCCCCGGGGCCTTCACGTTCACGCCAGCGAGGGCAATCAGCCCTCGGCGGATTCTTCTTTCTTCTCGGCGATTTCCGCGCCGGTCTCTTGGTCGACCATCTTCATGCCAAGGCGCACCTTGCCGCGGTCGTCAAAGCCCAGGAGCTTGACCTTGACCTCCTGGCCTTCCTTCAGAAGCTCGTTCGGATGGTTCAGGCGCTTGTTGGCGATCTGGCTCACATGGACCAGGCCGTCGCGCTTGCCGAAGAAGTTCACAAAGGCGCCGAAATCGACCAGCTTCACCACCTTGCCGGTGTAGATCTGGCCCTCTTCCGGCTCGGCGACGATCGACCAGATCATCTCATGCGCCTTCTTGATGGCCTTCTGGTCGCTCGAGGCGATCTTGATCACGCCGTCGTCGTTGATGTCGACCTTGGCGCCCGAGACCTCGACGATCTCGCGGATGACCTTGCCGCCCGAGCCGATCACTTCGCGGATCTTGTCGGTGGGGATGGTCAGCGTCTCGATCTTCGGGGCATATTCCGAGAAGCCCTGAGGCGCCGACAGCGCCTTGTTCATCTCGGCCAGGATGTGGATGCGGCCGTCTTTCGCCTGCGCCAGCGCCTGTTTCATGATCTCCGGGGTGATACCGGCGATCTTGATGTCCATTTGCAGCGAGGTGATGCCGGCTTCGGTGCCCGCAACCTTGAAGTCCATGTCGCCGAGGTGGTCCTCGTCGCCCAGGATGTCGGTCAGCACGGCCCATTTGCCGTCATCTTCCAGGATCAGACCCATCGCCACACCTGCGACCGGGGCTTTCAGCGGCACGCCCGCATCCATCATCGAGAGCGACCCGCCGCAGACCGAAGCCATCGAGGAGGAGCCGTTCGATTCGGTGATCTCGGACACGACGCGGATCGTATAGGGGAAGTCGGTCGGCGCCGGGAGCACCGCCTGCAACGCGCGCCAGGCGAGCTTGCCATGGCCGATCTCGCGGCGGCCGGGGCTGCCCACGCGGCCAACCTCGCCCACCGAATAGGGCGGGAAGTTGTAGTGCAGCAGGAAGTTCGACCGGTAGTTGCCGTTCAGCGCGTCGATGATCTGCTCATCCTCGCCGGTGCCCAGAGTGGTGACGACGAGACCCTGGGTTTCCCCGCGGGTGAACAGCGCCGAGCCGTGGGCGCGGGGCAGAACGCCGGTTTCCGCGACGATGGGACGGACGGTCTTGGTGTCGCGACCGTCGATCCGGCGGCCGTGTTTCACCACGTCGCCGCGCAGGACCGCCGATTCCAGTTGCTTGATCGCCGGGCCAAGATTGGCGTCGGCCTGGTCTTCCTCGCTCATCGCGGCCTTGATCGCCGCAACCGCGGCGTCGATGGCACCGGTACGCTCCTGCTTGTCGCGGATCGCGAAGGCGGCGCGCATCTGCTCTTCCCCGGCAGCCTTCACCTTGGCATAGAGGGCCGAATAGTCGGGCGGGGCGAAGTCGAAGGGCTCTTTCGCGGAAGCCTCGGCGAAGTCGATGATCAGGTCGATGACCGGCTGCATCTGCTCGTGCCCGAAGACCACGGCGCCGAGCATTTCCTCTTCCGTCAGCTCGTAAGCCTCGGATTCGACCATCATCACGGCATCTTTCGTGCCTGCGATGACCAGATCAAGCCGCTGCTCGGGCTTGAGCCGCAGCTGGGTCATGTCGTCCATGGCCGGGTTCAGCACATACTGGCCATCGACGAAGCCGACGCGGGCTGCACCGATCGGGCCCATGAACGGGACACCCGACACGGTCAGGGCAGCGCTGGTTGCAATCATCGCCACGACGTCAGGGTCGTTCACGAGATCGCAGGACAGGACGGTCGCCATGACCAGCACTTCGTTGCGGAAGCCGTCGACGAACAGCGGGCGGATCGGCCGGTCGATCAGACGCGAGGTCAGCGTTTCTTTTTCAGAAGGCCGCGCCTCGCGCTTGAAGAAGCCGCCGGGGATCTTGCCGGCTGCGTAGTATTTTTCCTGATAGTGGACGGTCAGGGGGAAGAAGTCCTGGCCCGGCTTCGCGGCGCGCGCGAAGGTCACGTTGGCCATCACCTGGGTCTCGCCCAGCGTCGCGATCACCGACCCATCGGCCTGGCGCGCAACTTTCCCCGTTTCCAGCGTGAGCGTTTCATTGCCCCACTGGATGGATTTCTTGGTCACATTGAACATGTATCGTTTCCTCTGAGGACCCGGCCCCTGCCGGTGCCCCCGATATATGGCGGCCCCATTGCCGCCCATCCCCCGATCCTTCGCACGGGCCCCGGGGGCGGGCCTCACGTCTCAGATGGCGGGGGCCTTACAGGAAAACCGG
>NZ_DAIQAT010000188.1:0-6298 GCF_036781545.1 Tabrizicola sp.
GATGTCGTTCAGGATGCCGAACTGGTCGTTCAGCATCCAGGCCCACATCTTCGCGCTGACGATGGTCGGGATCGCCCAGGGGATCAGGATCGCGGCGCGCACCAGGCCCCGGCCCTTGAACTCGGCGTTCAGCACCAGGGCGACGATCAGGCCCAGCACCGTCTCGAAGAAGACCGAGACGAAGGCGAAGCGCACCGTGTTCCAGACAGCGTTCCACCAGGCCGGGTCGACCAGCGTGCCGCGCCAGACCCATCGGCCCGACTCCAGGATGCGCAGCGACAGGTAGTTGTCGAAGCCGATCCAGCTGCCGCCATAGAGGGCGCTGAGCTTGGTGTCGGTCAGCGAAAACCAGATGGTGCGCAGAAGCGGCCAGGCCGCCACGAAGAACAGCGCCGCCAGCATCGGTACGATGAACCAGAAGGCCGCGCGCTGGCGTTGCTGCGTGAGGCTGAGCCCCGCGTCGTTCGTTGCCATGATTCCCTCCCTGTCGGACCCCCCTCCGAGGCCCGTTGAGATGAGACGGGCGGCGACTGCTGGGGTCAGCGCCGCCCGCCGTTGGGGTCAGTCAGGTCCGGGAGGACTTACCAGCCCGACCCCTTGATGTCCGTCAGGTCCACTTCGAGCATCTCGAGGTTCTCCGCTGCCGAGCCTTCGCCCGAAAGCGTGTTGTGCACCGCCGACCAGAACTTGGCGGACACCTCGTTGTACTTGCCGAGCGTGGGCGCCGAGGGGCGCGGAACGGCGTTCAGGAACACGTCCTTCCACTGCGGAATGATCGGCTGCGCGGCCGCGATGTCGGCGTCGTCGTAAAGTGCGACGATCGTCGGCAGGTTCGAGGCGATGAGCGCGCGGGTCTTTTGCGCCTCCGGCCCGGCAAGATACAGCGCAAGGCTGACCGCGGCGTCCTGCTTGGTCGAGTACTTCGACACCGCGACGTTCCAGCCGCCAAGGGTGGCCGCCGAACTGTCGCCTTCCTTGCCGACCGGCAGGGTGGTCACGCTGAACAGGCCCTTGACTGCCGAGTCGTCGCCGTTGCCCAGCGTGTAGGCATAGGGCCAGTTGCGCATGAAGACCGCGTTGCCGGTCTGCCAGACGCCGCGGGCTTCCTCTTCCTGGTAAGCCAGGACGCCATCCGGGCTGATCGTGCCGACCCAGGACTTCGCGGCCTCCAGCGCGGCGACGGCGTTCTCGTTATTGATCGAGATCGTGCCGTCGGCTTCGACGATCTGGCCGCCGCCGAAGGACTTCACCCATTCCAGGGCGTTGCAGGTCAGGCCTTCATAGGCGTTGCCCTGCCAGACAAAGCCCCACATGTCGGCCTTGCCCTCGGCACGTTCGCCGTCCTGGATGATCTTGGCGGTCTCGGCCAGTTCGGCCCAGGTCTTCGGCGGCTCCTTGCCGTATTTCTCCAGCAGGTCCTTGCGGTAGTAGAGCGCGGGCGCATCGGTGAAGAGCGGCAGCGCGACCAGCTTGCCGTTCACCGTCTGCGATTCGATGATCGAGGGGAAATGGGTCGGCGCCAGGTCCTTGGCGGCTTCGGTCAGGTCGACGAAATGGTCCGCCAGTTGCGGCGCCCAGATCACGTCGGTCTGGTAAAGGTCGATGTCGGTCGCCCCGGCGGCGAGCCACAGGCGATACTGGCCGAACTGGTCGGTGGTCGAGGCCGGCATCGGGACGATGGTCACGGTGTTGCCGGTTGCTTCCTCCCACGGCTTCACGATGGTCTTGAAATCCTCGACCGCATTGCCGACGGCGCCGGAGACATAGAACAGCTCTTCAGCCATGACGGGAGCGCCAAAGACGGCGAGCATGGCTGCGGTTGCGGTCGCGCGGAATGCGCGGCCTTTCATGGTCATCATTGGTCTTCCTCCCTTGGGCGGCAGAATTGGCGTGCCGTCTTCTTTGCTAAACGCCCGAAAAATCCCGAAACGTTGCCGGAACGTTAGTCTCCAAAGCGCTTTTGGTCAACGATTCGACTGGGGCGGCCCTTGCCATTCCTTCCGCCGCCGAAATCAGCCAAACCCCTTTGGATATTCTCCCGCCCTTCACCAGGGCGAATGCGACGACGCTGACAGGC
Organism: Tabrizicola sp.; assembly: GCF_036781545.1. Classification (GTDB taxonomy): domain Bacteria; phylum Pseudomonadota; class Alphaproteobacteria; order Rhodobacterales; family Rhodobacteraceae; genus Tabrizicola. The sequence continues at coordinate 2,078 of NZ_DAIQAT010000188.1, forward strand.
TTTCTCTTCAGGTTCGATCCGGGGTTACGCCGAAGATCAGCGCGCAGGCCTGATGCACGGACGATCCGGCGGCAAAAGACCGGAAAAACCCGCCACGCGGGGCGGCTCTCTCTAGAGCCCCTCCAGAAGGACCTTGCAAAGGGCTGACCCCGGCTCCGCCAGCCCGTCGATCACGCTGAAATGGTGCTGCCCCGGATCGGCGGTCCAGGGGCAGGCCCATTCCTCGGCCAGGACCCGCGCCTGCCACAGGAAGGCGGGCCGCTCCTGCGCCCCCACCCAGACATGGGCCGTCACCCCGTCCCGGAGGGGATGCCGGGCCGGGCTCTCCCCCGCAGCCTCGCCCGCGTCGATCTTCAGCGTCGCGTTCATCCCCGTGGCCATCAGCGGCCCCAGTTCCGAAAGCGGGGAAATCGGCACCACCCGCGCCACCGGCACCGCGAGGTCGGCGTTGCCCATCCGCGCCGCCAGATGCCCCCCGGCGGAATGGCCCGTCACCACCATCGGCCCGGGCACGCGGGTGCCCACGAACCAGCAGGCGCGCGCGATCTCGGCGGTGATCTCCGCCAGCCGCGCGGCGGGGGCCAGCGTATAGCTTGGCATCGCCACCGCATAACCCCGCGCCAGCGGGCCCGCGGCCAGATGCGACCAGTGCGCCTTGGAGAAGAGGTGCCAGTAGCCGCCGTGGACGAAGATCACCACCCCCTTCGCCGGGCCTTCGGGCAGGAACAGGTCCAGCTTCTCGCGCGGAGAAGGGCCATAGGAAAGGTCAAGGTCTGCCCGCTTCCCCAGCGTCCGGCGGAAGGCGGCGGCATCCCGGGTCCAGCGCGGCGGATAATCGGCGGCCCCGGCGATGAAATCCCCGTTGGCATAGTCGCGGTCGGGGTCGGGCCAGCGGTAGGGCGGGCGGGAATCGGGCACGTCGGGCCTCCTGTCGGATCGGGGCCAGACTGCGACGGTCCTCGTCCCGTCCGCAAGGGGCAGCGCTTTCTTGCGTGGGCTGCGGAAGCCGGGCATATCCTTGAGCAGAGGGCGAACGGGAGGGGTGACGTGCTGAAGGGGATCGACAACCGGCTGAACGCCGAGGTGCTGGGCACGCTCCGCGCCATGGGCCATGGCGATTGCGTGGTTGTCGTGGACACCAACTTCCCGGCAGAATCCGTGGCCGGCGCCACCGTCACCGGCAGGCTTCTGCGGATGGAGAACCTGACAGCGGCGGAGGCGGTGAACGCGATCCTGTCGGTCCTGCCGCTGGACACATTCGTCGAGGATTTCGCGGGCCGGATGGAAGTCGTGGGCCACCCCGAGGAACTGCCCCCGGTGCAGGTCGAGGTCCAGGCCGAGGTCGACCGCGCCGAGGGCCGCTCCCGCCCCTTGCCCGGCATCGAGCGCTTCGCCTTCTACGACATGGCCCGTCAGGCCTTCGCGGTGATCCAGACCGGGGAGCGGCGCTTCTACGGCTGCTTCATGCTGCGCAAGGGCGTGATCCCTCCGGAGGACTGAGATGTCGAAACCCGTCGTGATCCTCGGCATCTTCAACGCCGACACCTCCTATCGCGCCGAACGCCTGCCGAAGATCGGCGAGACGATCCTGGGCCAGCATTTCGTGCTGGGGCCGGGGGGCAAAGGCTCGAACCAGGCTGTCGCGGCGGCCAGGGCGGGGGGGCGGACGCATTTCATCACGCGGCTGGGCGCCGACGATTTCGCCAAGGTCGCACGGACCACTTGGGAGGAGGCAGGGGTCATCCCCGAAGTGACGGTGGACGCCGAAAGCCACACCGGGGCGGCCTTCATCTTCCTGGAGGCCGCCACCGGCAACAACGCGATCATCGTCGCCTCGGGGGCGGGTGGGCGGATCGCGCCCGAAGACCTGGACGCACGCGCCGACCTTATCCGCAGCGCGGCGGTCTTCGTCACCCAGCTGGAACAGCCGATCCCCGCCGCCCGCCGGGGGCTGGAGATCGCGCGCGCGGCAGGCGTCACCACGATCCTGAACCCCGCCCCGGCGGCGGCGCTGGACGATGCGATGCTGGCGCTTTGCGACTTCATCACTCCGAACGAGACCGAGGCCGAGACGCTGACCGGCTTGCCGGTGACGACGCTGGCCGAGGCGGAGCAGGCCGCCGCTGCCCTGATTGCGCGGGGCGTCGGGGCGGTGATCGTCACGCTGGGCTCCAACGGCGCGCTTTACCGCGACCGGACGCGGTCGGTGCATGTGCCGGTGATCAGCGCCGGGGCGGTGGTCGAGACCACGGGCGCAGGCGATGCCTTCAACGGCGGTTTCGCCGTCGCGTTGTCCGAGGGCAAAGACGTGATCGAGGCGGTGCGCTTCGGCGCGGCAACGGCGGGGATTTCCGTCACCCGCGCCGGGGCGGCCCCGGCGATGCCGTCCCGGGACGAGATCGAGGCGCTTCTGACACGCCCCTGACCTTGGGCCAGCGTCATTCCCCTGTTACATATACGTCGCATATGCGTCACGAAACTGGCCTAGATCATCCGGGCGCGGCAGCTCGTGAGGAAGACGGATGGACGATATGCGAACGGTTGAACGGGAGATTGCGGTCGACAGCACCAAGATCGCCGCCCGTGAGGTTCAGGTCCACTATGGCACGAACCACGCGCTGAAGGATGTGACGGTCGATATCCTCGACCGGACGGTGACGGCCTTCATCGGACCATCGGGCTGCGGCAAGTCGACCTTCCTGCGCTGCCTGAACCGGATGAACGACACCGTGGCCTCGGCCCGGGTATCCGGCAAGATCACGCTGGACGGCGAAGACATCTACGATTCCCGCGTCGATCCGGTGCAGCTGCGCGCCAAGGTGGGGATGGTGTTCCAGAAGCCGAACCCCTTCCCGAAGTCGATCTATGACAATGTGGCCTACGGGCCGAAGATCCACGGGCTGACCCGCAACAAGGCCGAGCTTGACGCCGTGGTGGAAGCCTCGCTGCGCAAGGCCGCGCTGTGGAACGAGGTCAAGGACCGGCTGGATGCGCCCGGGACCGGGCTTTCCGGCGGGCAGCAGCAGCGGCTGTGTATCGCGCGGGCGGTGGCGACCTCGCCCGAGGTCCTGCTGATGGACGAGCCCTGCTCGGCGCTTGACCCCATCGCCACGGCGCAGGTGGAAGAACTGATCGACGACCTGCGGTCGCAGTTCTCGGTGGTGATCGTGACCCACTCGATGCAGCAGGCGGCGCGTGTCAGCCAGAAGACTGCGTTCTTCCATCTGGGGAATCTGGTCGAATACGATGACACTACCCGCATCTTCACCAACCCCACGGACCCCAGGACCGAGGCCTATATCACCGGACGGATCGGGTAAGGAGCAGGCGATGAACACCGCACATATTCTTTCGGCCTTCGACCGCGATCTCGAGGCCGCGCAGGCCCTGGTCATGCGGATGGGCGGGCTGGTCGAGACCGCGCTTCTGGAAGCGGCCGAGGCGCTGGACCGGCGGGACGAGGATCTGGCCGCGCGGGTCCGGGCCGGTGACCGGGCGATCGACGCGCTGGAAGAGCAGATCAATGCGCAATGCGCCCAGCTTCTGGCACTGCGGGGCCCCACGGCGGGCGACCTGCGGACAGTTCTGACGGTGATGAAGATCGCCGCGGCGCTGGAACGGTCGGGGGATTATGCGAAGAACCTGGCCAAGCGGACGGCGGTGCTGTCGCAGATGACGCCGGTTCCGGGGGCGTCGGGGTCGATCCGCAGGCTGGCGCGGGCCGTGGTGCAGATGCTGACCGATGCGCTGGACGCCTATATCCGCCGCGACGTGAAGCTGGCCGAGGATGTGCGGACGCGGGACCGGGACATCGACCAGATGTACAACTCGATCTTCCGCGAGTTCCTGACCCACATGATGGAAGACCCGCGCACCATCGGCCCCTGCATGCACCTGCATTTCATCGCCAAGAACATCGAGCGGGTGGGCGATCACGCGACGGGGGTGGCCGAGCAGGTGATCTACCTCGTCACCGGCGAATTGCCGGGGGATGAGCGGCCCAAGGTCGACAGCACCGGGACGGGGGCCTGAGGATGGCGAGGGGCGGGCAGCCGCGGGTCCTGCTGGTCGAGGACGAGCCCGCTCAGCGGACGGTTCTGGCCTACAACCTGGAGGCCGAGGGCTTTGCCGTGACCCAGGCCGACAATGGCGAGGACGCGATGGTTCTGGTCGACGAGGAGGAGCCGGACATCATCATCCTGGACTGGATGATGCCGAAGG
>NZ_DAIQAT010000189.1:0-6206 GCF_036781545.1 Tabrizicola sp.
AGACATGACCTTCCACATCGGCGCCAAGCCGGGCGACATCGCCGAAACCGTGCTTCTCCCGGGCGATCCCTACCGCGCCCGCTGGGCCGCTCAGACCTTCCTGACCGATGCGGTGCTGGTGAACGAGGTCCGCGGGATGCTTGGCTACACCGGCAGCTGGCAGGGCCACCGCGTCACCATCCACGGCTCCGGCATGGGGATGCCGTCGATGTCGATCTACGCCAATGAGCTGATCCGCGACTACGGCGCGAAGACGCTGATCCGCATCGGCTCCGCCGGGGCGCTGCCCGAACGCGTGAAGGTCCGTGACGTGATCCTGGCGCAGACCGCCTCCACCGTGGGCTCCCCCTCGCGCACGATCCTGAAGGAGCTGAACTTCGCCCCCTGTGCCGATTTCGGCCTGTTGTCAAAGGCCTACGCCGCCGCCACCGCCAAGGGCGTCCCTGTCCATGTTGGCGGCATCCACTCCTCCGACACGTTCTACGACGAACGCCCCGACCTAACCGAACAGCTGCTGCGCCACGGCTGCCTTGGGGTCGAGATGGAGGCCGCCGAGCTTTACATGCTCGCCGCCCGCCACGGCGCCCGCGCGCTCGCGGTCCTCACCGTCTCGGACCACATGACCACTGGCGAAGCGCTGCCTGCCGACCAACGCGAAACGAGCTTCGGTGCGATGGTCGAGATCGCGCTGGAGGCCGCCTTCGCCTGACCCGTCAGGTCCTGCCCGACTGCCGACCGAAAAATTCCACCCATCGCCCGCCGCCTTGACCCGGATCATGGAACTTTCCTCTGGATCGGTCCTTCCTTCCCGGATCAAAGCAAGGAGACGACCATGGATATCACCTTCCCCGGCAAGACCGCCCTCGTCACCGGTGCAGGCTCGGGCATCGGCGAGGCCATCGCCACCGCCCTCGCGGCCAGCGGAGCGCAGGTCGTGGTGCAGGACCTGAACGAGGACGGCGCCGCCCGCGTCGTGGCCGCGATCCAGGCCTCGGGCGGCAAGGCGCGCGCGGCGGGCGGCAACGTGGCCGACCCCGCCACCGTCGAAAAGCTGGTGGCCGACGCCGAATCCTGGGGCGGCGGCCTGCAGCTTCTGGTCAACAACGCGGGAATCGGCGGCGCCTCGGCCCTGACCGGCGCCTATCCGGTCGACAGCTGGAAACAGGTCATCGACGTGAACCTGAACGCCGTCTTCTACGGCTTGCGCTTCGGCCTTCCCGCCCTTGAACGCGCGGGCGGCGGGGCGGTGGTGAACATCGCCTCGATCCTCGGCAGTGTCGGCTTCGCCAACAGCGCGGCCTATGTCGCGGCCAAGCACGGCGTCGTAGGGCTGACCAAGTCTGCCGCGCTGGAATACGGCCAGAAGGGCATCCGCATCAACTCGGTCGGCCCCGCCTTCATCCACACGCCGCTCATCGACAAGCACCTCGACCAGGCCACGCAGGATTTCCTCGCCTCGCGCCACGCCCAGGGCCGCCTCGGCACACCCGGCGAAGTCGCCGCGCTGGTCCTCTTCCTCTTGTCCGATCAGGCGAGCTTCATCACCGGCTCATACCACCTGGTCGATGGCGGCTATACCGCGCAATAGGGCGCCTTACCCCTACGTCAGCGTGATTTTGAGAAACCCGCCCCCGGTGCTAGCATCCCTTGCGAAGTTGCACCGGGGGACCACATGCGCCGCCTTGCCGCCCTTGTCCTTGCCGCTCTCCTCTGCCCCCACGGGGCCAGTGCCGCCACCACCGCCTACCACCTTGACCCAACCGCCTCGACCGTTGCCTTCGAGACCGACTTCGGCCCCGACCTCATCACCGGTTCGATCCCGCTGGAAAAAGCCGACCTGAAGCTCGACTTCGAAAATGTGACGAATTGCACCGTCGATGTCGCGCTGGACGTGACCGGGGCCAAGGCCAGCTTTCCCTTCGCCGCCCAGGCGCTGAAAGGCCCGAAGGTGCTGGACGCCAGGGGTCACCCCCGGATGACCTTCGAAAGCACCTCGGTCAAGCGCGCGGGCGAGGCCGCCGATGTCACCGGCAACCTCACCATCCGCGGCGTGACCAGGCCTGTCACGCTCCACGCCCAGATCTTCCGCCCCAAGGGCAGCGCGGAGGGAGAACTCGACCATCTCACCGTCAAGCTTACCGGCAATGTGAACCGCTCTGACTTCGGGGCAACCGGCTGGTCCGACATGGTGGGCGACCAGGTCCGCATCATCATTACCGCCCGCATCGACGCGGCGGGCTGAGATGGGGCTCCGGAACGGCCCGGGGGAGTTCGGTCTCGTCACACGGGCGATCCACTGGACGATGATGCTGCTCATCTTCGGCCAGCTCGCCCTCGGCCTCCGGCTTGGCAGCTTGGAGCCCGGCCTCGCGAACCTCTGGCTTTACGGGCTGCACAAGACCGTGGGCTTCCTCGTCCTCGCCCTGATCCTGCTGCGCATCGCCTGGCACCTCGTCAGCCCCCCGCCGCCCCCTCTCGGTCCGCACAACCTGCTTTTCTGGGCCGCCCGCACCGCGCATTGGGCGATCTACCTCCTCCTCATCGCCATTCCGCTGACCGGCTGGGCCGGAAGCTCCGCCACCGGGATCGACGTGATGATCGCCGAACGCTGGACCGTGCCGCCGCTGGTCGAAGCGTCCGAGGAAGGCGAGGCCTTCTGGTTCGGCCTGCACGATGTCCTGACCAAGCTTCTGATGGCGCTGATCGCGGTCCATGTCCTCGGCGCGCTCAAGCGGCAGGCCGAAGGCGATGGCACCCTGACCCGGATGATCCGCGGCCGCGCCTGAGTCTTCTGCGAAGACCCGGTTCAAGGAAGCTTTCGCGAGACAAACTTGCCCCGCGCCGCACCGCTGGCCCTTTTCCTGCGCTTCGGCTAAGCAATCGCCGGACTCATGCAAGGCGCAGACATGGCACGCATCCTCATCACCTCGGCCATTCCCTACATCAACGGGATCAAGCACCTCGGGAACCTCGTCGGCTCCCAGCTTCCCGCCGACCTCTTCGCCCGCTTCAACCGGGCGATGGGGCATGAGGTGATGTTCATCTGCGCCACCGACGAACACGGCACCCCGGCCGAGCTCGCCGCCGCCAAAGCCGGGAAGCCGGTCGAGGAATATTGCGCCGAGATGCATCAGGTGCAGGCGGAACTGGCGAAGGGGTTCCGCCTCTCCTTCGACCATTTCGGCCGGTCGTCCAGCCAGCGCAACCACAAGCTCACCCAGCATTTCGCGGGCAAGCTGGATGAACACGGCCTGATCGCCGAGGTCAGCGAGAAACAGGTCTTCTCCATCGACGACAACCGCTTCCTGCCCGACCGCTACATCACCGGCACCTGCCCCAACTGCGGCTACGAGGCCGCGCGCGGCGACCAGTGCGAAAACTGCACCAAGCAGCTCGACCCGACCGACCTGATCAATCCCCGGTCGTCCATCAGCGGCTCCACCAATCTGGAGGTCCGCGAGACCAAGCATCTCTACCTCCGGCAGCGCGCCCTGCGCGACAAGCTGGAGGCCTGGATCGACAGCAAGACCGACTGGCCGATCCTGACCACCTCGATCGCGAAGAAATGGCTGAACGACGGCGACGGCCTGCAGGACCGCGGCATCACCCGCGACCTCTACTGGGGCATCCCGGTCAAGAAGGGCGACCAGCCCTGGCCAGGAATGGAGGGCAAGGTCTTCTACGTCTGGTTCGACGCCCCCATCGAATACATCGCCTGCACGGCCGAATGGGCCGACGCCAATGGCAAGGCGGATGCCGATTGGGAACGCTGGTGGCGCACTGACAAGGGCGCTGCGGACGTGACCTATTACCAGTTCATGGGCAAGGACAACGTGCCCTTCCACACCCTCTCCTTCCCCGCCACGATCCTGGGAAGCGGCGAGCCGTGGAAGCTGGTCGACTACCTCAAGTCCTTCAACTATCTCAACTATGACGGCGGCCAGTTCTCCACCAGCCAGGGCCGCGGCGTCTTCATGGACCAGGCGCTCTCGATCCTGCCCGCCGACTACTGGCGCTGGTGGCTCCTGTCCCATGCGCCGGAAAGCGCCGACAGCGAATTCACCTGGGAGAATTTCCAAGCCTCGGTGAACAAGGACCTCGCCGACGTTCTCGGCAACCTCGTCTCCCGCGTGACCAAATTCGCCGTCTCGAAATTCGGCAACGAAGTCCCCTCCGGCGGCAGCTTCGACCCGCTGGAGACCGCCCTCATCGCCGACCTCGGCGCGCGGATCACCGACTACACCCGCTTCATGGAACAGATGGAGGTCCGCAAGGCCGCGGCCGAGCTGCGCGCGATCTGGGTGATCGGCAACGAATACCTGCAAGCCGCCGCGCCCTGGTCTGTCGTCAAGACCGACCCGGAGCAGGCCCAGGCCATCATCCGCCTCGCACTGAACCTGATCCGCGTCTATGCGATCCTCTCGGCCCCCTTCATCCCCGACGCCTCGGCCACGATGATGCAGGCCGTGGGCAGTGACGACTGGACCTGGCCCGCCGACATCTCTGCCGCGATGCGCGCCCTGCCCCCGGACCATGGCTTCACCGTGCCCGAGAATCTTTTCCGCAAGATCACCGACGAAGAGCGCGCCGACTGGCAGGCCCGCTTCTCCGGCATCCGCGCCTGAGGCAGCTTTCCGCCGCCTTTCGCAGCCGCAGAACCGGTTTTTGCTTAACGGCCTTTGGACGGGCCGCGCGTATGGCTCACAGCCATACGCTTTCCAGACACAGGACAGATACCGCCCGGCTCCCTGCCCCGCCGGTAAACACAGCGTTCTCAAGCGCTTGCCGCAGGAAATCCCGACCAAGCGAATCGTTGATCGCCCCAGTCGCTCCGCTGCGGAAAAAGGTTCGTGTGCAACCGCAGAAACGTCTCCGTGGCGGGCGAAATTTTGCCCGCTCCCCTCTCTGAAAGGAAGAAATTCCGCCGACGCGCAAAACTTGGGAAGCCGAACCACACGCAATGGTGGTATTGTCCCGCCATCGGACCTGAGTCGCTGCCCGACTTCTGCCAAGTCCAGGAGAAACCGAGATGACACAGATTCTGCAGTCGCGTTCCCGCCCCGCCAGAACCTATGCCGCCGTCGCCCTGTTCCTTGCCGTCTATGTGGGAGTGCTGGTTTTCGTCTTTGCGCCCAAGGACTTGATCTCCGTCCAGTCCCCGACCGCGCTGCTCAACACCGACTGACTGCCGTTCAGATGATCGCCCCTTCCACCAGCGCGCGTCCTTCGGCGATGCGCTCGTAGTGGAATTCGCTCATATCCAGCGTGCGGTAGCCGCCATGCAGGATCCATTCCGCCGTCGCCCGTCCCATCGCGGGCGACTGCTGCAGCCCGTGGCCGGAAAATCCGTTCAGGAACAGGAAGTTGCCGATCTCCGGATGCGGTCCGGTGATCGCATTCTGGTCCAGGCAGTTGTAGTCGTACTGCCCCGCCCATTCGCTGATCACCTTCACCGTCTCGAAAGCCGGGATGCGGGTGGCGATGCCCGGCCAGATCTTGTCCATCCACAGGTCCTGATCCATGGCGAAATCGTCGAACGCCACCGCCGGGTCCACATCGGCATGTCCCCCCGCCATATAGGTTCCGCCGCCCACTTCGCGGACGAAAACCCCTGACGGATCAATGGTCAAAGGCAAGGGCCGGTCCAGCGGCGTCTCGGCCTGGATCACCCAGTTGAACCGTTTCCGCGGCTCGATCGGAATCTCGATCCCCGCCATCGCCGCCACCTTCGCCCCGCGCGTGCCCGAGGCGTTGACAACCGTGCCACAACTCACGCTCCGCCCGGATTTCAGCCTGACTCCAGTGACTTGGCCGCCAGAAACATCCAGTCCCACCACCTCGTCCGAAACATATTCCACCCCGGCCTCGCGGGCCTTGCGGTGGAACCAATCGAAGACGGTCGAGCCGTCGAAATAGCCTTCGTCCTTGGTGTTCAGGCTGCCCAGCACCAGATCGTCCACCATCATGAACGGGAATTCTTCGGCGATCTGATCGCGCGCCAGCAGCCGCGTCCCCGCCCCTGCCGCCGCCTGCACCTTCTGGTTGGCGCGCAGCACATTAGCGAAATCTTCACTATCGGCGAGGTAGAGGTAGCCGAAGTTCTGGATTTTCAGCTCGGGCACCCTGTCGTCCCCGCCCATCCGCGCCCGCAGCGACTGCACGAAATCGGCCCCGAACTGCGAGATGCGGATGTTCAGCTCGGTCGA
>NZ_DAIQAT010000190.1:0-6139 GCF_036781545.1 Tabrizicola sp.
ACCGCTGCGCCCCTGGTCGAGATGCGGGGGATCGAGAAATCCTTCCCCGGCGTCCGCGCCCTGCAAGGCGTGCAGTTCGATCTGCGCCCCGGCGAAGTCCATGCCCTGATGGGCGAGAACGGCGCAGGCAAATCCACGCTGATGAAGATCCTGACCGGGGTCTACCAGCCGGACGGCGGCGAGATCCGCGTCGACGGCCAGCCCGTCACCCTGCCCACCCCGCATGCGGCGCAGGCTTTGGGGATCAGCATCATCCATCAGGAACTGTTCCTGATGAACCACCTGACCGCCGCGCAGAACATCTTCATCGGCCGCGAACCCCGCAAGGGCCTTGGCATCTTCGTCGACGAGGCCAAGCTGAAACGCGACGCCGCCGCCATCTTCAAGCGGATGAAGGTCCATATCGACCCGGGCGCCGAGGTCGGGCATATGACCGTTGCCCGCCAGCAGCTGGTCGAGATCGCCAAGGCGCTGTCCTACAATGCCCGCGTGCTGGTGATGGATGAGCCGACCAGCGCCCTGAACGAGACCGAGGTCGAGCACCTGTTCGGGGTGATCGAGGACCTGAAGGCCAATGGCGTCGGCGTGGTCTACATCACCCACAAGATGGACGAGGTGAAGCGCATCGCCGACCGCGTCACCGTGATGCGCGACGGGCAATACATCGACACGCTTCCCGCCGCCCAGACGCCGATGTCCACCATCATCCAACTGATGGTGGGCCGCGAACTGGCCGACCAGCACCGCGCCACCGGCACCGGGACGGCCGAGGAGGTGCTGCGCGTCGAAGGGCTGAACCGGGGAAGCACGATCCGCAATGTCAGCTTCGCGCTGAAGAAGGGCGAAATCCTGGGTTTCGCGGGCCTGATGGGCGCGGGCCGGACCGAGGTGGCGCGCGCGATCTTCGGCGCCGACCCGCTGGACAGCGGCACCATCCGCATCCATGGGCGCGAACAGAGGATCGCAACCCCCGCCGACGCGGTGGCGCAGGGCATCGCCTACCTTTCGGAGGACCGCAAACACTTCGGCCTCGTCACCGGCATGTCGGTGCGCGACAACGTGACCATGGCCTCGTGGCGGCGCTTCATCTCGGGCGGGGTGTTCATGCAGGACGACGCCTTGGGCCGGGTGGCCGAAGACTATGTCCGCAAGCTCAAGGTCAAGACCCCGCATATCCACCAGGAGACGCGGCTTCTGTCGGGCGGCAACCAGCAGAAGGTGGTCATCGCCAAATGGCTGCTGCGCGACTGCGACATCCTGATCTTCGACGAGCCGACGCGGGGGATCGACGTGGGCGCCAAGGCGGAAATCTACCGGCTGCTGGAAGACCTCGCGGCGGGGGGAAAGGCGATCATCGTGATCTCCTCGGAACTGCCCGAGGTGCTGCGCCTGTCGCACCGCATCGCGGTGATGTGCGAGGGCCGGATCACCGGCGAGCTCGACGGCCGCACCGCGAGCCAGGAAGACATCATGACGCTGGCGACGCAACGCTCCAGCGCGGCAGCCTGAACAGGGGGAACCATGACCGACACCGCCGTCCAGCCCGCCGCCAGCGGCAAGCCCGGTTTCTTCACCACCCAGACGCTGCAGAAGGCCGTCGCTTTCGTCGTGCTCATCGCGCTGATCGCCTTCTTCAGCGCCTTCGCCTCGAATTTCGCCACCGGGGCGAACATGGTGGGGATCATGCAGGCGACCGCGGTCAACGGCGTGCTGGGCGTGGCCGTGACCTTCGTCATCATCTCCGGCGGGATCGACCTGTCGGTCGGCACGATGATGACGCTGACCGCCGTCATGGCCGGGATCGTCCTGACCAACCTCGGGATGCCGCTGCCCATCGGCATCCTCGGCGCGATTGCTTCGGGCGCTTTCATGGGCGCGATCTCGGGCGCGGTCATCGCCAAGCTGAAGATCCCGCCCTTCATCGCCACGCTGGGGATGATGCAGATCGCCCGCGGGCTGGCGCTGGTCTTCTCGGGCGCGAAGCCGATCTACTTCAACAGCACGCCGAACTATGGCCTCCTGTCGCCGGAAAGCACGATCTCCAAGCTGATCCCCGGCGTCGAGATTCCGAATGGCGTGATGATCATGTTCATCGTGGCCATCATCGCCTCGATCGTGCTGACCCGCACCATTGTCGGCCGGATGATCTTTGCGCTGGGGTCCAACGAAGAGGCCGCGCGGCTTTCGGGCATCAACGTCGACCGCTGGAAGATCCTGACCTATGCGATCTGCGGCGGCATCTGCGGCATCGCCGGGCTGATCGTCTCGTCGCGGCTGAATTCGGCGCAGCCCGCGCTGGGCCTCGGCTACGAGCTGGATGCCATCGCCGCCGCCGTCATCGGCGGGACCTCGCTGGCCGGGGGGCGCGGCACGGTGATCGGAACGATCATCGGCGCCTTCATCATGTCGGTCCTGACCAACGGGCTGCGGGTGATGGGTGTTCTCGAGGAATGGAAGATCGTCGTGACCGGCGTGATCATCATCGTCGCCGTCTTCATCGACATCGTCCTGCGCAGGAAAGCCTGAAGGGAGAGACGCGACAGAACCAGAAGACCAGACCACCCGGACGCGAAGGATCGCGCCGGTTCCAACCCAGGGAGTTGAACCATGAAGAAGACCATCCTGACCTCGGCGCTGGCCCTTGGCCTTGCCATCGGCGCGCCCGCCTTCGCACAGGAGACCTATTTCCCGATCATCGCCAAGGGCTTCAGCCACCAGTTCTGGCAGGCGGTGAAGGCGGGGGCCGAGGAAGCCGCCGCGCGCAATGGCGTGACCATCACCTTCGAGGGCCCGAACACCGAGGCCGAGATCGACAAGCAGACCGACATCCTGAACGCCGCCATCGCCAAGAACCCGCAGGGCCTGGGCTTTGCCGCGCTGGACAGCCAGGCGCAGGTGCCCGCGCTGCAAAAGGCCGCCGATGCGGGCATCCCCATCGTCGCCTTCGACTCGGGCGTGGAAAGCGACCTGCCGCTGACCACCTGCACCACCGACAACATGGCCGCGGCGGCAGCTGCGGCGGACGGGCTGGCCAAGGCGATCGGCGAGGAAGGCAAGATCGCCGCGGTGATCCATGACCAGACCTCGGCCACCGGCATCGGCCGCCGCGACGGGTTCCTGAACCGGATCAAGGAAGCCTACCCGAACATCGAGGTCGTCGATGTGCAATACGCCAATGACGCGCTGAAGGCTGCCGACAACGTCAAGGCGATGCTGCAGGCGAACCCCGACATCAAGGGCATCTTCGCCTCGAACGAAGGCGCGGCCATCGGCCTTGCCGTCGCGATCAAGGAAACCGGCGCCAAGATCGTCGGTGTGGGCTTCGATTCGGGCAAGTCGCAGAAGGATGCGATCAACGACGGCACGCTGATCGGCTCGATCACCCAGAACCCGGTCGGCATCGGCCAATGCGTGGTGGACAGTCTGGCCAAGGCGATCAAGGGCGAGGAACTGCCCAAGGTCATCGACACCGGCTTCTACTGGTATGACAAGACCAACATGGCGGACGAGAAGATCGCCGCGGTCCTCTACGACTGATCCTGGGGCCAAGGGCAGGGCGGGTGGATCACCCGCCCTGCGTCGACGCGCGGCAAGTATGCTGGTGCGATCCCCTTGCGCGGCCTGCCGGATCTTTCCAGATCCCTCACGCCCACCTGCAAGTCATTGAAGTATCTGGGCGGGCCGATCCGTCCCGCGCGGGCACCCTCATCCCTGGCGGGCGAATGTATCGGCCGAAGACCAGGTCCAGGCCTCGGCGAAGCGGGGGGAAGAGGCCGGGTCCGCCGTCAACTGCCCGGCGGCGAGCTGTTCGTATTGCTCGGCCAGCGAGATCACCTTGTCAGACGAGGCCCGCCGCAGGAAGTGGTGCGGCCGAAGCTCCGAAGGATGCGTCAGCCCCGCCGCTGCCACCAGCTCGGCCAGTGCGTGCAGCGTGTTGCGATGGAAGCTCGCCACCCGCTCTGCCTTGTCCGGCACCACGATCCCCCGCTGGCGAAGCGGGTCCTGTGTGGCGACACCGGTCGGGCATTCCCCGGTGTGGCAGGACTGCGCCTGGATGCAGCCGACCGCGAACATGAACCCGCGCGCCGCGTTGCACCAGTCGGCCCCCAGCGCCAGCGTCCGCGCCATGTCGAAAGCCGAGGTGATCTTGCCTGAGGCCCCGATCCTCACCCGGTCGCGCATCCCGATGCCGACCAGCGCGTTGTGGACGAAGGAAAGCCCATCCCTGAGCGGCATCCCCACATAATCCATGAACTCCAGCGGCGCGGCGCCGGTCCCGCCTTCCTTGCCGTCGACGACGATGAAGTCCGGCGTGATCCCGGTCGCCAGCATCGCCTTGCAGATCGCCATGAACTCCCACGGGTGGCCGATGCAGAGCTTGAAGCCCGCAGGCTTGCCACCCGACAGGTCCCGCATTTTCGCCACGAACTCCAGAAGCCCGATGGGGGTGGAAAAGACCGCGTGGCTGGCTGGAGAGATGCAATCCTCCCCCATCGGCACGCCCCGGATGCGCGAGATTTCTTCGGTCACTTTCGCCGCTGGCAGCACCCCGCCATGTCCGGGCTTCGCGCCTTGCGACAGCTTCAGTTCCACCATCCGGATCTGCGGGTCCGCCGCCGCCTCGGCGAACCTGGCGGGGTCGAACCCGCCCTCTGCCGTGCGCGCCCCGAAATAGCCCGAGCCCAGTTCCCAGACCAGATCGCCGCCATTCTCGCGATGGTAGGGGGAACAGCCGCCCTCGCCGGTGTCATGGTAGAAACCGCCCGCCTTCGCCCCCTTGTTCAGCGCCCGGATCGCATTGGCCGAGAGCGAGCCGTAGCTCATCGCCGAGATGTTCAGCAGGCTGGCCGAATAGGGCTGTGCCGTCGCCGCGCCGACCATGGTCCGCAGCGCGTCGTGCGGCAGGGCCGTCTTCGGCGCGATGGAATGGTGCAGCCATTCATACTGCTCCTGATAGACGTCGAACTGCGTGCCGAAGGGGCGTTTGTCCAGCTCGCGCTTCGCCCGCTGATAGACGATGGCGCGCTTGTCGCGGGGGAAGGGGGTGCCGTCCTTGTCGCCCTCGAAGAAATACTGCCGCATCTCGGGCCGGATCGATTCCAGGAGGAACCGCAGATGCGCCGCGACCGGATAGTTGCGCAGGACGGCGTGGCGGGTCTGGCGCAGGTCGCGCAAGCCCAGCAGCACAGAGGCAAGGCAGAGCGCGGCGAAGGGTGCCAGCCACCAGTCCTGCCCCGGGAAGACCGGCATCAGGACCGCCGCCACGACGATCAGGATCGCGGGCCAGGTGATCAGGGCAAAGCGCAGGTTGAAGATCGTCGACAGCATTCCGGCCCCCGGGGTTCGGTCTGGCCAGACTTAAACATGGAAAATGAAGCTTGTTTAACGGAATTCAGAATGGTGCCGGAGCCGTGAAAGCCATCCAGGCCCCGGTCGACGGGTGGTGCAGGGCAAGGCTCTCGGCATGGAGCATCAGGCGGGGGTGATCCGGCAGGGTCTCGGGCGCATAGATCTGGTCACCAAGGATCGGGTGGCCGAGCGCCAGCATATGCACCCGAAGCTGGTGGCTGCGCCCGGTGTGCGGGGTCAGGCGTACGCGGGTCTCCTGCTCGGTGCGGTCGATCACCTGCCAGTCGGTGACGGCGGGGCGCCCATGCACCGGGTCGACCTTCTGGCGCGGACGATAGTCCCAGTCGCTGCCCAAGGGCAGGTCGACAGTGCCACTGTCGGGGGTCAAGTGGCCCTTGAGGCGCGCGACATAGGTCTTCTGTGCCCGGCGCTGTTCGAACTCCTGCCCGAGGAAGCCCTGCGCCTGCTTCGTGCGGGCGAAGATGATCACGCCCGAGGTATCGCAGTCCAGCCGGTGCACCGTCAGCGCATCCCAGCGGGCGGCTTGCAGCCGGGTGATCAGGCAATCCTGCCGATTGGCGAGCTTCCCCGGGACGGTGAGAAGGCCCGCGGGCTTGTCGACCACGATGATCGCCGCGTCCTCGTGCAGGATCTGCAGCGGCACGTCCGGCGGGTCGTAGGCGAAATCGGGGATCAGCGAAGGCTTATGCAATCTGGTGCCCTTCGGCCCGCAGGCGGTCGTGCAGGTGGCGGATATGGGCGGGGCCGACCTCGCAGCAGCCGCCGATCA
>NZ_DAIQAT010000191.1:0-6129 GCF_036781545.1 Tabrizicola sp.
GCGATGGAGCGGACCGAGCGGCGCTGGGGCATTCCGGTGCATGTCCAGATGGCGACGATCTATCAGGAATCGAAGTTCATCGGCAATGCGCGCACCCCGCATACCTTTGCGCTGGGGGTGATCCCGATGGGGCGGCAGAGCACGGCCTATGGCTACAGCCAGGCCCTGAACGCCACCTGGGAGGAATACCAGAACAGCGCGGGCGGCCGGAGAGCCAAGCGCGACGATATCGGCGATGCGACGGATTTCATGGGCTGGTACATGGAAGCGTCCAGCCGCTCTCTGGGCATCGCCAAGGAAGATGCCGAGGCGCAGTATCTGGCCTATCACGAGGGCCGGACCGGCTATGCCGCACAGTCCTACCTTGGCAAGCCATGGCTGGTCGAGGTGGCCGCGGCGGTCGGCAAGCGGTCCGAGATGTATCGGGGGCAGCTGGCCTATTGCCGGTAGCCGGGGGCGGCATCGCCGCCCTCCGTGTCATTTCTTGCGCGCTTCGATCTCGGCGCTGATGTCGAAAAGCCGGGTGCCCATCTGGCCGCCCTTCTTCATCTCGCCCAGGATCACGGTGGTCTGCGCTCCAAGGTCGTCGGTGATGATCCACTGCCGCAGTTCCACCGGCTTGGCGGTGAAGACCAGTTCGATCGAGCCGTATTCCGGATGCTCGGGGTCTTGTGCACGGACGCGGGTCGAGGTGCCGTCCTCGCTGTGGCCGACGACCATCTTCGCGCGGCTTAGGTCGACATTCGCCGCCAGGATCAGGTTAAGCGGCGTGCGCTTCAGCGGGTATTGTTCCGGCGGCTGGTTCGACTTGTTGTCGAAGATCGCCACGGTGTTGCTTCCCGCGATCACCAGGCTGCGGTCCGGCGGGCCGTACTCGAAGCGCACCCGGCCCGGCCGCTTGATGTAGATCTTGCCGGTCGAGATCGTGCCGTCGGAATTCACCTGGGTGAAATCCGCTTCCACCGTCGTCAGGCTGTTCAGATAGGCCGAGATGTCCTTGAGCGGCAGCTTTTCGGCTGCGGCAGGAAAGGGCAACAGGAAGGCGAGCGGGGCCAGAAGGGCAAGACGACGGTTCATGCCGCCTATATAGCGGTGGCTCCGCCCGGTTGCACCCCCGCCCCCGGTTCTGTTGCAGGGACGTGCCGATGGCGTGAATGCGGCGTGAGGCGGATTTCTTCGCTGTTTGGCAGAGGTGAAGATGGAATATTCTGTGATAATGAAGATATGCCGCTGTTTCTTGCATGCATGCCGTCAATATCTGTGATCTTTACGAAGAAATTCTGATCCGACGCAGCTATCTTGCCACCTCAGGAAATCATCGGATCGGGATGGCTGAAATGAAGGTCGTGGTTCTGGGCGCGGGCGTGATCGGGGTGACTTCGGCCTGGTATCTGGCCAAGGCCGGTCACGAGGTCACTGTGATCGACCGCCAGCCCGCCCCGGCGCTGGAGACCTCCTTCGCCAATGCGGGCGAGATCAGCCCCGGCTACGCCTCGCCCTGGGCGGCGCCCGGCATTCCGGTGAAGGCGTTGAAGTGGATGTTCATGGAGCACGCGCCGCTGATCATCCAGCCGCGTCCGGACTGGGCCAAGCTGTCCTGGATGGCGCGGATGCTGATGAACTGCACGGCTTCGGCCTATGCGGTGAACAAGTCGCGCATGGTGCGGCTGGCGGAATATTCCCGCGACTGCCTGATGGAACTGCGGGCCGAGACCGGCATCGCCTATGACGAACGCACGCAGGGCACGCTGCAGCTTTTCCGCAGCGAAAAGCAGGTGGCGGCGGCGGAAAAGGATATTGCGGTCCTGAAGGCCGACGGCGTGCCGTTCGAGGTGCTGGATGCCGAGGCCTGCATCGCCGCCGAGCCCGGCCTCGCCGCGTCGCGGGCAAAGATCGCGGGCGGGCTGCGGCTTCCCGGCGACGAGACCGGCGATTGCTTCAAGTTCACCCAATCGCTTGCGGGAATGGCCGAGGCTCTGGGCGTGACCTTCCGCTACGGTGTCGGCATCGACCGGCTGGAGGCCGACCTGGGCCGGATCACCGCCGTCCAGACCTCGGAAGGCCGGGTGACGGCGGATGCCTTCGTCCTGGCGCTGGGCTCCTATTCCCCGATGCTGGTGCGGGAATTCGGGATCAAGCTGCCGGTCTATCCGGTCAAGGGCTATTCGATTACTGTCCCCATCGTCGATGACAGCCGCGCCCCGGTGTCGACGGTGATGGACGAGACGCACAAGATCGCCATCACCCGCCTCGGCGACCGCATCCGCGTTGGCGGCATGGCGGAAATCGCCGGGTTCGACTTCAGCCTGAACCCGAAGCGTCAGGCCACCCTGACCCATTCGGTCGAGGACCTGTTCGGCGGCGCGGGCGACCAGAGCCGGGCCAGCTTCTGGTGCGGGTTGCGCCCGATGACGCCGGACGGAACCCCCATCGTCGGGCGGTCCCCGATCCAGAACCTCTTCCTCAACACCGGGCACGGCACGCTGGGCTGGACCATGGCGGCGGGCTCGGGCCGGGTGCTGGCCGATGTCGTCTCGGGCCGCCGCGCGGGGATCGAGGCGGCGGATCTCGGCTATGCGCGCTACCTGCGTGAGGCGGGCAAGGGCCGCATTTCCAAGGCCGGGGCGGCGGTTCCGGCATAACGCCGCGGCCCGGCGTAAAGCTCCTCGCCACTCCACACTGGATTGAAGAGTGATTTCAGCGCAGACTATGCCTGGGGTCTTGGGGATGTGGTCGTGGAGGCAAAGCGGAACGGATTGATCGACTACGGCTGCTTCGCAGCCGCGCTCGGCATCGTCTGGTACGGCGTCCAGGCCCCCGGGCAAAGGCTGGCCTATGTCGCGCTGCCCTTCATCCTGGTCCTCTTGATGAAACCCTCGACCGTCGGCTTCGCGGGCCGCGCGCGTCGGCTGCTCCTGCCCTTCCTTACCTGGTCACTCGTCTTCGGGATGCTTCACACGGCCCTGTCGCTCAAGGTCGCCGATCCGCCCTTCGCCTGGTGGGACATGCACATGCTGCTGAGCGGCACCTGGAGCCACCTGTGGATTCTGCCGTTCGCCTTCCTCGCCACCATGCTGGCGCCCTGGTTCCAGCATCCGCTCGCTTCGCTGGGGGCGGCCTGGGCGGCGGCAGTCCTGATCGTCGCGAAGGGGACGCCCACCGCCGTGCCCTTCGGACTCTGGGCCTTCGGGATCATCCCGGTGCTGGTCGGGATCGCCTTTTTTGCCTGGGGCTGGCGGCTGGCGGTGATCACGCTGGTCGGCAGCTGGCTGATCCTGCACCTCGGGAGACCGGCGCCGGATAATATCACGATCCTGATCGGCACCGGGCTTGCGCTGATCTGCCTGTCCTGGCGGCTGCCTGCGAGCGCGGCCTCGGAATGGTGCGCGCGGATGTCGGTCTGGATCTACCTCTCGCATCCGCTGGTCATCGTCATCGGGCAGTCGCTGCGCATCACCTGGGTCGAGCTTGGACTCTTCTCGCTGGTGGGCAGCGTTATTTTGGCGCTGTTGCTGGAGACGGCGGTGCAGACCTCGCGACGCGGCTCTCTGGAGTTCTGACGCCCCGCCTTCCAGCGAAGCTCAGAGCCGCAGACCCTGCGCGATCCGCCGCAGCTGCATCCGCGCCAGCAGCGGGTTGGCGTTTTCGCTGTCCAGCGCGACGCAAAGACACAGCCCCGACGCACCCTCCAGCGGCCGGATCAGGTGCATCCTGCGACCGAGCGTGATCAGGATGTCGTCGATCCGCTCTTCCCGGCCGCTGCCCAGAGCCTTCAGGTTCGCCTGTGCCATGTCGACCGCCGTCGCCATCGTCGCCGCCGGATCCGCATCGCCGCGGCCCGTTTCACTGGCCATCACCGATCCGGTCGCGCTGTCGACCAGCCAGCCGCCGGTGAAGCCGCCGATCCGGCGCAGGCTCGAAAGGTCGGGGCCCACGACGCGGGTCGTCGGGCGCCGGGGACGGACCGGGGCGGGGGTCGGCTGCGGCGCGGGCTGCGGGGTCACCCGGCGCAGCAGAACGACATTGCGGTCGCTGCGCTGGCCGGGCTGCGGCAGAGCCTGCGCCCAGGCATGGGTGGTCTGGAACCTAGCCGTGGGAAGGACCGCCATAGCCATGTCGATGCTTTCCAGAAAGCCGCGGGGATAGCCCGCGACCGTGCCCGCGAGCGGCTTCAGCGGATCGGGCCGCTTCTCGGCCTTCGCACTGAGCCGGCTCTGGCAGTTTTCCGGCGCGATCCCGGTGATCAGGTGATGCAGCGAGGCCGCCAGCGAATAGATGTCGCTCCACGGCCCGCTGTTGCCCCCCGGCGCATACAGTTCGTGCGGCGAATAGCCGTCCTTCACCACGCTGAGCCCGGAATATTTCTGCGCCGCACCCGAGGCGCCGCGGCGGGCGGCGCCGAAGTCGATCAGGATCGGCTCGCCATCCTGGTTGATGAAGATGTTGTCCGGCGAGATGTCGCAGTGCAGGAGACCATTGGAATGGATGTAATCGATGGCCGAGACCAGCTTGGCCGCGATGGCGACGATCTGGTCGGGGGAAAGGGTGGTTCGCCGGTCCTCGATGATCTCCAGAAGGTCATGGCCACGAATGTAGTCCAGCACCATGTAGGCGGTGTCGTTGGCTTCGAAGACCTGATGCACGCCGACGATGTTCGGATGGTTCAGCGAGGCGAGGCTCCGCGCCTCGTTCAGGAAAGCCTTCACGATCTTCGACATATGCTCGCGCGTGCCTTGCGACCGTGCGCGGACACGGGTCTCGGTTCGGCGGCAGAACGTCGAGGAGAAGCATTCCTTGATCACCACGTCGCGGTCGAGACTGTCCTTCGCGAGGTAGGTGATCCCGAAGCCGCCGCTGTTGATGAAGCGGATGATCCGGTACTGGCCGTGGAACAGTGTCGTGCCCGGCAGCAGTTCGTCGCCGAAGGTATCGGCCGTCAGTGGTTCGGACGTGTCAAATGCCATGATGTCCCACGGAGCCCCCTTCCCAGACCGTCGGCCTCCGCACCAGCACCATGTCGATTCTGTGGCGAAAACCAGACACGATTTACAACTTCAAGTTGTGTCGCGATTGGGGCGGGATTGAGACGCGATTGTGTCGGAAATGCCCAAATGCTTAAGGCCCCGCCGGATTTCTCCGACAGGGCCTTCTGCTTTGGTTAACGCGTGGGTTAGCGTTCCTCGACCAGGATTTCCCGCTTGCCGACATGGTTGGCCCGGGTGACGACGCCTTCCTCTTCCATCTGCTCCACCAGCCGGGCGGCCTTGTTGTAGCCGATGCCCAGTTTCCGCTGGATGTAGGAGGTGGAGCACTTCCGGTCCCGCGCCACGATCGCCACCGCCTGATCGTACAGCGCATCGTCCGACGCCTCGCCCGAGCCCAGCCCCAGCACCATGTCGATGTCGGAAGCCGCGTCCTCCTCCGGCCCTTCGACCACGCCCGACATATAGACCGGCGGCCCGAAGCTCTTCAGGTGGTTGACGATCTCCTCGACCTCCTCGTCGCTGACGAAGGGCCCATGGATACGGGTGATCTTCGCGCCGTTGCCCATGTAGAGCATGTCCCCGGCGCCCAGGAGCTGTTCTGCCCCCTGTTCGCCAAGGATGGTGCGGCTGTCGATCTTCGACGTGACCTGGAAGGAGATCCGCGTCGGGAAGTTGGCCTTGATCGTGCCGGTGATCACGTCCACCGAAGGCCGCTGCGTCGCCATGATCAGGTGGATGCCGCTGGCCCGCGCCATCTGGGCAAGGCGCTGGATGCAGGCTTCGATCTCCTTGCCCGCGACCATCATCAGGTCGGCCATCTCGTCGACGATGACGACGATATAGGGGAAGGGTTGCGGCGCGAATTCCTCGGTCTCGAAGACCGGATCGCCGGTTTCCTCGTCGAAGCCGGTCTGGATCGTACGCTTGAACATCTCGTTCTTCGACAGCGCCTCGCGGACGCGGCCGTTGTAGCCCTCGATGTTGCGGACGCCCATCTTGGACATCTTGCGGTAGCGTTCCTCCATCTCGCCGACCACCCATTTCAGGGCGACGACGGCCTTCTTCGGGTCGGTAACGACGGGGGAGAGGAGATGCGGGATGCCGTCGTAGACGGAAAGTTCCAGCATCTTCGGGTCGATCATGA
>NZ_DAIQAT010000192.1:0-6022 GCF_036781545.1 Tabrizicola sp.
CTCGGCGCATCGCGGCAACAAGCACATCATCGCGACGGTCTTCGGCGGCACCTCGTCGGCCAACCGCAACGCCAAGATGGCCGAGCTGATGGACATCGGCTTCGGCAAGGCGAAGAACAACGTCGCTGAGAAGCCGCCGAAAGCCGCGCCGCTGGACGAGGCGCTGATGGCCTCGGTCGAAACCGGGATCGACGAGATCGACGCCCAGGGCGGCGCGGGCAAGATCGTGCGGGTCTCGGGTGAGGTGAAGACCTCGCCGCGTCCCAAGGCCCGGCCCGGGATCCCGGCCGTGCCGGACGAAATCGCGATTGCCATGGCCGAGGGGATCGACGGCGCCCTGGCCGAGGCGACGGCAGAGCCTGCCCCGGCAGGGACGCTGGACTTCCAGGCCGAGGCGATGGCGGTGGCAGCACCGGCACCCGCCGCAGACACCGAACTGGCCCTTGCGGCCGCCGATCTGCCTGAGGCGGTGGTCGAGCCCGTGGCTGAAGCGCTCGCGCCCAAGCCCGAGGAAACCGTCGCCCTCGCCGCAGCCGATACCGGCGTCGTCACGGATGCGCCCGGCTCGTTCGAGGCGCAGGCGGCGGCGCTGAGTTCCGGCGCCCCTCCGGCCGAGACGCAGCTCGCAGCCCTGCCCCCCGCGGAAGAGGCTGCTGCGGTGGCCGAGATCGACCCGACACTCGCGGCCATGAAGCCGAAAGCGCGCCCCGAAGGGATGACGGTCCAGCTGGCGACCCTTGATCCGGCAGCCGAGCCGGCGGCCCCCGCGGTGGAGGAGGTCGTAGTCGCGGAAGCCGCGCCGGAACCCGAGTTGGTCGTCACCGACCCCGGCACCCAGATCGCGGCTGCCGATCCCGAGACCCTGCTCACGGACGTGACCGGGGTGGAAACCGTGGCCGCCCCGGCGACC
This sequence comes from Tabrizicola sp., assembly GCF_036781545.1. Classification (GTDB taxonomy): domain Bacteria; phylum Pseudomonadota; class Alphaproteobacteria; order Rhodobacterales; family Rhodobacteraceae; genus Tabrizicola. The sequence continues at coordinate 911 of NZ_DAIQAT010000192.1, forward strand.
GCCGCGCCTGCTCCGGTGGAGCTGGCGGCGGTGGTCCCGGCCACCCGGCGCAGCGCGCCGATCTTCGACGCGGTGGAAACCGCCGAGCCTGCGGCGAACGCGGACGAGGAAGTAGTCGTCGTGATGTCCACCTCGGGCGGACGGCATTACGGGGTGAATGTCGGCGAATATTCCTCGCGCTACGAGGCCGAGAAGGCGCTGCTGAAGACCGCGCTGGCGGAAAGCGCCACACTGAACGAGGGCCTGCGCAAGACCGCACAATCGGGCGGCAAGTGGCGGGCGAGCTTCATGGGGCTGACCGCAGAGCAGGCAGAACTGGCCTGCCGCCGGCTGTCGGCCCGCGCCGTGCCTTGCGAAACCGTGGGAGGTTGAGACGATGGTTGCCCTGGTCTTCCCGGCTTTGCCGACCGTGACCCTGGCCGTCACCGGCCGCCCCGAACGCTTCCCGGTCCGCCGCATCTTCTGCGTGGGCCGGAACTATGCCGAGCATACGAAGGAGATGGGCGGCGACCCGGAACGGGAGGCGCCGTTCTTCTTCACGAAGCCCGCCGATGCGGTCGTCGAATCCGGCTCTCGCATTCCCTACCCGCCCGCGACCCAGAACCTCCATCACGAGGGGGAGCTGGTGGTGGCCATCGGCAAGGGGGGCGCGATGGTCTCCGAGGAAGGGGCCGAGGCGATGATCTGGGGGCATGCGGCGGGGAACGATCTGACCCGGCGCGACTTGCAGGCCGAGGCGAAGGAACGGCGGCGGCCCTGGGACATGGCGAAGGGGTTCGACAAATCTGCCGTCGTCGGGGCGATCCGGCCGGGACCGCTGCCGGGGGCGCGGCTGCGCTGTTCGGTGAACGGGGCGGTGCGGCAGGAAGCCTCGACTTCCGAGATGATCTGGACCCCGGCCTCGATCATCGCGGCCCTGTCGCAGATGGTCAGCCTGTCGCCGGGGGATCTGATCTTTACCGGCACCCCGGCGGGGGTGGGGCCGCTCAATCGGGGCGATACCTGCAAGGTCGAGATCGAGGGATTGCAGTCGGCGAGCGTGACGATCGCCTGATCTGCCCGCGCGCGGGCAGGTTTCGGCCACCAAGGAATTCAATGGCTTGGCTTGCGCCGTTCGTATGGCGTTAACCCCGTCCCGGGCTTGACCCGGGACCTCGCTTTCACGTCAGGATACCGTTCGTTTCGCAGGCCGAGGCCTCGGATCAAGTCCGGGGCGGGGTCTCACGGCTTCGGGCGGTCGTCCCAGTCCCTGGTGAGGATGCGGTTCGCGTCGCCCTCGGGGTCGTCGAACTGCTTCGTCCGCATCGCCCAGAAGAAGGCGGCAAGGCCGATGCCGCCCAGAAGCAGCGAGACCGGGATCAGGATCGCCAGAATCTCCATTACTTCAGCCGCATCGCATTCAGCGAGACCGTGATCGAGGACAGCGACATGGCGAGTGCTGCGGCAAGCGGCGTGGCATGGCCGATCAGCGCCAGCGGCACGGCGATGACATTGTAGCCGCCGGAGATCAGGAAGTTCTCGATCATCCGTCGCGTTGCCTGGCGGCTGATCCGGACAGCATCGGAAATCGGCGCGATGTCCTGACCCAGAAGCACGATGTCCGAGGCCACGCGCGCGGCGTCCAGCGCCGAGGCGGGGGAAATCGAGACATGCGCAGCGGCAAGGGCGGCGGTATCGTTCAGCCCGTCGCCGACCATAAGCACCTTGCGGCCCTCGGCGGCCAGCGCAGCAACGCGGGCGGCTTTCTCGGCGGGAAGGACTCCGGCCTGCCAGCGCGGGATGCCCAGACGGTCGGCAAGGTCGCGGACCGGAGCCTCGGCGTCGCCCGACAGAAGTTCGACCTGCAGTCCAGCGGCTTTCAGCGCCTTGACGGCAGCTTCCGCACCGGGGCGCAGGCGGTCGGTGAAGGAGAAGGCGCGGGTCTCGCCGCCCAGCGCGAGATAGGTCGCCGTCGCAGCCACAGGCTCGGCCCCGCACCAGTCGGCGCGGCCCAAGCGGACGCGCGCGCCGCGATAGGCGCCTTCGATGCCCTGGCCGGGGATTTCGCGGATGCCGGTCACATCGGCAGGCGCAAGGCCCAGCGCACGCGCGCCATCGGCCAGAGCGCGGGCGAGCGGGTGGGACGAGCCTGCCGCCAGGGCCGCGGCGACCGCCACGGCGTCGCGGGGCTGGTCGGCCAGCGCCACAGGTTCGGGCGCGCCGAGGGTCAGGGTGCCGGTCTTGTCGAAGACGACGGTATCGACCTCGGCCAGACGCTCCAGCGCGGTGCCGTGCTTGATGAGGAGGCCCTTGCGGAAAAGCCGCCCGGAGGCCGAGGTGATCACCGCAGGAACGGCAAGGCCAAGGGCGCAGGGGCAGGTGATGATCAGCACGGCGGCAGAGATGTTGATCGCATAGCGCACGTCGCCGCCGGTCGCCCACATCCAGTAGCCGAAGGCGCTGAACGACAGGATATGCACCAAGGGCGAGTAGAGCCGCGAGGCGCGATCGGCTAGGCTGGTGTAGCGGGTCTTCGCGCCTTCGGCGACGGCGACGAGATCGGCCATGCGGTGCAGGCTCGACTCCTTGCCCGCAGCGGTCACTTGCACGGTCAGGGGGCCGGTGAGGTTGACCTCGCCCGCGCTGACCACCGTCCCCTCGCCCGCCGGGACGGGCAGGCTTTCGCCGGTCAGGAGGCTGCGGTCGAGTTCCGAGGCACCATGGATCACCACGCCGTCCACCGGCATCCGCGCACCGGGACGGACAAGGACCAGATCGCCGGGCTGCACCTCGGCGATGGGCATTTCCAGCTCGGCGCCGTCGACCAAAAGGACCGCGCGGGGCACTTCCAGCGCCGCCAGTTCCTCGGCCGCCGAGCGGGCCACGGCGCGGGTGCGGTGGTCGAGGTAGCGACCGAGAAGCAGGAAGAAGGCCAGCATCACGGCGGCGTCGAAATAGGCGTGATGGCCGGACATCGCGGTCTCATAGACCGAGATCGAGGAGGCGAGGATCAGGGCGAGCGAGATCGGCACATCCATGCCAAGGCGGCCCTGACGAAGGCTGGCCCAGGCGGATTTGAAGAAGGGCTGGCCGGCGAAGATCACCGTCGGCAGCGCGATGGCCCCGGAAATCCAGTGGAAGAGGTCGCGCGTCGCATCCTCGGCCCCCGACCAGACCGCGACCGACAGAAGCATGACGTTCATCATACTGAAGAAGGCGACGCCAAGGCGCATCAGCAGTTCGCGCCCCTGACGGTCGGTTTCCGTGACGGAGAGAAGGCCGGGGTCGAGCTCATGCGCCTCCTGGCCGTGGCTGGCGAGAAGCTCGATCAGCTGGGCGGCGGTCACGGAAGGCTCGGCCTCGACGCTGACGCGCTTGAGGGTCAGGTTGACGCGGGCCGAGATCACGCCGGGAACGGCCTGAACGGCGGCCTCGACGGTAGAGATCGACTGCGCGCCGCCGGCGTTGGGAAGCGACAGGACGATCCGCCCCGCCCGGTCGGCACGCAGCGCGGCGATCCGTTCGGCGGCGGGGACGACGACGCAGGCCGGGCAGGCCGAGACCGGGGCGCGACCGCTGTCCGCGAAGTCTTCGGCCAGCGCCATGGCCTAGCCCCGCACGTAAAGCTCGGAGCGCTGTTCGAAGAGCGTTCCGTCGGCGGATCTGGCGGTGACCTTGACCATCCACTTGCCTTTGTGCAGCGGAACCTCGGCGGCATAGAGATCGCCGTCGCGGGTGAAGGCGGGGAAAGTGTCGTCGCTGGCCTCGGTGGTGCGGCCGACGAGAACCTGCAGATCCTCGACCGCGACGGGAAGGCCGTCGCGCCCGTGGAAGGCCAGCGTCATCCGGCCGCTGTCGTAGCCGGGGGTCATGGTCCAGCCCAGAGCCTCTTGCGCGGCCTTGCGGCTGTTGAAGCCCTGGCTTGCCACATAGGAATTGTCGACCTCCAGCCCCGGGAAGGTGCTGACCGCCTTGACGGCGAGAAGGACGTTGACCCCGATGATCACCGCGAAGGCGCTGGCGGTGATCGCGAAGACATGCTTGCCGGTCAGTTCAGCCATTGCCGTCATCCTTGCCGTTGAAGATCGTATCATGATGCACGCGGTTGGTGGTGCCAAGCTCCTCGACCCAGATCCGCACATCGCTGCGGTCGTCCACTGCCGCCCGCGTGCCGGGCGCGGCAGTAAGGTAGATGCGCTGCGACTTGGTTTCGTTCGCGGGAACGGTGACGGTCAGGCCGTCCCGTCCCTCCAGCGAGAGGGTCACGAAGGCGTCCGAGGTGACGGCGATGCTGAACTGCGCCTCGGTTCCGTGCATGTTGCGGAGCCGGATGTCGTAGGCGTTGCGGATCGAGCCGTCGGAGAGGGTGACGTAGGTCGGGTTCCTGACCGGGGTCACGTTCAGGTCGATCGGCGAACGCATGAAGAGCGCGACGATCAGGCCGATGCCGATCCCGGCCCAGAGCACGGTGTAAAGCACGGTGCGGGGGCGGAAGACGTGGCTCCACACGCTTTTCGGCGGCTGGCCCCCGCGTTCGCGGGTTTCGTCGGTGAGGGCGAGGTAGCCGATCAGTTCGCGCGGCTTGCCGATCTTGTCCATCACGTCGTTGCAGGCGTCGATGCAGAGACCGCAGGTGATGCAGGCCATCTGCTGGCCGTTCCTGATGTCGATCCCCATCGGGCAGACGTTGACGCAGGCCATGCAGTCGATGCAGTCGCCCGTGGTGGTGCCAAGCTTGCCGCGCGGCTCGCCCCGCCAGTCGCGATAGGCGATGGTCAGCGTGTCCTCGTCCATCATCGCGGCCTGGATGCGGGGCCAGGGGCAGGCGTAGATGCAGATCTGCTCGCGCGCGAAGCCGCCGAAGAAGAAGGTGGTCAGCGTCAGGACCAGCATGGTGATATAGGCGACCGGGTGGGCCTGGCCGGTGACGAGGTTGTGCAGGAGCGTGGGAGCGTCGGTGAAGTAGAAGACCCAGGCGCCGCCGGTGGCGAGGCCGATCAGGAACCAGACCGTCCATTTGATCGCGCGCTTGCGGACCTTCTCGGCGTTCCATTTCTGGTTGTAGAGCCGGACGCGCGCGTTGCGGTCGCCCTCGATCCAGCGTTCGACCAGGATGAAAAGGTCGGTCCAGAC
>NZ_DAIQAT010000193.1:0-5953 GCF_036781545.1 Tabrizicola sp.
GTCCGGCGGTGGAATGGGTTGGGGGAAAGCTGTGCATAAGCCGCTTATCCACAAGATTGAGCCTACCACATCTTGCCTCGGCGATGAAGCGCCAAGCTAGCCCTTGGAAAACTGGCAGGCTCTAGTGGGCGGCAGGGACAGGCAGGGCGAGGCCGCCGGCGGGGAATCAGCCCTTGCGGGCCTCCTGCCAGTCGCGCGGCGCCTTGAGGAAGCTTTCCACCTCGGCAAGCGTCACCGCATCGAAGGCGCCCTGCGCCCGCGCCTCGGCCAGCACGTCCCACCAGGTGCAGAGGTGGTGCAGCTTCACCCCATGCGCGCCAAGCTTCGCCTCGGTATCCGGGAAGATGCCGTAGTAGAAGATCACCGCCGTATGGCCGCAACTGGCCCCGGTTTCGCGGATCGCATCGACGAAGGACAGCTTCGAGCCGCCGTCGGTGGTCAGGTCCTCGACCAGCAGCACCCGCTGTCCCTCGGTCATCGCGCCCTCGATCCGGGCGTTGCGGCCATAGCCCTTCGGCTTCTTCCGGACATAGGTCATCGGCAAAGCCAGCCGCTCGGCCACCAGCGCCGCGAAGGGGATGCCCGCCGTCTCGCCGCCCGCGATGTTGTCGAAGGCCTCCATCCCCGCCTCGCGCATCACGGTCACGGACAGGAAGTCCATCAGGGTGGACCGGATGCGCGGATAGCTGATCAGCTTGCGGCAGTCGATATAGGTGGGCGAGGGCAGGCCCGAGGCCAGCGTGAAGGGTGTCTCGGCGTTGAAATGCACCGCCTTGATCTCCAGCAGCGCACGGGCGGTCAGGCGGGCGATTTCGTCCTTGGGCGGGAAGGTCGAGGGGATCATGGGCAAGCCTTTCAAGCGTCCGAAAATTTTCTGGAAAGTTTTTGGACTTGTTCAGGGGACGACGTGCCAGTGCACAGGAAAGCCGGGATCGAAGACGGTGACAGGCCCTGCCTCCGAAACGATCTTCGCGGGCCAGACACAGGGTTCGGCCCGTTTCTCCAGCCGGATGGTCCCCGCGTTCACCGGCAGGCGGTAGAAGGCCGGGCCGTTCCGCGAGGCGAAGCTTTCCAGTTTGTCCAGCGCGCCTTCCTCTTCGAAGACATGCGCCAGAAGGCTCAGCGTGTTCGTCGCCGTGAAGCAGCCCGCGCAGCCGCAGGCATGTTCCTTCAGCGCATCCACATGCGGCGCGCTGTCGGTGCCAAGGAAATACCGCGGCGCGCCCGAGGTCGCGGCCTTCCGCAGCGCCAGCCGGTGCTTTTCGCGCTTCGCGACCGGCAGGCAGTAGTAATGCGGCTTGATCCCGCCCACGAGGATGTGGTTGCGGTTGATGATCAGGTGATGCGTGGTGATCGTCGCGGCCAGGTTCTCGCCACCTTCCGCCGCATACTCCGCGCCTTCCCCGGTGGTGATATGTTCCATCACCACCCGCAGGTCCGGCAGGCGCCGCCGCAGGGGATCGAGCACCGTGTCGATGAACACCGCCTCACGGTCGAAGATGTCGACCGCCGGGTCCGTCACCTCGCCATGCATGCAGAGCGGCAGGCCGATCCGCGCCATGGTTTCCAGCACGGGCATGACCTTCGCCAGGTCGCGCACCCCCGAATGTGAATTCGTCGTCGCCCCCGCCGGATAAAGCTTCACCGCCTTCACCAGCCCCGACGCTGCTGCGCGCTCCACATCCGCCGGATCGGTACCCTCGGTGAGATAGAGCGTCATCAAGGGTTCGAAACCCATCCCCTCGGGCAAAGCGGCGAGGATGCGGTCGCGGTAGGCCATAGCGTCGTCCAGCGTCACCACCGGCGGCACCAGGTTCGGCATGATGATCGCGCGGGCAAAATGCCGGGCGGTTTCCGGCAGCACGGCCTTCAGCATCGCGCCATCGCGCAGGTGCAGGTGCCAGTCGTCGGGGCGGGGCAGGGTGATCGCTTGCATGGTCCGGCAGGTAACGTAAACCAGACCGCCTTTCCAGTGGCATCGCGTGGCAGATTGCGCCAGAACCGTTGCAGCTTCAGGAGTTCCCGATGATCCGCCCGCTTCTCGTCTTCGCCTGCCTCGCTCTTCCTGCCGCTGCGCAGGAGGTGGACTGCCAGAACGCTGTCACGCAGACCGAGATGAGCCAGTGCGCCTATCACGACTGGGAAATCGCGGATGCAGAGCTGAACCTTGCCTACAAGCGCGCGATGGCGCTGCTGAAGGACTGGGACGCCAACCTGCCCGATGCCGAAAAGGGCGGTGCCGAGGCGCTGAAAGAGGCGCAGCGCGCCTGGATCACCTTCCGCGACAAGGCCTGCGAAGTGGAAGGCTACGCCATGAAGGGCGGCAGCGCCGAACCCTTGCTGGTTTACGGCTGCATGCGCCAGTTGACCGAAGACCGCGCCGCGCAACTGAACGGGCTGGTCGACAACTACGCCAACTAGAGCGTGCCCGACCAAGGTGACAGCTGGTTCTTGTCGGACACGCTACCGCCGAGACCTTCAAGCGTGTTCGGCGCTGCTATCCGCGCGGGACAGGCTCTAGACCGCTTCTCCGGTCAGTTCCGCCAGCCGCCGGGCGAACCGTGGCGCGTTCAGCCGCGAGGTGACCGACCGGCAGATCTTGATCTCGCGCTTCGGATGCCCCGACAGCCGCGCTGCCGCCAGCACCGCGCGCAGGTAGCTGCCGTTCGACCGCCGCCCCCGCCAGAGCCAGGAGAAGCGGTCGGCCGACATCTTGCCCTCCATCGCCGCCTCCAGGATGCGGTCCAGCACCTTCATCTCGCGCAGCGTGTCCTCGGTACCCTCTCCGGTATAACGGGCGTGCAACGGCGTGACCCAGGGTCGCTGGAACAGCGCCGCGTGCATCGCGTCGGGCTGGTGCAGCGGGTCGTGGATCAGCCAGACCTTTGACGCGCTTTCCGTCATGTCCGGCGCATAGCCGTAGCGGCCGCGGAAGTTGATCCGACGGGCGATCCGGTGGCGTTCATCCCAGCCCGCCAGCCCTGGGTCCAGCGTCGCCCGGGGCGCGATCAGCACCAGTTCCGCCTGCGGCGCGGTGATCGAATAGGCCGCCGCCGCATAGCCCGCAGGCCCCGCGCCATAGAACACCACCCGGTCGAAATCCTCCAGGAACCCGTCGTCGGCCAGCCGGTCGAAATACCGGAACACCGCCGGGTCGCGCCACCAGGTCTCGCCCTCGGCCAGGATGGTCAGGATCGACCAGCCCCGCGCCTGCGCCAGCGTGTAGTGCTCCGGCAGCTTGTCCTCACGCTCGCGCAAGCTCTCCGCGTCCTCAAACGTGACCAGAAGCAGCGGGCGTTCCTCGGCGAAGAAGGCGTAGTGCTTGTCCCCCAAAGGCAGGAAATCGCCGTCGCCCTCGGCGATGTCCAGCATCGGGCGTTGCCAGTCGGGCGGCGGGAGAGGGCGAGTGCTCATCGGAGATTGGGTCATCGGTCAAGCAGCAGCGGGCGTCCTGACTCTGGCGAGAGAATACGGCCACCACAAGGCCTTGCGGTGGAAACATTGGCTGCCGATACACGTATGAAGCGCGATGTCCCGCATCAGCCTCCCCCGATGACAACCAAAGGTTGCAATGCTGCCGCAATCCTGCGACCCCCGGTTACGGACGCGGGATATAGGGCTTCCAGATCGCTTCCGCCTCATCCCGGCCCAGCACCCGAGTCGGCCCCGCCATCAGGATCTGGCCGTAAAAGCTGCGCCAGGCATCCTCTTGCATCAACTGGCGAAACCGCGCGTGGCGCCAGTCCACTGCCACCCGGTGCAGCGGCCCCAGCACAGGGTCGCGGTGCAGATCGTCCCGCGCCGCTCCGCTGGCCAGTGCCAGGATCGAGCGGTCCTCTTCGGCGTTGAAGTTGCGTTCCACCCAGTAGGCCACGTCCTGCGCCCCGTCGGCGCGATTGGCCCGCCCGCGATCCCGTTTCAGCACGAAGCTCTGCGCCGCGCCCAGCGGATAGTGGTTCAGCTGCACCAGCGCGTGGTGGTCGCGCCCGACGTCCGAGAACACCCGCCCCCGGTGGAAGGCCGCCGGCAGGACCCGGCCCGCGCCGTCATACCAGCGCTGCGATCCCATCCGCTCGGCCGCCGGCGCGCGGGGCCGGTGCACCCCCAGCTTGCCGTAGCTGCCGTCGTTGCGGACCAGCGTCTTGAACAGTTGCGCCCGCCAAGGCCAGTGCAGCACATGCGGCGCGGCGCGGGTGAAACGCTCCGTCACCGGCGCATCGCGATATTCCACCACCCCCGCATTGCCGAAAAGCCGCCAGGTCAGCGTGATCGCCGTCGCCTCCGGAAGGGCTGCCAGCAGCGCCGGGATCGTGCGGTCGCCGACATGGACATTGACGAACTCGTCGATGTCCAGGACCAGGACCCAATCCGCGCCCGTCACCAGCCGATGCTTGTCCGCCTGCTTCAGCGCCGCCCATTGCGGCCCCTCGTCATGCGGCCCCGGATTGCGGACATGCGCCAGCCAGCCCATCGCCTCCAGCCGGTCCAGCATCGCCTCGGTGCCATCGTCGCAGTCGTTGGAGAAGACCAGAAAATCGGTGACGCCGCAGGCCCGATGGTGCGCCAGCCATTCCAGCAGAAACGCGCCCTCGTTCTTCACGCAAAGGACGGCCGTGATCTTCACCCCGCCCGCCCTTTCATCTTTGCCAAAATATCCCCGCCGGAGGCATCCGACCTCTCCACCCGCGCCACAGCCGAAGGCCTAGCACGGGCAGGGAAACCCGGCCACCCTCAGAAGAAGGCCTGCAACCCGGTGACCGCCCGGCCCAGGATCAGCGCATGGACGTCATGCGTGCCCTCGTAGGTGTTCACCGTCTCCAGGTTCACCATATGGCGCATGACCTGGAAATCCTCCTGGATGCCGTTGCCGCCATGCATGTCGCGCGCCCAGCGGGCCGCCTCCAGCGCCTTGCCGCAGTTGTTGCGCTTGATGATCGAGATCATCTCCGGCGCCGCATTGGCCTCGTCCAGCAGCCGCCCCACCCGCAGGGAGGCCTGCAGCCCCAGCGAAATCTCGGTCAGCATGTTGGCCAGCTTCAGCTGATAAAGCTGCGTCCCCGCGATGGGCTTGCCGAACTGCTTGCGGTCCAGCCCATATTGCCGCGCCGCCGCCATGCAGAATTCGGCCGACCCCATCACGCCCCAGCTGATGCCATAGCGCGCCCGGTTCAGGCAGCCGAACGGCCCCTTCAGCCCTTCGACATGCGGCAAGAGCGCGTCCTCGCCCACTTCCACATCCTTCAACACGATCTCGCCGGTGATCGAGGCGCGCAGCGACAGCTTGCCCCCCACCTTCGGCGCCGAAAGCCCCTTGGTGCCCTTGTCGAGAACAAAGCCCTTGATCTTGCCGCCATGCGCCTCGGACTTGGCCCAGACCACGAAGACATCGGCGATGGGCGCGTTGGAAATCCACATCTTCGCGCCGTTCAGCACATAGCCGTTCGCCGTCTTCTTCGCCGTGGTCTTCATCCCCGCCGGGTCCGACCCCGCATCGGGTTCGGTCAGCCCGAAGCAGCCGATCCATTCGCCCGAGGCCAGCTTCGGCAGGTATTTCTGCCGCTGCGCTTCGGTGCCATAGGCATAGATCGGATACATCACCAGCGAGGATTGCACCGACATCATCGACCGATAGCCCGAATCGACCCGCTCGACTTCCCGCGCGACCAGCCCATAGGCCACATAGGACGCGCCCAGCCCGCCGTATTCCTCGGGGATCGTCACGCCCAGAAGCCCCATCTCGCCCATCTCGCGGAAGATCGCCGGATCGGTGGTCTCGTCGCGATAGGCCGCGATGACGCGCGGTTGCAGCTTCTCTTGCGCATAGGCCCGCGCGGCGTCGCGCAGCATCCGCTCTTCCTCGGACAGCTGGTCGTTCAGCCGGAAGGCATCCTCCCAGTCGAACCGGCCCAGATCGGGCGCATCCTTGGGCTTCAGTTTCGGTTTGTCGGACATG
>NZ_DAIQAT010000194.1:0-5940 GCF_036781545.1 Tabrizicola sp.
TGTCGACGTCGCGCACCGATTTCCAGTTCACCGGCAGTTCGGTGATCCAGCGCGACGGGCCGTCCGACACCAGCGCCTCGCTGCGGTAGGATGCGAAGTCGGCGGCGAAGGGGGCGAGGAGGTCGGCCACCGGCGGCTGCGGCCCGGGTTCGAAGCGCAGGAAGATGAAGCCGTGGAACAGCTCCATCTCGATGGGTTTCAGGCCGAACTGCTCGCGTTCGATTCCGCCGAAGCTTTCCGGCCGCGCCGCCCCGCGCAGCGTGCCGTCAAGATTGTAGACCCAGCCGTGGAACGGGCAGACGATGGCGCCCCGGCAACTGCCCTGCACCCCATCCACCACCCGCGCGCCCCGGTGGCGGCAGAGGTTGTGGAAGGCACGCACCTCCCCGTCCTGCCCGCGCATCACCACGGCGCGCTCGCCCAGGATGTCGAAAGTCAGCCAGTCGCCGATCTGGGGCAGATCGCCGACATGGCCGACGACCTGCCAATGGGTCAGGAAGACGCTGCTGCGCTCCAGCGCAAGCACCGCCTCCGAATGATAGGTCCAAGGGGGCAAGCCACCACGGTCCCAGCTGTTCGGCGTGGGTTCGGTCGGGAACGGCAGATGTGCGGTCATTCCACCTCCGCTGCAAAGCATCTCCGTCGCGGCCGCAAGGCGCGACGGTATGACGCATTTTCCCGGCGACTGACTGGTCTGTCAATCGAATTTGACTCTGCTTGATCGCGTGCCGCAGAAGTGCGGCTGCTTCCGCGGGTCCGCCGCGCTTTCGGCTTCCCGCTAGCCTTTCTCCACTCCGTTGGGGATTTCGATTGACAGCCGCGCGGCAGATTTGTCCATTCGGTCAGGAAGCGGTGAAACCGACTCCGCGATACCAAATCACAGGGAGATGGATAATGCAGCTGAAGCATGGATTTGCCCGTGCCGCGGCCGTGGCGGTGCTGATGATGGGCACTTCGCCGATGGCGCTCATGGCGGAAACGCCCGCCGACACGCTGGTCGTCGCGGATGCCATCGACGACATCGTGTCGATCGACCCGCACGAAGCCTTCGAATTCTCGGGCGTCGACCTGAACAACAACACCTACGACACGCTGATCGAGCTTGACCCGACCAAGCCGGGCGAACTGGTTCCGGGCCTCGCCGAAAGCTGGTCGGTGGCCGATGACGGCATGACCTACACCTTCAAGATCAAGCCGGGGATCACCTTCTCCTCCGGCAACCCGCTGACGGCGGAAGATGCGGCAGGCTCCCTGCGCCGCGTCGTCAAGCTGAACAAGACCCCGGCCTTCATCCTGACCCAGTTCGGCCTGACGGCCGAGAACGTCGACCAGATGATCACCTTCGACGGCGATACCGTCACGTTGAAGACCGACAAGGCCTATGCGCCCTCCTTCGTCTACAACTGCCTGACGGCGGGCGTGGCCAACATCGTCGATATGAAGACCGTGATGGAGCATGAGGTCGAGGGCGACATGGGCAATGCCTGGCTCAAGGCCAACAGTGCCGGGACCGGGGCCTATGTGCTGAAAAGCTTCAAGCCGAACGAAGGTTACGTGCTGGAAGCCCGTCAGGGCCACTGGCGCGGTGACGCGAAGATCAAGAACGTCTTCATGCAGCACATCCCCGAAGGCGCCACCGAACGCCTGCTGCTGGAAAAGGGCGACATCGACATCGCGCGTGAGATGACCCCGACCGATATCGAGGGCATCTCCGGCAATCCCGACATCAAGGTGCAGGGCGACGTGGGCGGCCAGATCTACTATCTGGCGCTGAACCAGAAGAAGGCGGAACTGGCCAATCCCAAGGTGCAGGAGGCAATGCGCTGGGCCATCGACTACACTGGGATGCAGGACAGCATCCTGAAAGGCCAGTGGGTGGTGCACCAGAGCTTCCTGCCGCTCGGCTTCCTGGGCGCGCTGGATGAAAACCCCTATGCGCTGGACCTGGAGAAGGCCAAGGCGCTGATGGCCGAATCCGGCCTGACCTTGCCGATCGACATCGGATTCACCGTCCGGAACAACCAGGAACGGATGGATATCGCCACCGCGATCCAGAACAGCTTTGCCCAGATCGGCATCAACCTTGTGCTCGACGTGGGCGACGGCGCCCAGGGCCTGGCCACCTATCGCGGGCGGCTCCACGACATCACGCTGCAGACCTGGGGACCGGACTATCCCGACCCGCATACCAACGCCTCGACCTTCGCGATGAACCCCGACAACAGCGACGAGGCGAATGCGACGGGCTACCTGGCTTGGCGCACCGCATGGGATCCGGGCGCGCTGAATGCCGAGACCGCCGCAGCCGTCGAGGAGAAGGACAGCGACAAGCGGGCCGAGATGTATGCCGACATCCAGCGCAAGGTGCGCGACAATTCGGCCTTCGTGCTGATGTTCCAGCAGGCCCGGCAGGACGCGATGCGCGCCAATGTGAACGGCTTCTACGCTGGCGGGGCCACCGACTCGGCCAGCTACTGGACCGTGACCAAGTAAGGCAATGGGGCCGTCCCTCGGGGCGGCCCCTATCCGCATGACCGGAACCCCCACCCTCCCGCAGGAAAGCCGCCTGCTGCGCCTGTCCGGCCAGTTCGGCGTCGGAGTTCTGACCTTGGCGATCACGCTACTGGGTCTTCTCCTCGTCACTTTCATCATCGGGCGCGTGGTGCCCATCGACCCGGTCCTCTCCATCGTCGGCGAACGCGCGACGGCGGCGCAGATGCAGGCGATCCGCGACAAGCTGGGCCTCGACCTGCCGATGTGGCAGCAGTTCTACATTTACGTCCGCGATGCCCTGCACGGCGACCTCGGCAGGTCAATCCGCACCGGCCAGGACATCGCCTCCGAGATCGCCCGCTACTTCCCCGCCACGCTGGAGCTTGCGACGCTGGGCACGATCTTCGGCACCCTCGTCGGCGTCCCCGCCGGGGTTCTCGCCGCGACCCGCCCCGGCAGCATTGCCGACCAGATCGTCCGCGTCGTCGGCCTGATGGGCTATTCCATGCCGATCTTCTGGCTGGGCCTGATCGGACTGCTGGTCTTCTACGGCCAACTCGGCTGGGTCGCCGGTCCGGGACGGCTTGATCCGACCTACGGCATGATGATGGAGTTCACGCTGACCCCCTACACCGGCATGATCCTGATCGACGCGGCGCTCAACGGCGCCTGGGATGTCTTTGCCAATGCCGTCAGCCACATCATCCTGCCAGCGGGTCTCCTGGGCTATGTCTCCATGGCCTACATCAGCCGGATGACCCGCAGCTTCATGATGAACGAGCTTGGCCAGGAATACATCACCACCGCCCGCGTGAAGGGAATGCCGGAATGGCGGGTGATCTGGGTCCATGCGATGAAGAACGTGCTGGTGCCCCTGATCACCGTCATCGCGCTTAGCTACGCCTACCTGTTGGAGGGGTCGGTTCTGACCGAGACGATCTTCGCCTGGCCCGGCCTTGGCAGCTACATCACCAATGCGCTTTTCGCCGCGGACATGCCCGCCGTGCTGGGCGGGACCGTGGTCGTCGGCGTGGCCTTCGTGACCCTGAACATGGCGTCGGACCTCCTCTACCGGCTCGTCGACCCGCGGGCCCGCACATGACCGCGCTGCGCATCTGGCTCACCGACCCCAACCCCTCCTCCCGCCGTCAGGCGCGGCTCGGGCAGATGTGGCTCGCCTGGCTCCGCATCCGCCGCAACCGGCTGGCCATGGCCGGACTGGTCATCGTCGGCGTGCTACTCCTCGTCGCCCTGCTTGCCCCCTGGATCGCCCCGCACGACCCCTTCGTGCAGAACCTCGGCAACCGGCTGAAGCCCCCCGGCACTCCCGGCTACCCGCTTGGCACCGACGATTTCGGCCGCGACATCCTCAGCCGCATCATCTATGGCGCGCGGATCACGCTTTACATCATCGCCCTCGTTGCCGTGACCGCCCCCGTCATCGGGCTTCTCGTCGGCACCGTCGCCGGCTATTTCGGCGGCTGGATCGACGCGGTCCTGATGCGTCTCACCGACATCTTCCTCGCCTTCCCCCGCCTGATTCTCGCGCTCGCCCTCGTTGCCGTCCTGGGGCCGGGTATCGAAAACGCCGTCCTCGCCATCGCGCTCACCGCCTGGCCGCCCTACGCCCGTGTCGCCCGAGCCGAGACCATGACCGTCCGCAACTCCGATTATATCGCCGCCATCCGCCTGCAAGGCGCCTCTGCCCCCCGGATCATTGCAGGCCATGTCGTGCCGATGTGCCTGCCCTCGGTCATCATCCGCGTCACGCTGGACATGGCCGGGGTAATCCTGATCGCCGCGGGCCTGGGCTTCCTGGGTCTCGGCGTGCAGCCGCCCCTGCCGGAATGGGGCCTGATGATCTCCTCCGGCCGCAAGTTCCTGTTCGAGCAGTGGTGGGTCGCCACCATGCCCGGCCTCGCCATCTTCCTCGTCTCGCTCGGGTTCAACCTTCTTGGTGACGGCCTCCGCGATGTCCTCGACCCGAGGAGCGCTTCGCGATGAGCCTGCTCGACGTCAAGAACCTCCGCGTGACCTTCGACACCGAGACCGGCCCGGTCCAGGCGGTGCGCGGCGTCTCCTTTTCCCTTGGCCGCGAACGGCTGGGGATCGTCGGCGAAAGCGGCTCGGGCAAGACGATGACAGGCCGCGCCGTCCTGCGCCTGATCCGCCCGCCGGGCCGGATCGAGGCCGACCGGATGACCTTCGACGGCCAGAATCTGATGGCTGCCAGCGAACGCGACATGCGCGCCCTGCGCGGCAAGCGCATCGGCATGATCATGCAGGACCCGAAGTTCTCGCTGAATCCCGTCATGACCGTGGGCCGCCAGCTGACCGAGGGCCTGCGCCTGCGCGACGGGCTGGGTCGCGCGGATGCCAAGGCCAAGGCGCTGGCCGCGCTGAAGGCGGTGCAGATCCGCGACCCCGAGCGGGTGATGGACGCCTATCCGCACGAACTGTCCGGCGGCATGGGCCAGCGGGTGATGATCGCGATGATGCTGATCCCCGAGCCCGACCTCCTGATCGCCGACGAACCGACCAGCGCGCTCGACGTCACCGTTCAGGCCGAGGTCCTCTCGATCCTCGACAACCTCGTGCGCGACCGCAACATGAGCCTGATCTTCATCAGCCACGACCTGCGTCTTGTCGCCCGTTTCTGCGACCGGGTGCTGGTCATGTACAAGGGCCGCATCGTCGAGGAAGTCGCGGCGGGCCAGCTGCTGGACGCAAAACATCCCTACACCCGCGGCCTCTTGAACTGCCTGCCCCGCATCGGTGGCCCGCGGGGACCGCTGCCGGGACTGGACCGCACTGGGGCCTGGGCGGAATGAGACACGCTTTGCCACCACACCGGAATTTTCGAAAATTCCGGACCGGAGCCTTCAAAGGCTCCGCGCCGATTTCTTTGAAGAAATCGGCGTGCTCTCGGGCCGGAGGCCTGCCATGAGCCTGATCGAGATCGACAACCTCTCCGTCACGTTCCGCGCCCAGGGCCGCCTCGTCCATGCGGTCGAGGGCGTCAGCCTCAAGGTAGAGGAACGCGAAAGCTACGGCCTCGTCGGCGAAAGCGGCTCTGGCAAGTCCACCATCCTGCGCGCGATCTGTGGCCTCGCTCCCGTCACTGGCGGCACCATCCGCATCGGCGGCCAGCCGCTGCCCAACCCGCGCGGCGCGGGCTTTGCCGCGCAGGTGCAGATGGTCTTCCAGGACCCCTACGCCAGCCTGCACCCCCGCCACACCATCGACCGCACGCTCTCTGAACCCCTCGCCATCCATGGCCTGCGGGACAGCGACGCCCGCGTCATGCAGGCGCTTGTCGACGTGGGCCTGCCCCCCGGCTTCCGCTTCCGCTATCCGCACCAGCTCTCCGGCGGCCAGCGCCAGCGCGTCGCCATCGCCCGTGCCCTGATGCTGCAACCGAAGATCCTGCTGCTCGACGAACCGACC
>NZ_DAIQAT010000195.1:0-5932 GCF_036781545.1 Tabrizicola sp.
ACGCGGCCCTCGACCAGTCGATCCGCGACCGCCTGCTGCCGGGCTCGCGCTACGAGGGCGGAGCGAACGTGCTGGTGTTCGCGTCGTCCGAAGTGGCCTCGGGCGTGCGCAACATCCTGAAGGTCAAGGCGGGAGGGCTGGAGGTCGGGCCGATCCTGATGGGCATGGGCAACAAGGCGCATGTGGTGACCCCGGCGATCACGGCGCGGGGGTTGCTGAACATGTCCGCCATCGCCGGGACGCCCGTGGCGCATTATGGGTGACGGGCCCTACACCGCGTCACAGCGACGATGGGCTATCCTGCTTTCCGCTGTCCTGGGATGGCTAGGTGTCATGGCATGGGAAATCGTCAGGCATGGCGCCCCACCTGACACTTCGAAATTCTTCATTTTCGCCCTCGCTCTCTTTCCCCTAGCCCTATTGGCTTGCTGGCTGCTCGGTGGACCGATCCTGTCCGACCTGATGCGCAACCCGGTAAGTTGGAGAGGTGCGGTTGCGAGCGGCGCGATGGTAGCCGCGACGATGGCATTGCTGGCCGGGCTTCTTGTTGGAAGTATCAGCCTCTCTGGGAATGTAGGGCTAAGTCAGAGCAACGAGGCGTTCCTGAGTGGTGGACTGCCGACGTCAGAAGGTTGGCGATCAGCAGCCTCATACCTTGTGTTCTTTATCGCTCTTGGATCTGTGGTCGGACTACTGGTTCGTCTCATCATTGGACCGGGTCGAACCGGCAAGTGATTCTTCCCATTTTGCAAAATCCATGATGCTTGCCTCAGCTGCTCTCAGAAGAAGCCAATTTTGCAAATCTTCCCACCTCCAACCGGCAAATTCTGCAAATCTGTCGCAGGCTGTTGCCGGTAACACCGTTGCGCGACCGGCATCCCATGGCATACCACCGGCGCGAGGAGACATCGGCGGGGGGAGATCGCGATGGGCTACGCACAGATCTACAAAAGCTGGCAGGACGACCCGGAAGGCTTCTGGTTGACCGCCGCGAACGGCATCGACTGGGTGACGAAGCCGACCCGCGCGCTCGACGCCTCTCGCGCGCCGCTTTACGAATGGTTCACCGACGCGACCGTCAACACCTGCTGGAACGCCGTCGACCGCCATGTCGTCGCGGGCCGGGGCAAGCAGCCCGCCATCATCCATGACAGCCCGGTGACGGGGACGAAGCATGTCATCACCTATGCCGAATTGCAGGACCGCGTCGCCCGTCTGGCCGGGGCGCTGAAGGCCAAGGGCGTCCAGAAGGGCGACCGCGTCATCATCTACATGCCCATGGTCCCCGAGGCGCTGGAGGCGATGCTCGCCTGCGCCCGGCTGGGGGCGATCCATTCCGTCGTCTTCGGCGGCTTCGCGGCGCATGAACTTGCCGTCCGCATCGACGACTGCACCCCCAAGGCGATCATCGCCGCCTCCTGCGGGATCGAACCCTTGCGCGTGGTTCATTACAAGCCGCTCCTCGACGCCGCCATCGAGATGGCCGACCACAAGCCAGACTTCTGCGTGATCTTCCAGCGCGAGCAGGAGGTGGCGAAGCTCACCCCCGGCCGCGATGTCGCCTGGCACGAGTTCCAGTATGGCGTCACCCCTGCCGACTGCGTGCCGGTCGAGGGCAACCACCCAGCCTATATCCTTTATACCTCCGGCACCACCGGGGCGCCGAAGGGCGTGGTCCGTCCCACCGCCGGGCATCTGGTGGCGCTGAACTGGACCATGCGCGCGATCTACAACGTGGGCGCGGGCGACGTGTTCTGGGCGGCCAGTGACGTGGGCTGGGTCGTCGGCCACAGCTACATCTGCTATGCCCCGCTGATCGCGGGCTGCACCACGGTCGTCTACGAGGGCAAGCCCGTCGGCACGCCCGATGCCGCCGCCTTCTGGCGCGTCATCGCCGAGCACAAGGTCAAAAGCTTCTTCACCGCCCCCACCGCGCTGCGCGCCATCAAGCGCGAGGACCCGGAAGGCAAGCTTGTCCCGGACCTCCCCGGCCTCCAGGCGCTTTACCTGGCAGGCGAGCGCGCCGATCCCGACACGATCCACTGGGCGCAGAAGCACCTGAACGTGCCCGTGATCGACCACTGGTGGCAGACCGAAACCGGCTTTGCCATTGCCGCGAACCCCTTGGGGATCGAACAACTTCCGGTCAAGATCGGCAGCCCCTCTGTCGCCATGCCCGGCTATGACGTGCAGGTGCTGGACGAAGGCGGCCACCCGGTTTCGCCCGGAACCCTTGGCGCCATCGCCGTCAGGCTGCCCCTGCCCCCCGGCACGCTGCCAACGCTCTGGAACGCCGAGGATCGCTTCCTGAAAAGCTACCTCAACCACTTCCCCGGCTACTACGAGACTGGCGACGCGGGCTATGTCGACGCCGACGGCTATCTCTACATCATGGCCCGCACCGACGACGTGATCAACGTCGCGGGCCACCGCCTTTCGACCGGCGCGATGGAGGAAGTGCTGGCCAGCCACAAGGATGTGGCCGAATGTGCGGTGATCGGCGTGGCGGACGAGCTGAAAGGCCAGTCGCCGCTGGGCTTCCTCTGCCTCAACAAGGGGTCGAACCGGCCCCATGCCGAGGTGGTGCAGGAATGTGTGAAGCTGGTGCGCGACCAGATCGGCCCGGTCGCCGATTTCAAGCGCGCGGTGGTGGTGGACCGCCTGCCCAAGACCCGCTCCGGCAAGATCCTGCGCGGGACCATGGTCAAGATCGCCGACAGCCAGCCGTGGAAGATGCCGGCGACCATCGACGATCCCGTCATCCTGGACGAGATCACCACCGCCCTGCAAAGCCTGGGCCTCGCCCGGTGACGCGGCACTGGACAGGGCGCGGAACCTGAGGCAATCTTTGCATTATGCAAAGATTCCCGCAGACCGCACCCTGACCGGATGACGCTCCCCGACACCGCGCCCGAGGATCCGATGCAGGGTCCGCTGCAAGACCTGCGCCGCGCGGTCCAGGCGCTGCGCCCGTATCTTGAAACCGCTGACCAGAAGGCCGAACTTTACGTGATCGAGGATGCTCTTGCCCGGCTGATGGCGCCCCGCGCCCCGGCGTCGCCGCTTGGTGACTTCGACCCCTCACGCCTCGGCCATCTCCTTGACATCACCGGCCCCGAACTTGCCGTCGAACTTCTGGCCCGGCTGACCGAGGACCTGATCGCCACCCAGGACCTGCTGGAAACCGGCGCCCTCCAGTCCGACTGGAAGCGCCTGCGCGAAGGCAGCCATGTGCTGATCTCGCTTGCCGGCTCGGTCGGCGCGCTGTCCTTGCAGGCGATGTCGGAAAACCTGAACGCCATCGCCCACCGCCAGGACCGCGACGCACTGGATGCGCTGATGCCACCCCTGGCAGGCGAGCTTGTCACCCTGATCCAGTTGATCCGCGCCACCCGGCCGCCTTTTGGTAACGCCTGATGAAATCCTCCACCTTGCTCTCCCGCCCCTCGGTGCTGCTGGTCGAAGACACGCTCTCGCTGCAGATGGTCTACCGCTCGATCCTCGCCACCGCGGGCCACCGCGTCGCCACCGCGGCCAGCGCCGCCGAGGGGCTGGAACAGTTCCGCCTTCACCGCCCGATGGTCGTCCTCCTCGACCTCATCCTGCCCGACCGCGACGGGCTGGAGGTGATGCAGGAAATCCAGGCGCTGCAGCCCGAGACCCGGGTCATCGCCATCACCGCCAACGGCTCGGTCAACCGCGCGGTCGAGGCGATGCGGGCCGGCGCGCATGATTTCCTGGTCAAGCCTTTCGACGAGGGCAAGTTCCTCTCGGCCGTGCAGAACGCGCTGGCCGAAGCCAACCCGCGCGAGGCGCCGAAACCCGCCGATCCCTTGGCCCCCGCCACCCGCAGCCGCGACGCCGGGCAGATCGCCGAAAGCTCGGGCTTCATCGGCTCGTCCGACGCGATGAAGCGCATCCACGGCACGATCGCCTCGGTCGCCCGCTCGATGGCCACCGTCTTCATCACCGGCGAAAGCGGCACCGGGAAAGAGCTTTGCGCGCTGGCCGTCCATGCCAATTCCAACCGCGCGACCGGCCCCTTCATCGCGCTGAACTGCGGGGCGATCCCGCAGGACCTGCTGGAAAGCGAAGTCTTCGGCCACATGAAAGGCAGCTTCACCGGCGCCATCTCGGACAAGCCCGGCGCGGCCGCGGCGGCGGATGGCGGCACGCTCTTCCTCGACGAGATCTGCGAGATGGCCCCGGCGCTGCAGACCAAGCTTTTGCGCTTCCTGCAGACCTCCACCGTCCAGCCGGTCGGGGCCACGCGCCCCCGCAAGGTCAACGTCCGCATCGTCTGCGCCACCAACCGCGACCCGCTGGATGCCGTTCGCCGCGGGCATTTCCGCGAGGACCTGTATTACCGTCTCTACGTCGTGCCGATCCACATGCCGCCCTTGCGCGACCGCGGTCAGGACGTCATCGAGATCGCCGAGGCGGCGCTCGCCCGCTTCGCCCAGGAAGAGGGCCGCCAGTTCCACGGCCTCGACCCGTCGGTGCGCAGCCTGATGCAGGCGCTGCCCTGGCCCGGCAACGTGCGCCAGCTGCTGAACGTCATGCGCAACGTGGTGGTGCTGAACCAGGGCGGCTGGGTCACGCCCCAGATGCTGCCCCCCGGCCTTGCCGAGGAAGAACTGTTGCCCGAACCGCCCGCGCCCCCTGCGCCGGGCATCGAGATCCTGACCGCCGACTCGCTCCTCGGCCTCTCGCTCGCCGAGGCCGAGCGCCGGTTGATCGAGGCGACGCTGACGCTGCACGGCGGCTCAATCCCCAAGGCCGCGCGGGTGCTCGACGTCTCGCCCTCCACCCTCTACCGCAAGATCGAGGCCTGGAGCGCCAAGGCCAGCTGACCGCTCCCCGACAGCTTCGTCTCACGACGACGACGTCGCACGGGGAGCAAGCCGCCCCTCAGACGAACTGCTCGCCGATCAGCCGTTCCTCCAGCCCGTGGCCGGGGTCGAACAGCAGCCGGTGGCTCACGCTTTCCTCCGACCGCACCTCGACGCTGATCACGTCCCGGGTCGAGGACCGGCTGTCGGCATCCGCCATCACCGGCCGCTTCTCGCCCTCGACCACATCGAAGCGCACCACCGCCGTCCGGGGCAGAAGCGCGCCCCGCCAGCGTCGGGGCCGGAAGGCCGACATCGCCGTCAGCGCCAGCACATCCGACCCGATGGGCAGGATCGGCCCGTGGGCGGAATAGTTGTAGGCCGTCGATCCCGCCGGTGTGGCGACCAGCGCCCCGTCGCAGACCAGTTCCTCCAGCCGCACCCGTCCGTCGACCGAGACCCGCAGCTTCACCGCCTGCGGCCCCTGGCGCAGCAGCGAGACCTCGTTGATCGCCAGCGCCTCGGTCACCTTCCCCTTCGCATTCTCCGCCCGCATCGCCAGGGGATTGATCACCGTCTCCTCCGCCGCCTTGAGCCGCGCAGGCAGGTCCTCCAGCGCATAGACGTTCATCAGGAAGCCGATGGTGCCGCAGTTCATCCCGTAGACCGGCAGCCGCCGCCCATGCGCCGCGTGCAGCGTCTGCAGCATGAACCCGTCACCGCCCAGCGCCACGATGACCTCGGCCCGCCGCGCATCCGCCTGCCCATAGGCCGCCGTCAGCGCCCGGAACGCCGCCACCGCCGCCGGGGCCTTCGAGGCCGTGAACCGGATCCGCTCCCGCTGCATGTGCTGGCCACCCCGCTGTTGTGCGGCCAGTCTTGGCCGCCCGGCCCGGCAAACTCAACCCCCGTCCGCCTGCCCGCCCTCTTCCGATTTCGCGCGCAAGACGGAACCTGTCGCTTTCTTGCCTTTCCCGTCCCGAATGGCTGGTCTAAATACCCCGCAACTTCTCCCCACGCTTCCCCTTGCCACGAGGACCTGACGCATGCCCGCCTCCCCCCGCGACTCTGGTTTTTTCACGGAAAGCTTGTCCTCGCGC
>NZ_DAIQAT010000196.1:0-5872 GCF_036781545.1 Tabrizicola sp.
GGGCCAGGTAGACCCGGCCATTCGCCACCGCCGGGATGCCCTGCCACTCCGGCATGCCGCCGACATTGGCGGCGAAGTCGCGGTCGATGGTGATGATCACATCCGGCGCCCAGGCCTGCACCTGTTCCGGGCTGACGGTGGCAAGGTTGCCGGTCCCCTCTTCCGCCACGTTGCGGCCGCCGACCCGCTCGATGATCTCGGCGTTGATCGAACCCCTGGTCGCGGTTTCCAGCCCTTCCGGCCCGCGGGCGAGATAGACCGAGGGACGCTGGTCCTCGGGGATGCCTGCCAGCAGCGCGTCGGTCTCGGCCAGGGCGCTTTCCGCATAGGCGGCCAGTGTCTCTGCCCGTTCGGGCACCGCCAGCACGTCGCCCATCTGGCGGATGGATTGCGGCAGCATCGCGAAGGAACCGTCGATCAGCACATAGGGCACGCCAGACTGATCCTGCACCCGGGCTGCGAGGTCCTTGTAGGTGTCGTTCACCGTGCCATAGTCCAGGATCAGGTCGGGCGTGGTGGTCAGCAGCACCTCGAGGTTCAGCGTGTCGCCTTTGCCGGTCAACTGACCCAGTTCCGGCAGCGCCGCCGCTTCGGGCCGCAGGTAAGGAAGATCGCCCTTTTTCGGGGCGCGGACCCAGCCGACCATCGCCTCGGGCTTCAGCACATAGAGCAGCGTCGAGGCGGGCGGCCCGGCGGCGAAGACCCTTGCCGGGTTCACCGGAACCATCACCTCGCGGCCCGTCGCATCGGTGACGGGGCGGCCGTCGAAGGCCAGCGCGGGAAGCGCCGTCAGCGCGGCAAGGATCGCGCCTTTCAGCGCTTTTGCTGGGAAGTATTGCACCAGAGGGCTCCGAATTCGGGTTTGAGGTCGATGAGCGGCGTGCCGTCCACGCAGTCGAGGCCGCGGACGGTCAGGATATTTCCTTCCACCGCCAGCAGCCGCACCACGGACGAGGCGACGGGATTGGGACGCAGCGGCGAGCGGATGGCGAAGGTGCCGATGGAGCGGTCGGCAAAGGCCGGGTTCTGCCGCACGGCATCGCGGCGCGAGAGGTGCATCCAGTACAGGACCTGAAGGTTCTCGTGCTTGCCGATCCCGTCCAGCGCCAGCGTCCAGCGCGGGTCGACCTCGATCCGGCAGGGCGGGCCAGCCTCGGCATCGCCGCGCTTGGGGCAGTCGCTGCGGCTGGCCCATGGCGTGCGGATGCGCCCGATGAACCAGAGGCCCGCGTCGAAGCCCCCGGGCAGGGCGACGGTCTCCTCATGCGGGCGCAGCGGGTCGGCGAGGGCTTCAGTCATCGACCCCGACCATGACGTCCGAGGCCTTGACCACGGCGGCGGCGGGCTTGCCCACGGCGAGGCCAAGCTCTCGCACCGCGTCATTGGTGATCGAGGCGGTGACGATGGCACCGCCGATGTCGATCCGGACATGGCTGGTCACGGCTCCGGTGACGATCTCGACCACCGTGCCGCGCAGGACGTTGCGGGCGCTGAGTTTCATGCGATTTCTCCCTTCAGGTCAGGCCGCCTGCGCACGGCAGGCGGCACGCAGCCAGTCCATCACCCGGTCGGCATCGGCTGGCAGCGGCTCTGCCGTGCCGCTGGCGAAGGCCAGGAAAGCCGCGCGCCATTCGGGCGAGACGCCGACCAGCACCGGCAGGCCCGCCGCGCAGGCCTGGCTGATGATGTCCACCAGTCCGCGCCCCGCCGCCTCCTGCTTGCCGAACTTGTTGACGACAAGCCCCTCGGCGCCGGCCATGCGGGCCTGCACCTCGAGCACCGCCTGTTCCAGCGCACCCGCGTCCAGTCGGCAGCCGGTCGCGCCGGGACCGAGATCCATGCTGATGTTGCGGATCGGGCCGTCCGGCAGAAGGCGCAGCACGATCTCGCATTTCTGCTGCGGCGCATCGCCCATCACCGGCTGCACCGTGCCCGCAAGCTGGATTCCCTCTGCCGCCGCCCGTTCGGCGACGGTGGCGAGGATGAGGTTGGTCTGCTGATCCTGGTCGGAACTGACGTATCGGATGTCCATCGGGTCCTGCGCTTTCCGGATGCCCCTTTCGCGGGGTCGATAGGTATGATGGAACATATCTGGTCCCGCTTTCAAGCAGGAAACCGTGCAGACCCCTCTCGGCAGGGCCCCGATCCTGCGGCAAGGCCCCTGCTGCAAGAATGCCACAGCAGAGTGGCGGTCGGATCGCACCGGCTTGCCCATCGGACTGGATATGTTTCCTTAAACATAACGATTCGCCAGACCTTCCCCGAAGGCTGCGCCTGAGGAGGAGAAGACCCGAATGACCCTGCCCAAATCCCTGCTGCACCGGCTGATCCTGGCCGGAATGGCGATCCCCGGCCTTTCCGCATCGCCCGCGCTGGCCGATCCGAAATGGTCCGACACCTTCCTTCTGGGCACCATCTACATCGGCGAGGATGAAGAGGGTCAGGGCGGCACCCATACCACCATCACCGGCGACGCCGCGAAGAAGGCGGGGCGCCCGACGCTGGACGAGGCCTTGGCCACGCTGCCCGGCGTCACCTCCATCAGCACTGGCGGCGGGTCGCGCAACGAACGCTCGGTCTATGTGCGCGGCTTCGGGCGCTGGCATGTGCCGCTGTCGATCGACGGCATCCGCATCTTCCTGCCTGCCGACAACAGGCTGGACTACGGCCGCTTCCTGACGCCGGACCTCGCGGAAATCCAGGTGCAGAAGAGCTATGTCTCGGTTCTGAACGGGCCGGGTGGCCTGGGCGGCGCGATCAACCTTGTCACCAGGACACCCACCGAGAAATTCGAGGGCGAGGCACGGCTGGGGATCGAGGCTGGCAATGGTGGCGATATCTCGGGCCACAGCGGCTATCTGTCCTTCGGCACCCGGCAGGACAAGTGGTATGCCCAGGCCAGCCTGATGAAGCGCGCCAGCGACGGCTTCTGGCTGTCGCGCGATTTCGTGCCCGTCCCGAACGAGGACGGGGGCCTGCGCAACAATGCCGATACCTCGGATTCACGGGTGAACCTGAAGTTCGGCTACACGCCTAACGACACCGACGAATATGTGCTGAGCTATACCGTGCAGACCGGGTCGAAGAACGCGCCCTACAGCACGCTTCTGCCGATGGACACGGGCACCGGTCCTCGTCCCACAGGGTCGCAGCGCGACTGGACCTGGCCGGAGTGGGACATCGCGAGCCTCGCCTTCTACTCCCATACCGAACTCGACACCGGCTATGTGAAGACGAAGCTCTACTACAACACCTTCGACAACACGCTGTCGGCCTGGAACAACGCATTGCACAACGCCCAGACCGTGGGCCGGGCCTTCAACAGCGTCTATGACGACTATTCGCTGGGGGTCAGCGCGGAATACGGCCTGACGCTGGGGGCGCATGACCTGAAGGTCGCGGCGCATTACCGCAGCGACGTCCACAAGGAAACCAACTTCCCGACCCCGAGCCTGGTCACCCCGCCTGACCCGACCGAGCACAGCAAGGAAGAAACCCTGTCCTTTGCTGTCGAGGACACCTGGCGGCTCAGCGATACGCTGCGCATCGTCGGCGGGCTCAGCTACAACAAGGCCAAGGTGCTGGAAGCCAAGCGCAGCTCGGTCAGCGCCGGTCGCCCGACCGCCGAGACCGATGCGGTGGATTGGCAGATTGCCGCGATCTGGGCGCCCGAGGCGGGTGGCGAATTCCATGCCAGCTTCTCCTCGCGCACCAGCTTCCCGACGCTCTTCCACCGGTTCAGCACCCGCTTCGGCACGATGGAGCCCAATCCCGACCTGAAGGCCGAGCGGTCGGGCAACTTCGAGTTGGGCTACAAGGGCGATCTCGGCCCGGTCAGCCTGGAAGGCGCGATCTTCTACAGCCAGGTCGACGACCTGATCCAGGCGGTTCCCTTCAGCGGCGCGCTCTGGCAGCAGCAGAACGTCGGCAAGGGGGTCTACAAGGGGGTCGAAGTGGCGGCCAACTGGACGGTGAACGACCGTCTCGGCCTTTCGGCGAACTACACCTATCTCGACGCCAGCATCATGGACCCGTCGATCACCGGACTGCGGATCGCCGACATTCCCCGGCACAAGGCCTACCTCGCGATGGACTGGCAGGCGACGGACAGCCTGACGGTGTCTCCCTCGCTGGAGATCTTCGGCTCGCGCTGGTCGGATCCGGCCGCGGGCCAGCCGCGGACGGCGAGCCCGACCTATACCTATCTGAAGACAGGCGGTTTCGGCCTGGCCAATCTCAGCGCCAGCTGGGCGGTGACGCCGAAGGCCTCGGTCGATTTCGCGGTGCGCAACATCTTCGACCGCAACGTCGAGGTGGTGGCTGGCTATCCCGAGGCAGGCCGGACCTTCTTCCTGACCGCGCAGACCAAGTTCTGATTGCGACCCCTGCCGGTTTCTTCGGCAGGGTTACAAGCTTGCATGGCGCGCGGTGATCCCCTGGGTCGCCGCGCGTCATGCCGTTGCGGCTGGCGGATATCGCCTCGCGCGCCTGATTCCGAAGCACGCGCGATTTAGGATATGGGGTGGCAAGGGCGAAGGACCGGGCGGACAGGCACCGCAACCATTGTCGGAAGGCCCGGCGGATGCGAAGGTCCGGGCAAGGTTTGTCCCTGTGAAGGCTCGGGGACGGCGGGAAGGATTGATGCTGGACGCACTCTCGGCAGATGAATGGCGCGCGGTAGAGCTTTCGCTGCGGGTCTCCCTCTGGGCGACGCTCGTCAGCCTGCCGCTGGGCATTTTCGTGGCCTATGCGCTGGCGCGCTGGTCGTTCTGGGGACGCCAAATCCTGAACGGCCTGGTGCACCTGCCCCTGATCCTGCCGCCGGTGGTGACGGGCTACCTTCTCCTTCTGACTTTTGGCCGCAAGGGGTTTGTCGGCCAGTATCTCGACCAGTGGTTCGGCATCGTCTTCGCCTTCCGCTGGACCGGGGCCGCGCTGGCCGCTTCGGTCATGGCCTTCCCACTGATGGTCCGCGCGATCCGGCTGGCAGTCGAGGCTGTGGATCCGAAGCTGGAAGAGGCGGCGAGTACGCTCGGCGCGCCCCGGCTCTGGGTCTTCGCCACTGTCACCCTGCCGCTTATCCTGCCGGGGATCATCGCCGGGGCGATCCTGGCCTTCGCCAAGGCGATGGGCGAGTTCGGCGCGACGATCACCTTCGTCTCGAACATCCCCGGCCAGACCCAGACCCTTCCCTCTGCGATCTATGCCTTCCTCCAGGTTCCGGGGGGCGAGCCGCAGGCGTTCCGGCTGGTGCTGGTCTCCATCGCCGTCGCCATGGCGGCGCTGCTTCTGTCGGAATGGCTGAGCCGCGCCGTGGCGCGCAGGATCGCAGGCGGATGACGCTCTCCGTCTCCCTTGGCCATCGCTTCGGCGGGTTCTCCCTGGACGTGGATTTCGAGGCGCCTTCCGGGGTGACGGCACTGTTCGGGCGGTCGGGCTCGGGGAAGTCGACCGTCGTCAACGCCGTCGCGGGGCTGTTGCGGCCGGACCGGGGGCGGATCGTGATCGACGGGACCATAGTGCTGGACACCGCCGCCGGGATCGCGCTGCCGCCGCATCGCCGCCGGATGGGCTATGTCTTCCAGGACGGGCGGCTCTTTCCGCATCTGACCGTCCGCCAGAACCTGCTCTACGGCCGCTGGTTCGCGCCGCGGACGGCGGGGGTGGAGCTGCCGCGGATCGTAGATCTTCTGGGGATCGGCGCCCTGCTGGAGCGGCGACCGGGCGGGCTGTCGGGGGGCGAGAAGCAGCGGGTGGCGATCGGGCGGGCGATCCTGTCGAACCCGCGGCTCCTGCTGATGGATGAACCTCTTGCCGCGCTGGACGAGGCGCGGAAGGCGGAGATCCTGCCCTATCTGGAACGGCTGCGCGA